>JAERSJ010000161.1 GCA_016845825.1 Methanobacteriota archaeon
ATTATAAGCTCAGTACTCACCGTGTTGAACCTGAAGATAAAATTTATGTGATTAAAGTAGATGACGACTATTTCAAAATTAAATTTACAAGTTACTACAATAAAGATGATGAGGCACGCTATGTTTCATTCATGATTGGTGCCTTAGGAAATACTGAATTCCCTGCACTTTCAAATCCACTCCTAGTTAGTCCAGCTAAATGTACAATTCTTGAGACTAGTAAATCAGATTTCTGGGAAGAGAATGAGGTGCTAGAGATATATGAAAATGACTTTGATATTTGCAATGTAACTTGCTCAATTAAAATATATATAACCTACGAAAATATCTCCGTTAAAGGTACAGAATTAGTTAATCTAGTTTAGTTATAGGTTATTTGCAGCACTACTTGATTGGGGAGTTATGAAAAGTTGATTTTCTTTTACATCAATCACAGGAATTATCATATTTGAAGTTGAAGATAAAACATGTACAGGACATGCATTTCCGCATAATGGAGCTAAGTAGTCTTCACCAGAGTCAGTTAAAATTAATCTTATTCCATGACCAGCTGGAATGGTAGCATCCATGGCTTGGAATTCCATCATCATCATTACTCTATCATTTGGTAGTACAGTTTGCGGTTCGGAGCCGCCTGCGTGGTAGCGAATATCCATTGTAGCATGACCTAGTCTCATGCCAGTGCCTGCATCTTGCATTTCAGCAAAAATTTGTCCCCCATCAAAAAAAGCAATTGTATCTAGGTGTAGTCTGACAAGTCCCGATATATGAGTAATATCAGCTTCTGAAATAGCAGGGCAGTCTAGAGTAATACTCTGCTGAGTCACTCCTCCGACCACCGAAAGTCCAGTTACAAAAGCTCCTGAATTCTGACAATCTGCTAATGAGATAGTTTTCTTTTCATTATTTTTAGGAGGCCATGTATTTTCAACCCTCCATTGCCCATCATTACTCTGTACTTGAACATTTAAATTTGGTTTTGGTCCTATTCCTTTAAGATAATATTCAAACCATTCAAATAAATCTTGAGCCCAGTCCCATCTAGTCATATTGTGTATAGCTTCAGCCCCATATCCTGTTTCTTGAGCATTGTGTTTTGTCCATTGGTCAGGATAATTATGTTCCCATTGTCCGAGCATTCCTTTCACATCAAAACCGGCTTCTTCATATCGTTGATACCAAGGAGTTCCGTCAGGACTACTGAATACTTGGTGGGGATCAACATTCCAGTCTTGCATTCCTTGTATCCAGTAGACAGATCCTTTCCAATTTTGAAATGCTTTATCAATGTGAGATCTTTCGTTATAGTAATTTTCCATGTATGGATCTAGTTCACCAGCTCCGTATGTTACAGGTCCAGCAAATAGTCCTTCTAATATGTCGGGACACACATTGTCCAAATCATCTGCATTATAGTCAACAGTACTTGAAAAATAATTCATATGCATTACTTGTGACCGAGCTTCAGCACTTCCGTTTTTGTAAAGTAAGGGATGTAATGCAGTTGTACCACTAATTGGAACGATTGTTTTCAGGTATTCACTCCCTATAGCGGCTGCTTCCCATTGTGTAGCACCTTCATAGGACTTACCATACAGACCGACGTGTCCATTACTCCATTCTTGGCTTCCCAGCCACTCAACGGCGTTATGAATACCTAAGCCCTCACCTGCACCTCTATAGTCAAAACATCCGGTAGATAGCTCAGTTCCAAATACAGCTACTTGAGCAAAGGCATATCCGTGCGGTACAAAATTTTCATAAATAAATTCACCTCTACCTGCACTAACTATACCAGTATGTCCTGATTCATCCCCAGGTTGTCCGTAGGAAAAATATGGGCTAATTATTGCTATTACAGGTACTTTTTCACCTTTTAGTGTATTACTTGGTAGCCAATATGAGAGATGTACATCAGCTTCTGCAGGTCCACTTTCCCAAACATCACTAGTGTCAACAGTAAAAGTGGCCTCCTGAACATCTAATGCATAATGAGGGCCTTGCTCTAAAACTCTAGAAAAGCTGTGAGTCATGTCCCAATCCAAGGCATATCTGCTCTTAAGGTCAGGATAGTAATCTTCGCCTGAAGAGTCTTTCATACATCCTGTCAGTGATGCCGACAGGACCAGTAAAATGCATAAAACACTCTTATTCATAAGCACGAAATGGCTACGATATAAATTATTATTCTTCATTTTTAATTTAGGGAAGCCGAAAGTAACCTTTAATGAGCCTCTCTAATAGTAATTAATATTGAATATGTCTAATTCCAAAAGGTTAGAGACAATTGATGAAATTGTAGATGAATATTGTGTATCAAGTAGCCCGTTAAAGAGTAGAATTTACGTTTCACTAGGCTATCTTTTTGTATTGTTTGCAATAATTGGAATTTGGATTCCGGGATGGCCTACTGTCTCTTGGGCAGTTCCAGCAGCTTTTCTTTTTTCTTTATCTAATGAGACACTTTTTCGATGGTCTTTGTCAAATAAATATTTTGGGAAAAGTATGTTTGAATATTATGCTACGGGTAAAACACTTCCAAGTCATGTAAAATATGTTATAGCTTTTTTCATATTTTTAATGTCCTCTTTTTCAGCATATTTTGTTTGGTTTGTCTCGACTAAGGGCGATGGTGTTTTACAAGATCCTTCGTCATGGAATGGCGCGGATCCTGGTTTTGGTTCGGGAACTATTTTATTTGTCGGATTTATTGGTATTTGGTATGTTCTGTCTCAAGTTAGATCAAGATAAGACATGTTAATAGTATAAACCCATTACCGATATGTCTTTAATGACAGACAGTAAGAGAAAACATAGACATGGAATTTATCGTCTTTATGCGCCAATTTATGATAGATTCATGGCACCTTCTTTTGCAGACGGTCACTCAAAAATGTATAATTCTCTTGGACTAAAAAAAGGAGATAATCTTTTGGAAGTTGGAGTTGGAACAGGAATATCGTTAACTCATGTGCCAAAAGATATCAAAGTAGAAGCAATAGATTATAGTGAACCAATGCTGGTAAAAGCACGAAACAGGCAAGACAGAGGTGAATTTGTTGCAGATATTAATTTTCAACAAATGGACGCCCACGTTTTGGAGTTTGATACTAATCAATTTGATCATTGTGTTGTTGCACATACCTTAGCAGTGGTAGCTGAACCAGAAGTAGTTCTCAAAGAAATTGTCAGAGTTACTAAGCCATCAGGATTGATAGCAATAGTTAATCACTACAAAGATAAAAAAGGAATAATAGGTACACTCTGGAATCCATTCAGAAAGCGTTTAGGTCTCGGAAAACATGTTGATTTCAAAGATGTAATCACCAAGTGTGGGCTTGAAATTTTGAGTGAAGAACGAGTAAACAGTTTCACGACCCATACAAAGATGATTGTTTGTAAAAATCCTTAATTGAATGTTTGTTTTATCCAGTTTAAAGTATCTCTAACAGAGTCTTCTATAGCCATAGGATTCCATCCTAGGACATCTTTAGCTTTACTAGAGTCGTAATTAGTAATTTTTCCCATGTACTCTTTCACAGTCTCAGATGAAAGAGCAGGAGTATATCCGAACCAGGATTTTGTTGTTTCATATCTAGCAAATAATCTTACTTGCCACATGGGAGCAATTTTAGTTGGTACCTTAATTTCAGGATCAACATTCTTGATAATGTCCATCAATTCAAACCCATCTAAGCACTGTGTACAAAGAATATGTCTACCTTCAGCATTTTTACTTTCATAAGCTAAGATGTGGGCCAAAGCTACATCTCTTACGTCAACATATCCAAAGGTTTGCGGAGGTAATCGAGGTAATTCATTTTTTAGTATTTTATCAAATAAGAAAGTACTAGGAGTATGTCTGTGGAAATATGGACCAATCACTGCAGTTGGGTTCATTACAACCATTTCCATATCCATTTCTTTTGAAAAATCCCACGCTCTTCTTTCAGCTTCAGTTTTAGCATAAGAGTAAGGGTGCTTAGACTTCGAATTCCAATCCTTTTCAGTTAAAGCCTTTCCATTAGGTCCGCTTCGTCCAACTGCGGCAGTACTTGATGTGAATATTATTTTCTTTACTCCAGCATTGTATGCAGCTTTCAAAACATTTATTCCTCCAATAATAGATGGATTAATGATTTCTTCCTCAGGTTTTTTTGCCCAGCTTTTGTAGACTGCAGCTACCTGAAACACTCCATCAATATTCGCCATTGCAGGTTCTATTGTTTCAGGGTGCATCAAATTTAGGCTTACAATATCAACATCAAAATCAGACAGATTTTTAGTTAATTCTTTATTATCTTTATCTCTAACACTAGCTCTGACATTATACCCTCTTTCAACAAGTAATTTAGTTAGTACATATCCAACATGTCCATTTGCACCAGTTACAAGAACATTTTTTCCGTTCATATTAGATGAATAATTTTTCCCTGTAATATTTTAATTCTTCAATTGATTCTATGATATCTTCTAATGCTCTGTGGTTTTCAGCTTTTGAAGGGATGTTCATATCGATATCAGGATACCATCTATTAGCTAATTCCTTGATAGAAGAAACGTCGACAACTCGATAGTGAAATCTATTTTCTAGATCATTCATCTGAGCATCTAAAAATCTTCTATCAGTTCCAATTGAGTTTCCACAAACAGGTGGTTTATTTTTGGCTTTTATATGTTTATTAATAAATTCTAAAGTTTTAATTTCAGCATCTCTTATTGTTAATGAGCTTTTCCTAACTTCATCAATTAGACCTGATTTGGTATGCATATCCCTAACATAGGTATTCATTTTATTCAACTCATCATCAGATGCGTTAATTACTAAATCCGGTCCTTTGGCAATGATATTCAGTTCAGAATCCGTTATGATTGTAGCAATTTCAATTATTTTATGAATTTGTGGATTTAGTCCTGTCATTTCTAAATCAATCCAAACTAATTCTTTTGCCATATCTCCCGATTAGAGGCCTGATAAATAGGATTTGTAGCGATAAAGTACTATAGCCCTTTCTAATGGTAAAAATAATGGCATTTTTCAATCCTGAAAAATTTACGAATGAAGCTGTGGAAAAGCTAAAGACTGAACTATCAGAGAAAGCAATCATTGCAGCATCAGGCGGTGTAGATTCTACAGTTGCTGCAGTTTTAGCTGCAAAGGCAGTCAAAGATAATCTTCTCGCAGTTTATGTTGATACCGGCTATATGCGTCTCGGAGAATCTGAATACGTTTCTTCAATGCTCAGTACGCTTGGAGTCAAGCACAAAGTTGTTGATGCATCAGAGAAATTTTATGCAGGGCTAAAAGGAGTAACCGATCCTGAAGAGAAAAGAAAGATTATAGGTGAATTATTCATTCGAGTTTTTGAAAAAGAAGCTGAGGATTATGGAGGTAAGTTTTTGGTCCAAGGAACTATAGCTCCAGATTGGATAGAATCTGGCGGCGGTCTGAGAGACACAATCAAATCTCACCATAATGTTGGAGGTTTACCTAAAGATATGGACATGGTTCTTTGTGAACCTATAAGAGAATTATACAAAGACGAAGTAAGAAGTCTTGCTGAATACCTAGAAGTTTCAGTATCTCAAAGGCAACCATTTCCAGGTCCAGGTTTGGCAGTCAGAGTTATGGGAGAAGCAACTCCTGAAAGAACAGAAGTTGTTAGGCAGGCTTGTCACATAGCTGAACAAGAGATTGAATTAGCCTCAAAAGAAGGAATTATGGAATTACCTTGGCAATATTTTGCAGTAGTTTTACCGATTAAAACAGTAGGAGTTCAAGGAGATGTAAGGGCGTATGGAAATACAATTGCAGTAAGAGCAGTTCACAGTTATGACGCCATGACCGCTCAAGCTGCAGAAATTCCATATTCGGTTCTCAAAAAAATTTCTGAGCGAATAACTCGTGAATTAAAGTCTCAAGTTAACCGCGTCGTCTATGACATAACTGACAAACCACCTGGAACTATTGAATGGGAATAAAGATTCTAAGTGTTATCAGATCGTCAATATGAATTAGAAACTGATTATAAGTTCAAAAAAGGAGATCAAGCTAAGTCTGTTTTTTTCCAAAAGATATATGGAATAGGTATTGCACTTTTTATTTTTGTCATTATTATAGTTATTTCGGGGGAACTCGCGGTGGCTTTGTTGCTAGCCTTAGCCTATCCTTTGTTATTTGTTTACAGATATATTTATGGACGTAACGAAAGTTTTGGAGATAAAGGCCGTCGTGAATCGCATGAAACTGCAATTTTAGTTCAAACAAAAAGTGGAAGTTATGAGTATAGATTCCGCAAAGATTCCTACATTGTTTTGTTTAATTCATCAAGTAAGTGTAAAGTTTGTAAACAAAAATTTAAGACTGAAAGCAGTCTAGAATGTTATTTTCAAATTTGCACTAAAAACGACAAATGCATTGAGTCTCTCGCAAAAATCAGCGGAAAGAAGATCACTGATTTTCGACCTTAAATTATGGTGCCGGGGGCGGGGTTCGAACCCGCGGCCTTCGGATGTCCCAGGCATAGCCGGAACTATTTTTACCCTATGAGTCCGACGCTCTACCAGGCTGAGCCACCCCGGCTCCGAGCATGTTGAATCACTAGGGGTTTT
>JAERSJ010000162.1 GCA_016845825.1 Methanobacteriota archaeon
GTATGGATTGGCAGCAACTGCACCGTAGATCGTGGCAGATTTCGTGACACAGTTATTGGTAAGGGCACAAAGATAGACAATGGGGTACACATAAGCCACAACTGTATCATAGGAAATGATTGTATCGTGGCAACAGGAGCAATACTGCTAGGATCTTGTGAGATAGGAGACAGTACAGAGATATGGTCCAATGCAATAATACACCAGCACGTAAAGGTAGGAAAGAACTGTGCAGTAGGAGCAAACACGTACCTAAGACATGACCTGGCAGACAACATGGCAGCATACATGACACCAGACGGAATGGTTATCAAGCCAATTTCAGAGACCAAAAAATACAAGGGGGGGGAGGGTAAAAAATCATGTCTCAATGGAAAATGCTCTGCTGATACTTTGTGGTAAAAAAAGAAAAAAATTTTGTACGTACTATATAACTTTTAAAAAAGTTCCAGGATTTTTAGCTATATAAGGCTTTCCCCTTTATATGTGTTTGCATTAGATTCAGCTAAAAAAGTTAGCTTTGTCTAAATTGTGGACTTTAACAAATTCACGATTTATTTTAAAAAAGGCTGAATTTAGGCTCAAATGCCTAAAAGAAGCCAATTTTGACCTTCTTTGAATCATAGAGGTTAATTATAGGCTCGTTTTATAAATCTAACTATATTTTCACGCTTTTTTAGCAAAAGGAGTTCATTTTAGCCTTTATTTGGCAAAAGAAGGTCGTTTTGATATAATACTATTTTACAAATTTAAATTAAAAGACAATATATAGAACGCTATATTATAGATAATATGAAAGTTCAAAGTTCATCTAACGCTCAAACCTTTTACGAGGTTACGAGTAAAAGTTGCACATGCCCAGATTATATTTATAGGCAAAAAGCCAAATCAGGACAATGCAAACACATGAAAGAGGTTTTAATATGAACCTAGACACAAAAAAGCGAATTGCTGAATTACATGAAAGTAATTCTCACTTTAGTTTAGATTCAGAGATGCTATTAAATCAACTACTAGACGAATACGAGAAACAAATCAAAGTGATGGAGGAATTTAAAAGACTCTTAGAGGTTGTAATATCTCGACAAGTAAAAGCCATACTAGAAGGAAATCAAGCTTTAGGTGCTGATTGGGAATATATCAGAATCAAACTAGAGGAGGTTTTAAAATGATTGACGAAACTTGCAACGGTTGGACCAATTGGGAAACATGGAATATTAATCTCTGGTTATGCAACGAAGAAGGCATGTATCATGAAACTCTAGAAATATGTGACAAGGAATTAAACCCACATGAGTACGAGTTTAAAAGGGCTGATCAGCTTGAAGAGTATGTTGATTACCTCATGGATGAGAATATCATAACCGATAAAGTAAGCCTTCATAGAGTTAACTGGAAGGAAATAATAGAATCATTCCAGCAAACCATAGAGGAAAATAGAAAGTATGAGGAGGCAAAAGAGGTATGAATAATCCAATAATCCCTAAAGAAACAGTAATAGAGGCATTAAAAGAATTAGCAGAAATAGCCCGAATATACGACGAGGAGGACAAAGAGGCATGAATCATAAGTGCCCAGATTGTGAGGCGGAATTTACTTGTAATGAGGAGAACTGTCAAGTGCCTTATCAAATCACATGTAGGCACCAAGGAGACGGCTGGAATTGATGCAAGACGAAATAAACAAGCATATTCGTTTTTGCGATGAGATAAACGACTATATCGACGAGTGCCTAAATCAAGGATTATCAAAGGGTCAAATATTAGGATCCTTTGAAAAATTCATAGATGGGAGATTAAAGGCATGAATTATTATGATTTTGTAGAATCTGTTTACGAAATAGCATTTGGAGATGATGCAATAAATAAGGACTATACAGACGAACAAGTATTAAGTAAACTCATGGAATATAGTAATTTAGCCTTAGAATATGAGGAAGCACAAGGGGATAGATACCATGATAGAGATTAACGCATTTAGTGTAATAATGTTAAGTGCTTTCGCTGGTGTCATAACTTTAGGCTTAATATGTGCCTTTGAGGAAGCTAAGGATATTATTAAAGAATATAGACAAAAGGATAAAATAAATTGATAAGAAAGGTATATATTAAGGATATTATATAATATAGGTATGATAGGTCTTTATGACAAAAACAACGGAAAACAGATGTTTTTTGTTTCTGATGGAAGATGGATTTGCATGAAACACTTGCATGAAGAGTGTAAAGAATGCGGATTTTAATCATTTTTTTTAAAGTCCACAGTATATAAAGGACAGAGTGAATTAAGATTAACAAAGGGGTAAAGATAGGGAACAAATACACCTATAGCAACATTATTATAAGACATTAGTATTAGATTATTAGTACGTGTCACACTATCACAACCCTATTATTGAGCGTTGATTATGACAAAGTTAACACGTACAATTACTTTCTACACTTTATTTAAAACAAGTGCGCCTTTTCCCCTTATATAAATGTTTCGTGAGTTTAAATAGTTTAAATATGGATAGATAAGTTTATATTAGGCGTGGGTAGGCGTGAATCGTGGGTAATATAAACGTATCGTTTTTTTGCCTTTATAAGTACCGTACTTTCAGGTACTTAAATAGTCCACGACTTAAAAAAATTAGTGTTGTAAAATCACTGTTTCTTTGAATTTATTTTCCAAAGATGGAGCAATAATTGATTCAGGCTCAAGAAATTTAGTTATTATTTTCTCTTTTACCATCTCATTTACGGAAGATTCAGTAATTAATTGAATATCTGAATCTGTTAATTTTCCGAAATATTCCATAATATCTAATTTTTTTAGTTAGATATAAGATGATCACTAAATTCTTAGGCGTGGGGTGTTAGTATCATAGAATTATAAAATTATGATACAGTATATAAAAAAGCCACACCGCCGTAACACTTATATATGGGTAAAAAAAGTCGTTTTTTAAAGCCAAAAAATATTTCCGAAAATGTAAGTTAGTCCGCCCTAATAAAAAAAAAGAAAATCAATATGTTCCGTATATTCGTGCCAAGTTTTCTTCTATGTCTTTACGTGTGACATATTCTTTTCTGACCACTTTAGCACCAGAAACACATTGATTAAAGTAGGCATCTTCTTTGTGAAGATGAAGATCATACATACTAGTAGCGTTTACTAGTCGTTGTATTGATTTCTTTACTTTGACCATGTATTATTACTGTCTATAGTGTTATTTATCCCTTTGCTTACTCTCTTTGTATCTCACTTGCTTTCTGGAATACGACTTTATGCTCAGAATTTGCGTTCATGTATAGATTGTAATGTTTTAGGCATAGCCATCTGCTGTCATTGCTCTCTCCTAACTTTATCCTGGCTACTGCTTTCCTGTCACATTGAC
>JAERSJ010000163.1 GCA_016845825.1 Methanobacteriota archaeon
GAGCCGAACCTGTGGTGGCTCAGCCAGTAGCGGCGGAACCTGTAGATGCTCATCCTGTAGCAGCCGAACCTGTTGTTGCTCAGCCTGTAGCAGCCGAACCTGTTGTTGCTCAACCCGTAGCAGCCGAACCTGTTGTTGCTCAACCCGTAGCAGCTGAACCTGTTGTTGCTCAACCCGTAGCAGCCGAACCTGTTGTTGCTCAACCTGTAGCAGCCGAACCTGTTGTTGCTCAGCCAGTAGCAGCCGAACCTGTTGTTGCAGAAGCAGTTGTGATTTCTGAAGCTGAAGATGAGACCTAAATAACTTTTAAATATAGCTACTAAACTAAAGGTTTACAACTAAAGGTTGTTTACTGGAGAAATATGAACAGAAAACGAAAAGACGATTGGTTTAGTGGCGAGGATTGGAATATAGATGACATCTTCAATAATTTAGATGGAGAATTTCAAAAAATGCGTAAGCAAATGGATAGTTTAATGAGAGATGCTCTAGAAGGTAACAATCTACATAACGATATCAGTAATCCATTTGTTTTTGGTTTTTCAGTTAAAACAGGTCCAGATGGTTTTCCGGTTTTTGAAGACTTTGGTAATACAAGGATGAAACCGTTCGGAAAGAAAGGAGAAAAGCCTACAGTAGACACAAGGAGAGAGCCTCTTACAGACATTAATGAGACAGACGATCAAATTGCAATTACGGTTGAACTTCCTGGCGTTAACAAGGAAGATATAGATATTAATGTCATGGAAGATAAAGTGGAAGTCAATGTTAAGACTGAATCACGTAAATACTTCAAAAGCATTGATTTAACTTCTGTGGTAGAAACTGAATCTTCGAAAGCTACTTACAAAAATGGAATATTAGATTTAGTATTAACTAAAAAAGAATCTGATAAACCTAAAGGAACGAAAGTAAAAGTAGATTAGTCAAAGGAGGGAGGGGGCCCGCTATGACAATTCAATATCAGAAATTATTTTTGCTACACTTGCAGGGACATCCATTTCCCAATCACCACCGTCCTTCATCGCCTGACGGATGGAAACCCCCTGCCAAGCCTCGCGGTTGATTAAATGAGGAACTATTACGGGATATCCAGCATTTTCAAATAGTTCCTTAACTAGTTTGTTACCCGTATAAACCTTATCAAAAGGAGACACAATATTTTCTAAATGATTTACATATAAATCATTGTTATTTATATCTGGGATTTCAAAAATCTCGTAATTACAGCTATAGTTCGATAAAACAGACTTGATCATCTGCATTCTCTCGAAAGAAGTATAAGGATTTTTCTTAGTTCTTTTTTTGTTGGATGAACCTACACATATCACCAGTTCTTCATCGTTATCAATTACAGTTTCAAATATAGAAAGATGGCCCATATGTAGTGGCTGAAATCTTCCTAAGATTAATCCTTTTTTCATTTAGCTTCTATTATTTCCTGATTCCCCATCCATTTTCTTAGTACTTTAGGAATGATTACATCTCCATTATCAGTTTGATTATTTTCAAGTATTGCAGCTAAAGCTCTAGTAGTTGCGACTGCAGTTGAGTTTAAAGTATGAGGAAAGTCAGTACCTTCAGCTGTTCTGTATCTCATGTTTAGCCTAACAGATTGATATGATTTGCAATTACTAGCACTTACAACCTCTTTCCATTGATTTGTTGATGGCATCCAAGCTTCAATATCAAATTTTCGAGCTGCTACAGTACCAATATCTCCTGTGCAGATATCAATTACTCTGTAAGGTATTTCTAATTTTTCAAATATATTTGTTGCATTATTTAGTATCTCTTTGTGCATATTCTTTGAGTCTTCTGGCTTACAAAGGATTACTTGTTCAACCTTAGAAAATTGATGCACTCTCCAAATCCCTCTATCGCTAATTCCATGAGCTCCCACTTCTCTTCTAAAATTAGTAGAAATTCCGGCAAATTTCAGAGGCCCTTCTTTTAGCTCAATTATTTCATTTTTAAATCTTGCGGTAATCGGATGTTCTGATGTTGCAATAAGGTACAAGTCATGTTCATCAATTTTATACATAACATCTTCAAAATCACTCAAATCAACTACTCCTTCGTAGGCTTCTTTATTCATTAAAAAAGGCGGAGTTGTTAGGCTGTATCCTTTTTCACAAAGCATTTCTACTGCAAAATTAATTAGAGCAAGTTCCAGTCTAGCCAAATCTCCAGTAAGGAAATAGAATCTTCTCCCAGTTATTTTAGAAGCTCTTTTTAGATCAGCTCCATTAATTCTTTCTAGAATTTCTTGATGTGAAAGCCATCTTTTATTATCATTTATTACACTTTTCTTTGATAATTCTATATTTCCGTTTTCGTCTTTTCCGATTGGCACCTCGTTCTCTAATAGATTTGGAACAACCATCCTTTTTGAGTCTCTAATTCTTAGCGTTTCCTCAGTATCTTTTTCATTTTGGGCTAAATCATTCTTTAGACTTGCCATTTCATTAAGTACTTCTGAAAAATCTTTTCCCTTCTTTTTGAGTTCTCCAATAGTTTTTGAGATAGTATTTCTTTTAGCCCTTAATCTATTGCCTTTTTCGATTAGTTTCCTCCATTTATTATCTAAATCAATAACACTTAGTGCAATGTCTTTTGGCAAATTACGTTTCTCTAAGTCTTCAAAAATCTTTTCTGGCGATTCACGGAAGACTTTCATCTCTAGCATTATAGCTTCAATGAAGTAAGGTCTTTATGACCTTCCCTCTATAGCCAAGAGTGTATCTTTTACGCGGAGCATCAGAGGTTGTAACGCCTAGACCTGCAGTTAAGCCTCATTTCGGAGATGCGATGGGCGTCGTCGACAGACGTGCCAATACCGATATTTTAATTGAAGGAGATAAAATAATTAAAGTTGCAAAACATATAGAAGCACCAGGGGCAGAAGTAATAGATGTTACAGGTAAGGTTGTAGTTCCTGGCTTTGTAGATCCGCATACACATTTAGTTTGGGCAGGTTCTAGAGAGCATGAGCTTGAATGGAAGCTAAAGGGCAAAAGTTATCAAGAAATTTTAGCAGATGGTGGAGGAATTCTTCGCACAGTTAGAGAGACTCGTGCCGTTGATGAGAGCGAATTAAGAGAACAAACGTTGAAAAGGTTCAAGAAAGCTGTACAATTTGGTACTACTACAATTGAAATTAAGTCAGGTTATGGCTTAGATGAAGATACAGAATTGAAACAATTACGAGTAGCTAACTGGTTAAAGTCTCTGAATTTAGCAGACACAGTTGTTACCTTTATGGGTGCTCATGCATTTCCAGAGGGCTTGAGTAAGGTTGAATATGTATCAGAAGTAATTAGAATTCTTCCTTTAGTTAAAGATTTAGCAGAATATTGTGATGTATTTTGCGAAGAAGGAGCCTTTACAGTTGACGAATCAAAAGAAATTTTAACCGCTGCAAAATCCCTAGGTTTCAAGTTAAAAATACACGCTGATGAGTTTGGAGACACAGGTGGCGGACGCTTAGGTGCTGAACTAGGAGTAGCAACTGCAGATCATCTTGCAGGAAGTTCCTTAGAAACAATTAAGGAACTTAGCAATTCTGGGGTCATAGGAGTCCTTTTGCCAGGAACTCCTTTTGCTTTATTATCGGACCATTACTCACCAGCTAGGAAAATGATAGCAAATAATCTTCCTATAGCTTTGGCAACAGATTGCAATCCTAACTGCTATACTGAATCGATGCAGCTAGTGCAACAATTAGCGGTTTTCAGAATGGGAATGACTCCAGCAGAAGCTCTTGTTTCGTCCACGATAAATGCAGCTTTTGCAATTGGAAAAAAAGACAGGGGAGCCATTTCAGAAGGTTGGCGCGCAGATTTGTTAATATGTGATGTTCCAGATTATAGACATTTAACATATCATTTTGGAATAAATCATATTGATACGGTTATTATTGGTGGTAAAATCATAGATGGTTAAACCTTTGAAGGATGCAGCTAAATTTCTGTGGAATGGAACGGTTTACGCATTATCTTTGCCTGAGCGCTATGTTCGTGGTCTTTCTGCTCTTTTAGGCGGTATTTTCAAGGAAACTACAGACATATTAGTTCCTGGTGTTGTAAAAGATACTACTAGTTACAATATTTTTGTAGGCAATATCTTGAGATTTACTGTTGAAAATATTGGTGGTGTTAAAGGAGTATACGATGATGAGGGATTGGAAGGGGAGTTTGCCACAAGGAAATTAATTGGGAATACCATTGAAGGTGTAGGCATTGCAACAATCCATTTGTCACCTTTATGGTTCTTTGCTTTTTTTGCAGATTCAGTTAAAGGAGGACAAGCCTATCTTGAAAGACTTCACGAAGAAATGATAGAAAATGGTTATATTGATCCTGAGACCTCAGCAGATTCATTCACTACTCTTTTTGAAGGTTTAGAGAGAACGACAACCAGCTTTGCTCAAAATATAGATACACCGCCTTTAACTAAAGATGAGATTTTATCAAATATTGAGGAAATAAGAGATTCAATATCAGATTTATTATCTAATTCAGGCAGTATTGCAAGTAGTACTGTTACAGAAATGTCAAATGTGCTCCAAGATTTTATGAATACTGCAACAGATGAAGGGCAGTCTTTGTTGGAATTGGGAGGGTTATTAACTTTACAAACAACTAATCGGGTAAAGCAATTAGGAGGCTTAACCGTTAGTGCGCCCAATGTGGCTGGCAAAATGCTTTATGAAAATATACTAGGTTACTATTCAGACACTTTAACTGAAATTCATGAGAGAGGATATGCTAACGTTGCAAGTGAAACTATTGAGCCATACGGTCAAGCAATTTTAAACCAATTTAGTACTGAAAAAATAACTTGGACAGAACGACTTTTCAATAGTCCAGCAAGTGGCATTAGAAAGATTTTTGGCATGCAAAACTCCAAATAGTAGTATAGGAGAGAGGTAAAGCTGGACTTGGCCGGGGAGCTAGACGTACCCTGTGACCCTCAACCGCCTTTAGGGGGGGCGACAGCTAGTGACGGCGCACCCAGTAAGCTGTCTAATCCGCATTTCAACTGAGATATCCTGTCCCTCGGGGTCGCAGGTGATTGCAGATATTTACCGGAGGGTAAATGTCGAGTCTTCATCATGGAAACCGGGTCAGGCCCGGAAGGGAGCAGCCTTACCGTGGACTACCGACGCTCGAGTGGGTCGCGGGGTTGAGAAGAAATACGGTGTCTGACATCTTGCCAGGACGACAACGCTAGTGGTCTGGCACTTTTTTTGATATTTTCTTTAACCATTTTTTCCCGGGCTTCCATTCGGTAAACATAGTTGTTAGCATTCCTACTATTGTTAGCAAAGATCCAATCCATACAAGAATGATTCCAGGAATATCTCTAACGGTAATTATAGCACGACTATTTTCGTTCTCATTTCCTGGTGTCGCACTGTTTAAAGTAATGTAGAGATCTCTAGCAAGATCATGCCTTAGGTAAATTTGAGTAGTTTCTTGATTTGTTCCACTTTCAATTTTCTTAGATATTTTATCCTCAAGAACAATTTCTCCTGAATTCTTGTTCTCTAAGGTGATATAAGCAATTAGTTCAATTTCATTTTCGAGTGGATTCATTTCAATATCTATCAATTCAATAATATATTTACCTACGATTCGTCTGTCTCCTTCTTCTAAGTTAACAGTATTTTCTTCATCTAAACCATAGGACAAACAGTAACCTACTATAATTAGCATGAATCCTAAGTGAGCGGTATATGGACCCCATGCCCGCAGCATTCCTAGTAGTTTCTTTTTTCTGTGGTGGTTCATGTACTTAAAGATAGAGAATCCACAAATTACAGCCCAAGGAATCATTGCCCCAACCATCCAGGCCTTTCCATCGGAAATAATAGCATAAGCTAAGCTAAATACAATTCCTAGTGCTGCAACCACCAATATATTTTTCATTTCGTAGAAGGGTCTTAAAGTATGAATTGTAAAAATAGCAGCAAGTAATACTACAAACGGAGCTAATCTTATTTCAAATACTTCAGGAGCCATATACCCTTTACTTCTGACAAGTAACAACACTAGTGTTACTGTTAAAATCAGTAATTGGGTGTAAATTGCAGCAAAAAAAACATTTTCTTCATCAAACACCTCATTTAAATTCTTGAAAGTTTTGTTTTCCTTTTCTTCAAGCCCTTTATATCTTTGAATTACTAAATATAATGTTAAAATGATTGATAAAATCATCATTATGAAGAATCCTCTTACTGAAATGTCTTCTTCTAAAACAAACCAAAATCGTGAGAAAGTTCCTCCTGTTTCCTCAACGATGAAAGCATGAACAGATGACCATATTCCGCCCCTTGTAACAAACGATTCCAAAAGGACTAATATGAAGGTCAACATTGCAAGTAAAGGGCCTAGAATAACATAATCATCCCTTTTTTTAGACATTACTGAAGTATGTAGCAAAGTAGTCATAGATAGCCAAGGTAAGAGTCCTGCAGTTTCAACAGGATCCCATGCCCAATATCCGCCCCATCCTAAGGTAACATAAGCCCAATAACCACCTAAGATGAGAGCTAAGCTCATTCCTATCCATGACGCCCTCCCCCATCTTTTTATTGTTTCATTCCAATTCTTCTCTCCACTCAGTAAATAAGCCATTCCTGCAGCATATACTAGTACTACCATCCCATAGGAAATGAATACTACAGGGGGATGAATTATCATGAATGGAGATAACAATAAAGGGTTCAATCCATTTCCTTCTAGAGGTACAGTTTCATTTGTTCGAAAAGGGTTAATGTAAATCTGAATTATGGAAAGGGCTAAAATTAGAAAGCAACATATAATTGTTGTAAGTTCTTTTTGATTATCCTTGTGGGTATTAAACCTTCTTTCCATAATCATGAAAAGAGTGGCGCTCCAGGTCCATATCAACAGTGTTCCGTCACGCCCAGCCCATATACCAGATAATTTATAGAATATACTTAAGTTTTCGGAAGAATAATCTGAGACGTACTTATATTCCAAATTTGTGGTGTAGAAAAAATAAACCAGCATGCCAAGAGATACACTTTGTACACCTAGCAAAGACATCAATGAAGCGTTAAGATGTTCCACATTTTTTCTTGTCTGAAGAATGTAAATTGAATAAACAGCTATTAATGGGGCACAATAAATTAACACGTCACCTAGATTCATCTTTTTAATGCAAAATATATGAAACCTAAAGCTATTATTACGGCGTATGTCCAATAATCTCTGAATAAGCTCTCACGGGCATCTTCTGAAGATTCATTGATTTTAACATTTACCTTGAAATAATAAGAATCACCATTTTTTTCTATTTCCATACCTTCATAATAGCTATACTCACTTGCGGGTATTTTCTCTGTAGAGT
>JAERSJ010000164.1 GCA_016845825.1 Methanobacteriota archaeon
CTTAGAATCAAGGGCGAAACAAGGTCTGCCGGTTTTGAATTGTTTTGTTTATAGCAAGGCTCAAACTGATAAAATAAGTTTCAACAAGTATTCAAATTATTTAAAAAATAAATAATATATTAACGTAAATAAAAATAAACATGAAGCTTATTCCTTCATTAGCATCATTTGCCACCTCTATAATACTCGTAGTTATTGCTGTTACGCTCGCATTTAGACATGTATACACCAAGGCCAAAAACCAAGACGCCTGCGACAAAGCTCCACAAAAATCTGACCAGTGTTCGATTTGGAAGGACGGTAGTTGTTTCAAAGGGAAAAAAAAAGATGGCGGCTGTGTATTAGCGAAAGATTTCGTCCCTCTTATATTATTTATAATCGCTTTTGCTTTGTTTGTGACGGGTATCGTATTCATATTCTTGAAGTGAAACGAAATAAAATTGTCTTATATATACAGAATAAGTATATATAAGAAAGATGTCTATAGCGACTGATATTAAAATTATAAGCAAGGAAACTCAAGTAAAAATCCATTCGGATCTCCTAATCAAACTTGAAAATAAGTTTGGGTTGGGTCCTCCTAGATATATCCACCCTTATACGATCTGTTCAAATGTCATAAAGCTACCTTTCTATTACGCAGTGAGGGTGTTGAAATTAAAAAGACCTGGGCGTGATACGTACCCAAACGCGCGCATCAAATTCGAGGGCGCGCTGCGCCCTGAACAGGGAGTTGTGAAAAACGAGGCCCTTAAGCTTTTGAATAAAAATGGCAGCGTTATGATAAGTGCCTACCCGGGGTTTGGAAAAACTATAACTGCTATTAATATAACTGCCGTTATTCGGTTCAAAATTTTAATTGTCGTTAATAAAATCGTGCTCATGAAGCAATGGAAAGATAGCATTGTCAAGTTTTGTCCATCTGCTCGTGTTAAATACGTAAAACCCAAGACGAAAAAAGACGAAAACTACGATTTTTACATTATAAACGCCCAAAATGTGGAAAAAATGGGGAAACAGTACTTCGCTGACATAGGCGTCGTTATCGTAGACGAAGCACACATGATAATGGCCGAAACGTTATCAAAATCCCTTCAACACGTATACCCCCGGTATCTAATCGGGCTAACAGCCACACCGTACCGCCCCGACGGCTTGGACATATTGCTCGAATTCTATTTCGGGAAACATAAAATCATACGGAAACTAAATCGTAAGCATATTGTTTACAAAGTTAACACCGGATTTAAACCAACAATGGAAAAAACTATGAACGGACGGGTTAATTGGGGGTTGGTCCTTGATTCGCAAGCCAATGACGAACAACGAAACAATTTTATTGTCCGCATCATTAAAAAATTCTCTAAAAGAAACTTTTTAGTGTTGGTAAAAAGAGTTTCACAAGGCGAGTATCTATGCAATAAACTAAGAGAAACAGGGGAAAATGTAACGAGTCTTTATGGTAATAATCAATTGTTTGATGAATCGGCGAGAATTTTAATCGGCACATGTCAAAAGGTGGGCGTCGGGTTCGATCACCCTAAACTGGATACTCTCATGCTCGCGGCAGACATCGAAGAGTACTTTGTGCAATATTTAGGGCGAGTTTTCCGCATAAAAGATACAGAACCCGTTGTATTCGATTTAGTAGACGACAACGGCATTCTCAAAAAACACTTCAAAACAAGACGCGGCGTTTATCAGACCCATGGAGGTGTTGTAAAAAAATATCATTTCATTTAAATTTAAAAAGGATCTGCTCGTCGCCCGTGGCTTACTTAGTATAATCGCAACTGTTTTAATAATTTTTCTGACAATTTTGTATTTTGTTTAACTTGAAACGAGAGAGAGTGTTTGCACTTTGTTAGGGCGCGCTCGAGCCCGTTAATTTTTTTTTGCAAGCGTGCTATTTTAGTATCCCAATCTGCTAATTCATAGCGCATTTGACGGTATAGATTGTCGTGTTTTTCATGCCAATATTGCATCAACTGTTGCCGTCGATCCGGACCCTCGCTTAAGCGTCGGTTGTGTTCATTTGTCAACCGCAAGCGTTGGCGAAGCAAGACATTAGCCCGTCGCGCAGCCGCCAAATCGTTCTCGAGCCTTGTAGAGCCAGCACGCAACACTTTACGTCGGCGACTGGGGTTCCTTGATTTATTTCTGATACTGGGTCGCCGCCTGCTTCGTTTAACGCTGCATTTGGATCTAAAGCGTTGTTTTTGTTTGTTCATTTTTTATTTATAATAAATAAAAATACAATAAAATAAAAATGTATCACATCATTGTTATTGTACTGATTATAATTATGGGTATATTGTTATTGGTAAGTCGATCAACAACTGAAGAGTTAGATGACGTGCACCCTCTTATCATGGACGTAGATGATCCGTTGCTACAACGTTCTGATTGGCTATGGGTTATACCGTATTACGCAAATACACCTATTTCAGCCTACCCGGGGTGGGTTGACAGAATAAAGAAAACCGGCAAGAAATTAGGATTGCATGGAGTGCATCATACCCATAAAGAATTCGGAGTAGACCGCACGGACGAGTACATTGATAAAGGAGTTAATGAATTTAAAAAAGCATTTGGGTATTACCCTGCCTATTTTAAAGCCCCTTCGCTGCGCTTAACCAAAAATAATGCCAACAAACTCAGAAAACGAGGCATGAAAATAAAGTCTTGGTTTAATCAGATAACCCACACTGTGCATCATTCCCCCAGAGGGAGAGTTAATGGAAACGGTAGTAAGCTTTTATACGAATAACGCGCATCTTTACTC
>JAERSJ010000165.1 GCA_016845825.1 Methanobacteriota archaeon
GTTTTTCTGCCTTGCAGTACAAGGTCCAGAATCACTTAGACTTTTACGTCAATATTTTAATTTGTCAACTACACCCTTTAAATTGATTAAGTCAGATAATTTGATAATTAGTGGAACGGGTTACACTGGCGAAAAAGGCTATGAGATAATGGGGCCAATATCTGAAAGTCAAAAAATTTGGGAATCATTCCTAGAAATGGGAGCTATACCTATAGGTCTTGGTGCTAGGGATACTCTCAGACTTGAGAAGGGATATCTTTTGTCAGGAACTGATTTTAATGGTTCTCAAACAACACTTGAATCCGGCTATTCATGGGTAATTAATTGGAATCATGATTTTATTGGTAAGGAAAGACTTTTAATACAAAAAGAGGCTGATTATAAATCTTTGAGTGGTATTTTACTTGAAGAGCGTGGAGTTTTACGGCCAGGATTGGAAGTTTATTTGATGGGGGAAAAAATATCAGAACTTACTAGCGGTTCATTATCTCCCATATTAAAAAGAGGAATTGGGCTCTCGTATTTAGACTTGCCAATTGGTACTACGGTTAACGTATCAATACGTAATAAACAATTAAAAGGGCGTGTCATTCAGACTCCATTCTTATGAGCGAAATCCCAGATAATTTAGGCTACACTGAAGATCACGAATGGGTTGGTCCCGATGAAGGCGACGGCGTAAAAGTGGGCATAACTGACTATGCCCAGGATTCACTTTCCGATGTTGTTTTTGTAGAATTACCCAACGTTGGCGATGAATACCAAAGAGGCGAAGTTATGGCTGTAGCTGAATCAGTCAAGGCAGCTAGCGACATATATGCACCTATTTCAGGTAAGATTTTGGCTATAAATGAAAAATTAGAAGAATCTCCAGAATTAGTTAACGAATCTCCGTACGGCTCAGGTTGGATGGTTTTAATGAAACCTTCAGAAGATAGGTCTGCATTGCTAGACTCTGATTCTTACAAAAATTCTCTTGATTAGTCACTTAAGGGTTGCTAATAAAAAGGCAGAAGAAGCCAAATTTTTTTTAAAAAATAAGGGATATTTGAATGAAAAGTATTTGCCAATCAAAGAAAATAATTTTGTACTGTGGCCATTAAATCAAGCTTCAGTTCCATTCGAGGGTGAGATTATCATTTGTAAGGGTTTAGTGCACAATAGGAAATCAAGAGATTACAGGCTCAATATGGATAAAAAAATTAAAGATATAGCCCCAAGATCATTCGATATCTTTGGGGATATCGCTATACTAAAGCTTCCAAGTGGATCCGAAATTTACGAAGAGCAGATTGCTGAAGCTCTACTTTTATCTCATAAAAATATTAAAACAGTTTGTATTGACTTAGGGGTTCACGGAGAATTTAGAATAAGAGACTTAAGAGTAATTTCGGGAAATACTAATTTTATTTCAATCCACAAAGAAAACGGTATGGAATTTGAGGCAGATATTTCTAAGGTGTATTTCTCACCTAGACTGGCTACTGAAAGGGAAAGGTTATCTTCACTTATAAATAAGCCTGAAAATGTGCTCGATGCCTTTGCAGGAGTAGCTCCTTTTTCAATTTCGATGGCAATGAAAGGGTGTAAAGTCACATCTTTAGATTCGAACCCTGAAGCAATGAAGTGGGCTTTGAGAAATTTCAATCGTAGTGGAATTAATGAAAAATATTTCAGTTTTTTTAATGCAAAATTTGAAGATTATGATTTTGGAGTACAAAAGTTTGATAGGATAATTTTGAACAATCCTACTAATTGCTTACCTTTTTTAGATAAAGCTATGAATTTAGTTGTTGAAAGGGGAATTATTCATTTTTACATTATTTGTCCAAAAGATGGTTCTTTCCAATTGTCAAAATATTTAGCAGAAGAGTTTGAATGTACAGCTAAAAGGGAAGTCCACGCGTACTCACCATCATCCTCACTTTTTGTGTTTGACATACGGAGAAATTTAGTTTAATGTCCAAAATACAAACCAGTAAGTTTTTATACAAGTTGTTGAAAAACTGGGTATTCTTTTATTAAGGCCTTGACAATGGTATGTAACCGTTTACTGTAATGGTAATAAGGTAATAGGACAAAACGCGAAGGTGTGCAAAAAATGAATACAAACGTATCAAAATCAAGTTCCTTTTATGGGAAGATGATGGCAATTCTCGTCGTAGCTTTGTTTTCACTAAGCAGTTTTACTGCAATGGTGTCAGCAAGTGATGATGTAGATGAAGAAGTAGAAATAACCTCGGGAATTACCCTTGGTGAAGCATTGGTTTCTGAATCAGAAGGAGAAATAGGTATTGTAAGTGAATTCAATCCAGCTCCAATGGATGGAGAAGAAATGCCAATTGCCATAACAATGGCAGATGGTAAGTTTTCACCTGCAAGACAAGAACCAGGTGATGCTAAAGTTTTCTTAATGGATGACGATGCAGAAAATTGGATGTCAGGTCCATGGATCGAAGCCTCACATGTTGAGACTGCTTTGAACGATGGCGGTTACTCATTCGATGTTTACCGTGGAGGTAAATGGGGAGGAGTTAACAAAGAACTTCCATCTGGAGATGCAGGATTATCAATGATTGATGATTATGAAGTCGTAATTTGGTATTCTGGATGGAATACAAACGTCTTCAGTTCATCTGAAACTTCAGTTCTAGGAGATTACCTAGATGGTGACTGTGGAGGATCAGATAATTTCTGTACAGATAACAGAAACATTATTCTTTTAACACAAATGACTGATTGGGTCGATGCCTATTCAGGAACATTTGAAAATACATATTTGCACTCGGATACTCAATCATCTTCTTACTTGATTGTTGGTGGTACCTCTAACCCTATGAAAGGAGTTTCAGGTTCTATCTTTGAAGGTAAAGAGTATGCAACAGATACAGCAGGAGTTCACTACTTAGACAGACCTTGTGGAATTAAGCCAACAGGTACTGAGGCAGTAGGTGCGTTCTGGTACGATCAAAGAAAAGGAGCAGCAGATGGGCATGAATACCATGCAGTTCAGTATCCTTCAGATATTGGAGCTTCAACTGCAACTCA
Source organism: Methanobacteriota archaeon (assembly GCA_016845825.1). Lineage (GTDB taxonomy): Archaea > Thermoplasmatota > Poseidoniia > MGIII > CG-Epi1 > CG-Epi1. The sequence goes on from JAERSJ010000165.1 coordinate 3,049, forward strand.
CAAAGCTTTCCACTTTGCAGATGAAATTGGAGTTTTCAATAAAAGATCTGACAGAGCAGATTTCTTTGCATCCATCCTTTCATGGATGGAAGTTACCCAAGAATCAACTAAGAATGTAGATATGGGTATTGGAGGAGTAGATATTCCAAATCACGTACAATATTGGAGATCCGTTGAGTCTATGGTTCCTGTAGACATTGGAATTACAGTAACAAATTATGGAATGTTACCACAAAGTAGTACAGCAGTACACTTGAAATTGAAGAATCAGTTTGGTCAGATTTTGTTTGATAGCACATTTGATACACGTGCTTTCCCTGAAGGCCACCCTATGCACATTGAAGATTCAATTCAAAATGGTGACAGTATAGTATTCACTTTTAACAAAACAAATGATAGATATCAAAGAATCTACGATGGCCTTGATCCAAACAAGGCACGTCATGTTCTTTTCACTAGTGCAGGTATGGACGTTTTGACTGCAGAAGTTGTTCACACAGGTGACCAAGGTGCACCAAACAACTTTGTTCAAGCAGAAATTGGAGTAGGTAAATGGATTGAAACAATGGAAGCGCCTGAAGATGAAATCGGTATTGCTGGAACTATATCTGATACAACAGACAATGGTGCTAACAGTTATGATGGAGTTAACATGCACAGAACTGGTAGTTACGACTGGGATGCAGATGGATGTGGATACTTCGACAATGACGAAGATACATGTACCGCTGCAGGAAACACAGTTAACAAAACAGTAAATTCAGTTTATCATGAAGGTAAATCTGCTTTAGCAATGTTCAACACAAATGGTTGGTACAAAGCTAACGCAAATCCAGCAATTTGTGATTGGGGCGATGATTCAATGAGTGATTCAAACTGTCCAAAATTCACAATGCAACCTAATCAGGACGATGTTTTCGTATCTCCAGCACTTGACTTGAGTGCTATGGAGGAAGTAGTTATCGGTATGCTATTCACAGGTTGTATGGAATCTGGAGATTACTTCAGAATGCAAATATCTAAAGATGGAACTACTTGGACAAACTTAATCAGTTATTCCGGTTTCTGCCCTGGTGAAGGATCATGGTATCTATGGGGTGGTTCAAATCAAAAGTATCAAGGATATGTTCTAAGTGATACCTATTACGGTAGTGATGACACAGATTCAGTTTACTTCAGAATTCAAGCTGATGCAGACAGTGATCAAAACACAGAAGGTAGTAGACCATACGCAGGTTGGTTCATTGACGAGATAGTATTCAGAGGAACTGAAAAAATTACTCGTGATGTGGCAGTCGGCGACATTACGGTAGATAAAGACTTTGAAGTAAAGGATGGCGGAGATTCACTCTGGAGAGAGATTAATGCTACAATCATTAATGCTGGAGAGTCTTCATGGCCAAACTTACCAGTCAAATTCACAGTTGAAAATTTACAAGGTGAAGATAAATCCGATTTCTTGGATGTTACAGAGCCAGTTATTCAACAATTAGCAGGTAACTCGATTTACGGAGATATAACACAGAACTCTGATCAGAAAGAACTTTTCTCTGAATTCCAGTGTCCTGGGGCTAATACTTACTACATAACCGTAGAAGTTCTTGTTCCGGCAGGTAAAGATTTCTTCCCATGGAATAACTCTAAAACAATATCATTCCGTGTGTTTGATAACTTCTTCTCAGACGATTTTGATACTGGTGACAGAGATGAATATAGTTACACTGAAGTTGAAAGATTGAATACAGGAAGTAACATCAATAGGTGGTTAATAGATTCGATAGGTAATGAGGCTTACAGTGGCCAATATGTATTACAATATGCCAAGGAAGGAACTCACAATGATGAGCAGCCTGATACAGTAGGCGGTAGAGATGATAGTTACATCACGCAAGATCAATATGATAGAGATGGCGAAGGTAGCAAGTGGCAACCAGATGTTAACGTTGACTTAAGAGCAGCTTTCAAACCGTTAATCATGTATGCAATTAAGTGGGACTTGGGCTCAGGCGACAGGCTTGAAGTCAGAGCATCTACAGACTTTGACAGTTCACAAAAAATAGGTGGAAGCGAAACCTGGACTGTAATTAAGACCTACGAAAATGATTGCAGCTGTCCAATGTTCAGTGAAGATAAAACAACATGGCAAATGGAAGAGCTAAGTCTTGAAGCCTTCGAAGGTTACCAGACTTGGATTGACTTCAGAGTTGTAACCGCTAACGGCGGTGGACAAGGTGTTTTGATTGATGACTTAGCAGTTATTGGTAACGAGTACAGAAATAATGTCGATATTGTTAATGTGGACACAGTTAGATACTCAGCTTCTGGTGAAGAACACGAATTATCTGTAACTGTTAGAGGAATAGGTCTTGAAGAACAGAGTGGAGTTACGGTAGCAGCTAGAATCACAGATTCTAATGGCCTACGCGTTTGGCCTACTGATAGAACTTTCAACTTCTTCACAATACCTGGCGCTTTAGCTAAAGGTGAAGAATTCACAGTTGATCCAAGTACAGCAGGAGCAGACTGGAAATGGGGTTCAGATCTTGGCCCAGGTATTTACAGAATGCACATTCAAGCACTAAGAGATGACGATGTGCAAGTTCCAGATGAGAGCCGAGCAAAGAATTTCAGAACTATAACTTTAGTTCTAGGAGCAGCATTGTTAACTGGCGATCAATGGTCAATGGGTGACGGATGGAGCTCAGGTTCATACATTTGGGATGGTTCTGAAGATGGTTCTTTAACATCAGAATTCTTTACAGTTTGGAACAGCAAACCATTCTTGGTTGTTGAAGCAGAATATGAATTGATTGATGCTAGTGTTAAGGCACAAGTTAGATCTGGTAACAGCGGACCATGGTATGATATAAAATGGAGATCAACAGACCAGTTGTCTACATTATATTCTATACCTTCTGCAAATTATACTCAATTGCCAATGTATTGGGAAGGAAGTAGTGCATTCGATAATTCAACTGCACAAACATTCTTTGCAGACTTAGGTGCAGTAGAGCAACTAGGTGATGGTTCTGGAAGTCTTCAAGATGCATATATCGGAAGTGAGATGCAAATTCGTTTGACAGGTTCTTCATCAGGTCCAGGTTCCTCAGGAATGTTCAAAGCTTATTATCCATCAGTTTTCGGTTTGGATGATTACTCTGTTGACTTGAAAGATATCTCACCAAAGACACAGAATGGTGAACCTTCATCACTTACAGGTGATACAGTAAGTCGAACTTACACTGTGAAGGTCAACAACTTTGGAGCTTCATCAGATTCAGGAGTAGTTGACTTTGTTCTTACGGCCCCAGACAATTCATTTGTTGAATTGTTTGACGGAACTATGGCAATCATGGATTCGGTTCTTCAAACAGGAAGAGAAACTTATGTTGCAGTTAAGCCGATTAGTGGTTCATGGGGTAATGGTAGAGATGCTTTATCTGGCGGTGATCAAACAGCTTACATCAATTCTGATGGGCAAATTGGATGGCCAAGCGGTACAGTTGAAGTAGGTCAACCAACTGGTTGGGACATCAACAATCCAACCAAAACTTCATGGAATACTGTAGAAGGTAAACCAAGTGAACCTAGTGCAGCTAATTTTGTAAGTCCGGGTCAAGTTATGACTGTGAACATAGATGTTACAATTGGATATGCTCAATGGGCACCACCAGGTACTTACAGTATTCAAGCTGATGCAAGATCATGGTCTGATTACGATAACACTTTCACTAGTGGAGATTCAGATGGTCAAGCTACAATGATTATTGCAAAGCCTGATTTATCAATAGGCAGTGATGTGAGATATATTTCACATGCAACTGGTTTTGGAGAATCTGGTGCAGGTTGGGTTAAAAAGACAGGATGTACCAACAACCCAGCAGGTAATAACCCATGCGAGAAAGATGAATACTTCAGATTCATGTTCCAAGTTGAAAATACAGGAACTGAAACAGTAGGCACATTTAGAGTAGGTCTTCTTGATTTCACAAGCAATCCTTTGGGAGTTCAAGTCGGTCTTTACTGGACCAGCTCAGGTTGGGCTATAGATGAAACAAAGACTACAGCTCATGGAGCCGAAATAGTTTCAGTAGGTAACAAGAAGTATATTGCGTTTGCAGCTAAAGCAAGTGAGTTAGGAATGTCTGCAGGTCCAGGAGACCAAAATACTGGATCATATGACTTCTATCTTGCAGTTGATACAGAAGATACAGTTTCCGAATCTAACGAAAACAACAATAGATATCCTGTAACAATTACAGCAGTCAAAGAAGTAAACACAGTTCCGTCTTTCGGATTGTCCTTACTAAGTATGTCCATTAGTGGTCTTTTGGCAGCTATTGGAATAGCTATAAGGCAAAAAGAAGAATAAGGAATTATAGGACAAAGTGTAGTAAGAGGAGCAATAAGCTCCTCTTATCTGCAAATTAGAATTGGTTAGCGTAAGCTTTACAGTTAACTGTTGCGCGCAGTTAAGCAGTAAATGTAGCGAATTCTCTACAGAATACACATGGTTCATGGCTACCCGAAGGTTCGCCACATGAGGGACATGGGATCAAGTCTTCGGGCTTTTGCATGTCTTCACGTATCTTTTCCATTCCATTAACTAAAGAATGCCTTGTCCCAGGTTGTTCTTTTTCCAGTTTCATTAATATTTCTCTGAATGTATTTCTTTGAGCTCCGCCGGAATACGGACAATCGCCGTCATGAAATTCCATTTCTTTTAGTATTGAATACAGATATACTTCTTGTTCGGGAAGCCTTCTCAAGGGCAGTAATCGAGGGACAAAGCCTTTTTGGACAAATTTATGAGGGGCCATTCGTGACAATCTAGCAATATCGCCTCTCGCATGATTCATTAAAACAGTCTGTGCGAAATCGTCGAGATTATGGCCCAGAATTAAACAATCAACGTCTACTTGATTTGCCATCTGGTTTAGTGATCTTCTCCTTAATATTCCACAGGGTGAGCATGGAGAGCCTTGAGGTGGTTTTTCAATTAGTAGTTCACCTAAAGTCATTCCTATTAATTCTTTATATGAGAATATTTCTAACTGAATCCCTAGCCTATTACATTCCGAGGCTGCGCATTCCAAAGATTTAGAACGATAATTAGCAATTCCTTCATCGACAGACAGTCCTATAATTTCAATATTTCTATCTCCAATATAAGACTTCAGAATATGAAGTGCTACGGTAGAGTCCTTACCTCCAGATAATCCAATTCCAATTTTTCTAATATCTATATCTGAATTCTTTACTAATAGGTTTATTTGTTTTCTTAATTCTTTTTGTGCGTTCTTTTCAAAAGATTTAAAAAAACAAGATTTGCAAAGGATTTCACCAGAATATCTTCTACTTATGACAGGATTTTCCTTGCAACGTTTGCAACCCATAAACAATTATAAGCAATACTTTATAATGGTTAAATAGTACCGAAAGTATGACACATGTTTGCCATCAATTATTCCAAATTAATGTCATATTGACACAAATATTGCGTCAAAAAGCATTAAGTTTATATACTAGCTTGATTAATGTGAGGCAACATGGCCCCATTAGGACCTCTAACTACTAATCGTTTGACAGTACGTTTAGATCCCGAAAGGGCTGCAAGAATTGAGTATTGGGCTTCTGAAAATCCGCTAAGGATTAAATCGTATAATCAATTGGTTCAAGAAGCTCTTGATGAATATATAGATCGTAATACACCTTCTCCTAATGAAAAGATTCTTAACGTTAAGATACCTGAAAATACTAGTACAAGATTACAAGCATTACAAGACCATGGCTTTGGTTCAACAGATCACATAGTTACAGAGGCCATCTCAAGTTATGCAATTACTAAATTAAAAGAACAAAAAGACTTTGAGTTTTTGGATAGTGAAGCTAAAATGATGACAAATCGTCGAAAGATGGTTTTCTCAGATTATGGACGTGAATAAATATGATGGAAAGATTAGAAAGTTTTGATAGCAGTGACTTGATGGAGGTTATTACAGCACCTCAGGTAAAATTAGTTGGAACCGGTGGAGCTGGTAATAATATTCTTGATAGACTGTATAGTCGAAGAGTAAAAGGAGTTGAAACGATAGCGCTCAATACTGATGCGAATCATTTACATAAAAGTAAAGCTCATGTGAGGAAAGTAATTGGTGCTAAAATAACTCAAGGGAGAGGTGCAGGTGGAGACCCATATACGGGTAAAAGATGTGCCGAGGACGACGAAGATTCCATCAGAAGTAAGCTGAATGATGGAGATATAATATTTGTAATTGCTGGAATGGGAGGAGGTACAGGGACAGGCAGTGCTCCAGTCATTGCTAAGTATGCTAAAGAAACTGACGCAGTTGTAGTTGGTGTGGCTATTCTTCCATTTAAAGAAGAGGGATTACCTAGACGCAAGGTGGCTCTCGAGGGATTGGCAGAGTTAAAGAAAAATTGTGATTGTGTAATTGAGTTAGATAATGAAAAATTAAATGAATTAACTGGCGGCGATTACCCTATTCAGAAGGCATTTAGTGTGATGTCAGATCTGGTTTCTGGTATAGTTCAATCCTTATCTGAGGTAGTAACAGAACCATCTATGATTAATGTAGATTTTGCAGACTTGAAAAAAATCATTGAGGCTGGAGGTACAGCTAAAGTGCTATACGGTGAATCCGACGGTTCCGATCCGGGTAGTGTTTTAGATTCAGTCTTAGGAAATCCTTTGTTAGGCAATAATTACAAGGGAGCAGAAGCAGTACTTCTTCATATTGCCGCAGGCAGTGAATTTGCAATGAGTGATTGTCATGAAGTTCTATCTGCCCTTAAGTATGATTTAGCTGAAGATGCCAACTTGATATGGGGACTTCGAACAGATGACTCAATGTCTACAAAGGTGAAAGTAGTAATGCTTGTTTCAGCAATACCTGAATCTGAGCATGATTTGAGTACTGAAGCTGAAGATGAACTTAATTCATTAGGTTCTTCACTTCCAATGATTAACTAGTTTTTTCTATTTCATAAAGTCTAAAAGCGGAAAGCACTAAACTATGTCTTATAGTTCCTTCATCTATGTATTTTTGAATTGATTTCTCGCTTGCAATTTCGACTTCTATATCTTCACCAGGATCTAAATCTTGTTCATCCAATTTCTCACAATTTTGAATAAGAACGGTGTGACATTTATTGGTTTGAAATGCTGGATTAGGATCAACGTAGCCCAAATACTTAGGATCACTTCCTATGTATCCAGTTTCCTCTCTTAGCTCCCTTATACCAGCTTCAACAGGCTCCTCATTGTTTTCAATGATTCCTCCAGGTATTTCTAACTCAAAATTGGAAGTTCCGAATCTGTATTGCTTGACCATTACAATTTTTTTATCCACAGTAATGGCAATAATATTAATCCAGTCAGAACCATCTAAAAGAACAAATTTATGATTTTTACCAGTTCTAGGAGATTTAGCAACTAGTTCACGCATAGTAAATATTCTGAAGTCTCCTGCAGGCTCTTCAGAAATAGTTTCCCACTTATTATTCTTCAATTAATATTTACCATTTCAATTATGAAAATTAAATCTTCACCAGCTAAGTCACTACTGCTTGATCCAGCTTCACCGTATGCTTGACTAGCAGGAATTCTAACTGCTAATGTTTGGCCCTCATACATTCCAACCATTTTAGAATCAAATCCATCAATCATACCTTTACTTCCGTCACAATTTTCGGAGGGATTACCAGCTTCAACACAGCCTATATGTCTTGCTTCCAAAGTATCAGTGTGTTTGTTACCATCAGTGACCCCGGCCCTTCTGTACTGGTAATTATCCCAGATGTACTCCATACTACTGTCGAATAATTTAGCATTGCTAGCTAATATTCCTGCATAGTGAACGTCTACAGTATCTCCTGTTTTGGTCAAATTACCAAAATCATAGTCAGTGTTAACATCCATTCGAACTTCAGCTGTTTTCGTAGAATCTCCGCCAGAAGTAACTTCAATGTATGCGTATAATAATCCTTCAGCAGATGATGACGTCTTGACATTGATTAATAGTGGTTTAAGAGAATCTTTTGCAAGCATAATCGTCTCAAATCCATTCTCTACATCTATCGTAAAGCCTCCATCATTGGATTTAATCGATATAGTAAATGTATCAGTAACTGAACCAGTATTTCTTACCAAAAGTACAAAATCAGTTTCTCCTCCAGGTTCAGCGTTATGATTGTTCGTTACAAGTTCAGCTTCAACACCATATGTTGGATTAGCTACAGTTTCTTCTGTGTCAACCATTGATGTCAGGTATAACCCACTACCAATCAAAATAACAACTAGCAGAAGAGCAATAAGTGCAGGTTTCGAATCTGGCCTTGAATTATCAATTTTTCCGTCGCGGTAATTTGCGGGAGGTTTGGCCTTTTTATTTCGTCTTGCCCTTTTTGCCATGATTTATCTACGAAAATGCCTTAAAAAAGCTGATGTCTATTTTCTATGCTTAGATCTAAAGAAAAAAGCCTTCATTGTGTCCTTCCAAATATCAGGGTTTTCTCTAATTCTTCGTATTGAATAAGGGTACCAATCTGGTCCATATGGTATGTAATACCTGACAGTGTAACCTTTTGAAACTAATTCATCTAAAGTTTTGTCAATTGGTACTCCAGACAGTGCCTGGAATTCGCAATTATTCTTTGAAAAATTATTTTTCTCAATAAGTTTCTCGATACGTTCTATAATCCAAATATCGTGAGTTGCAAAGCAAGAATATATATTATTTTTAATCATCTTTTCAGCACACTCCAAATAATTTTCCCGTATTTTGTTATAATCTTGGATCGCTATATCCTTACTTTCCTTATACGCACCTTTGCACAATCTAATATTGGTATTAGGGCCCTTGAGTAAATCTATGTCATCGCTTGTACGATACATATATGCCTGTAAAACAGTTCCGCAATTTGGGTAATAATTTACGGCCTTCTTACACATTTCTATAGTAGATTCTGTAACTTCAGAATCTTCCATGTCCATTCTAACAAACGTGTCATACATTTTAGCTTTATCTAGTATTACGCTAAGATTATCCCAGCAAAGGCTTTCGTCAACTTTGAGTCCAATTGCAGTTAACTTTAATGAAATATTACAATCAACTCCAGAGTTTGCAATTCCATCTATTAAATCACAATAGGAATTAGTTGTTTTCGTAATTCCTCTTCTATTTTTTACTTCTTCTCCAAGTAAATCTAGAGTACCAACAAATCCTTTCTTGTTTAGTTTTCTAACTAAATCAATCCCATCTTCTAATTTATCGCCTGCAACATATACTGAAGCAATTCGACCGATAACTATTTTGGGCATCCACGGAGCTGTGCTTTGAACAATTCGATTTAGAATACCCATTATTGCTAATGTAAATGTGTGTTTATTATTATAGTGTCCGAGACCGATTTATACAGCTCTGCTTAGCACAGATTATGTCACCTTCCTCAGTTACATGTGTTAACGGAAAATTAGAAGTCCCAAATAACCCCATTATTCCAGTAATAATCGGGGATGGAATCGGTTTAGATGTTACTCCTGTAGCCACCAAAGTTTTGGATGCAGCAGTCTCAAAAGCCTATTCTGGTGAAAAGTCTATTTCTTGGGAAGAAGTTCATGCTGGTGAAGCAGCTTTTGAGGAAACTGGTGAATGGCTTCCTGAATCTACCCTTGATTCAATTAGAAAGCATTTGGTCGCTCTTAAAGGACCTTTGACCACTCCTGTAGGAGGCGGCTTTAGGAGCCTTAATGTAACATTAAGACAAAAGTTAGATCTTTTTGCTTGTGTTAGGCCAGTAGTTTGGTTTGAAGGTGTTCCTAGTCCTGTGAGGAACCCTGAGAAAGTGGATATGGTCATTTTTAGGGAAAATACTGAGGATATCTATGCAGGAATTGAGTGGCAAGCAGGAACAAAAGAAGTGGCTAAAGTTCTGAAATTTCTTGAAGAAGATATGGGAGTATCGCAAATTAGGTTTCCAGCAACAAGCTCTTTGGGCGTTAAGCCTGTATCCAGTGAAGGAACCAAGAGACTTGTTAGAGCTTCGTTAAATTATGCAATTGATAATGATAAATCATCAGTTACTCTAGTTCATAAAGGAAATATTATGAAATTTACTGAAGGTGGCTTCAGAGATTGGGGATATGAAATTTCACGGGAAGAATTTGGAGCTAATCCACTTGATGGAGGTCCTTGGCATGTTTTTAAAAATCCAAAGACAGGTAAAGATATAATTGTTAAGGACGTAATTGCAGATGCAATGCTCCAGCAAATATTGACTCGGCCTTCTGAGTATGATGTTATAACAACATTAAACCTAAACGGAGATTACATTTCCGATGCCTTAGCAGCTCAAGTTGGAGGAATTGGTATAGCTCCAGGTGCAAACATAAATTATGATTCAGGCCATGCCTTGTTTGAGGCTACTCACGGCACAGCTCCAAAATATGCTGGGCAGGATAAAGTAAATCCAGGTTCAGTCATTTTATCTGGTGAAATGCTCCTAAGATATCTTGGTTGGAAAGAGGCTGCAGATCTAATTATCGAAGGTATGCAGAAGACTATCGGGGCTAAAACAGTCACATATGACTTTGAGAGGCTAATGGATGGTGCTAAATTGTTAAAATGTAGTGAATTTGGTAATGCCATTATTGAAAATTTGTGAATCTCCAAGAAATCAAGAATATTGCGACTTCCGAAGAATTAATTGATAGAGCATTACGTAGAGCATCAAAAGTTGAGGAAAAGGTTAGAAATCCAGATTACAGGGCAAGACTTACTGCAGTTAGAAAAATCCACTCAGTAGCAGATAATTTGGCTAATCCTATGATTAGTTATGTTAAAGCATTTCCATCTTTTGACAGTATTCACCCTTTTGACAGAGAGATTATTGATCTTACAGTGGGTGTTGATATGCTCAAAAAATCTTTGGGAGCCATTGATTGGGCTAGAAAAGAAGTATTGATGATTTCAACTAAGTATGTGCCTCGAGCCAGGGCGAGAAAGAGTGCAGAGAATACTATGAAAATTATGAGTGAGGCCTATACAAAGATGACTAATGTTGTTAGACAAATATCTAAAAGTTTTGATTTTTTAATTTCGGCAAGATCAATTTTTCGTAATCTTCCCAATGTGGATACGGAGTCACCAATTGCAGTTTTTGCTGGAGCGCCTAACGTAGGTAAATCTAGCTTGATAGGTGCAGTTTCTTCTGGTAAGCCAGAAGTGAAAAGTTATCCTTTTACAACAAAGGCAGTATCTCTAGGCCACATTAAGAAAAAATATACAGTATTGCAAGTTATGGACACTCCAGGTTTGCTAGATCGTCCGGATCTAGAGAGAAATGACATGGAAAAGCAAGGTATAGCTGCCTTTGATTATTTAGAGCCTGTAATCGTCTTTTTGACAGACTTAACAGGTACTTCCGGATATTCAATTGAAATGCAAAGCAATTTGCGCGATGAATTAAAACTAAGATATCCTAATTGTCAATGGATTGATGTATTCAGTAAGAAAGATTTAGATTTTGAAAATGAAGCTAATTTTGAAGATGCAATTGAAGTATCAGCCTATAAGGAAGAAGGTATTGATTTTTTCAAAGACAAATTGCTAGAAACTATTCCTTGACCTTCATGTCATGAGTATCGCCTACTATGCTTTGAGTGTAAGGCGACATGAGTTCAATAGTTGCTTTCTCATGATAATCTTTTAAGTTCATACATCCCGTATTGCTTAATGCAGCTTTAATTTTACGAATGTCTTGTTTTAGCTTTGGTTTTAATCTTCCCCAATTCTCTACAGTTCCTTCTTCACCTTCAGCGAAAAATGTTTTTCGAGCTACATGCCCATATCTATCCAAGTTCCTTGCACGGGCAGATCCTTCACCCCAGGTTGCTACATATTTTATGTCAGGCTCGTGTGTTGTTTGTTGCATATTTGCATCATATTTTTCGCCTTCAGCCTCAAAAAAGTGATTAAAATATCCTCCCATCATAACGGCATCGGCAATACTTAGCGCAATAATCATACTCCCTGCATCAGATACACCCCCGTCAATTACAATTGAAACATATTTTCCAGATTCTTTTAGATAATCAGCTCTGGCCCTTTCAACCTCCATTAAAGCAGTCATAGGAGCTCGTCCAGTAGCTTTTTCTCTCTGCGTTGTACAGATTGAACCAGATGACATACCTACTTTGATAACATCAGCTCCACTTTCCATGAGAAATTTAGCACCCTCGTACGTAATTACATTACCTGCACAAATGGGTTTACCGAGTTTCATTTTTGCGTAGTCTTTTAGAACTTTTGAGGTAAATTCATTGTAAGCATCTGAAGTATCTATAACAAATATATCAGCACCAGCCTCATCGCAAGCTTTTACGCGTTTCTTCCAACCTTTATGCGTTGATATTGCAGCACCTACTACTATATTTTCCACATCCTTTTTGAAAGCAATTTTTACTAAGCGACCTAAGTCATCTAATACAATCAAATAATTATTTTCTTCTAATTCCTTTTTTGCCTGTTTAACCGTTATTTCTGAGTTCTTTGTATGAGGCAATTCCTCTACACTTGTCATAATTGATAGAATATTTTCGGCAGGAGTTTCATTGCTTTCTAAATATTTATCAAAATTAAATAACCCTAAAAATACATTATTTCTATCAGTTACAGGTATTTTTGAGTGTCCATGCTTCTCAACTAGCCTTACAGCTTCATCAATAGTGGCATTGTCTCTTACAGATACAGGATCTTCGACAAACCCCATTTCATATCCTTTAATTTTGTTGATAATATCAACTTGCTCTTTTACAGATAGTCTAGCAGGTAAAACGCCTAGCCCACCTTCTTTACCTAACGCAAGAGCCATTTCATATCCAGTTACAGATGTCATAGCGGCACTCAAAAAAGGAATGCCTAGGCTTAATTGGCCCAAATTAGATTTCAAGTTAATATTGTTTAAATTACAATCTTTTGAAGTGAAGTCAGTTAAAAGACTAAATTCACTAAAAGTTCGTCCAGCTTCTAATATTACTTTCTTAGCCATATACTCCCTTTGTAAGGAGATTTATTAAACTATCTAACTTACTTCATGAGAAGTGTATATTTCGTTTGTAGTTATAGTAACTCTCACGAAAGTAGTACATTTGGGTAGATCTTTAATTCTTCTAGCTCCAACATATGAACATGCAGATCTTACACCGCCAAGAATAGACTGAATTGTATTTTCTACTTTACCTTTGTATGGGACTCTTACTTCTTTGCCCTCTGGAGCCCTATGCTTTGCTACCTCACCAAAATAGGTAGTCATAGCTTTTTCAGAGCTCATTCCATAGAATATCTTACTTTTTGTTCCATCTTCGTTTTCAATGAGTTCTCCTCCAGACTCAGAATGGCCAGCTAACATACCTCCTAACATGACAAAATCCGCACCAGCTGCAAATGCCTTTGCAATATCTCCAGGCGATGTACATCCTCCATCCGACATAACATGTCCCCCCAGACCATGTGCAGCATCTGCACATTCAGATATTGCAGATAACTGAGGGTATCCTACCCCAGCTACTTTTCGAGTTGTACAGACGGAACCAGGACCTATTCCTACCTTTACAATATCAGCTCCAGCCAAAATAAGAGCTTCAGTCATTTCTCTTGTCGCAACGTTGCCAGCGATAATTATTTTATCATCAAATTCTTTTCTCACCTTTCTAACAAATTGAAGGAAATCTTCTCTGTATCCATTAGCAACATCAAGGCAAATATATTGTAATTTTTTATGAATAGCCATTTTCCGCCTTAATAATTCCATACTTTCTTCAGTAGATCCTGAAGTTATAGCAATGTGATAGGGATCCATTCCATCATCAATAGCTTTTTTAATCTCTTTAACAGAATAAAATTTTTGTAAACACGTTAATAATTTATCTTTTTGTAATTCATTTGCAATATCAAAGGTTCCAGTTGTATCCATATTAGCAGCTACAACAGGTATTCCTTTCCATTCACGATCAGTATGTCTGAATTTGAATAATCTAGATAGTGAAACCTCTGAACGAGATTTTAGCGTACTTCGCTTTGGCCTAATCAGAACATCTCTGAAG
>JAERSJ010000166.1 GCA_016845825.1 Methanobacteriota archaeon
GGATATTATATTGGCGCAAAACTATCTCAATAACATAACAGGAAATGAGTTGCTGAATGCTTCATTCGGTATTGTTTTAACATATGAAAATAAAAATTTTCAAGAAGTTAAAAGATCAGGCATAAAATTAGGTGGTGAACAAAATTTTGTCGAAATAGGTGACTTTAACAATGACAAGAAACCTGACGTGATTTTCTCAGTCAACAACAATAAAAGTAAAATTTTCATAAACTCAAATTAAATTATTGCTTTCCGTGTCAGATTGTTGTTTTTTCTTTGTGCCCTTTTTTTAACATGAAAAAAACCATATATTCAGCTTTAGCACTTCTTACTTTTGCTTCTGCTGCGTTGTCCCAAAGCGTAGTGCAACCCGGGGATCCGGTGATTGCTTCATCGGCAAATAGCCCTGGATCTGAAGGAGTTGCTAATGCAATTGATGGAAAGCCAACAAAATATTTAAATTTTGATGGGAAAAACAGCCAACCATCGGGTTTTATTGTCACCCCTTCAATTGGTAAAACCCTTGTCACTGGCCTTTCAATGCAAACAGCAAATGATGCTCCTGATCGGGACGTTAAGTTTGTCAGATTGGAGGGTTCAAATGATTCTGAAGTAACTGCTTGGGATGCCGGCAATTGGGAGCTCATAACTGAAATAGAGGACATACCTGCTATCGAAGAAAGATTTACAACCCAAACATTTTCATTTGAAAATAAGAAAGGTTATTTGCATTACAGATGGACGGTGGTTGACACACAGGGCCCAAGTGGTTGCTGTATGCAAATCGCTGAAGTTGGTTTCTTGGGTGGTGTTTACTCGGGGCCCTCTGATATCACGCAACCTGGTGATTCTTTAATTGCTTCTTCAGCCAATAGCCCTGGTTCAGAAGGAGTTGCTAACGCTATCGATGGGCAGCCAACAAAATATCTCAATTTTGATGGGAAAAACAGCCAGCCTTCTGGTTTTGTTGTCACACCTTCTCTAGGTATGACCTACGTTACTGGAATATCAATGCAGTCTGCTAATGATGCTCCTGATAGGGATCCAAAATCAATAATACTTGAGGGTTCCAACGATGAATCTGTCACTGAATATGATTCTGATTCAAACAACTGGCAGCTGATTACTCAGATTGACGATATACCAGCATGGACTGGCCGCTTTCAGACAAAAGAATTATTTTTCGATAACGGCAAAGCGTTCAAACACTATCGCTGGGTTGTCTTAGATACTCAAGGACCGAGTGGCTGCTGTATGCAAATTGCTGAAGTTGAGCTTTTGGGTACAGTTCCTCCGTCTGATGTTACTAATCCGGGGGACGTTGTTATTGCTTCTTCCTCAAATAGTCCAGGCTCAGAAGGTGTAGCAAATGCTATTGATGGGCAACCAACAAAATATCTGAACTTTGATGGCAAGAATAGCCAGCCATCAGGTTTTGTAGTGACACCATCGATAGGCAAAACTGTCGTTACTGGTGTTCACATGCTTTCTGCTAATGACGCACCGGATAGAGATCCCAAAGTTGTTACTCTAGAAGGTTCAAACGATGATGTAGTAAACGAATATGATTCTGACTCAAACAACTGGAAATTAATAACTACTTTGAATGTGCCTGAGTTTTCTGGGAGATTTCAGTCTCAGGTGCTTATGTTTGAAAATCTTTGGGCTTTTAAGCATTATAGGTGGGTAGTTGTTGACACTCATGGACCGAGTGGGTGTTGTATGCAGATTGCAGAAGTGGAATTATTGGGTGGCAGTGCTCCAAAGGATGTTACATCCCCTGGTGATGCCGTTTTTGCAAGTTCATCTAATAGTCCAGGTTCCGAGGGTGTTGCCAACGCAATTGATGGGCAACCAACTAAATATCTAAACTTTGACGGAAAAAATAGTCAGCCTTCAGGATTCGTTGTTACCCCAAGTATTGGGGCAACAACAATTACTGGTATTTCAATGCAAACTGCTAATGATGCTCCTGATAGGGATGTGAAGGTGGTGTTAATTGAGGGAACTAACGATACGGTGTCTGGTTGGGATGATGGTGCTAATTGGACTAAGATTGTGCAAATCGATGAAATTCCTGCAATACAGGAGAGATTTACTACCCAAGAGTTCTATTTTAAAAATGAAAAGGCATACACTAGTTATCGTTGGACAGTTGTTGATACACAGGGCCCCAGTGGGTGTTGTATGCAAATAGCTGAAGTTGAATTTCTTGCTGCCACAACCACAGTTGATTGTGATCTTGCTGCTTTCAAAAGGCAGCCAGTAAACTCGGTTGTCCTTAGCGGGGAGCCGGCAACTTTCCTTGTTGAGGTTAACGGTCCGTGGCCTCTTCAATGGTTCAAAAATGGTGAGCCAATTTCTGGTGCGACTTCTACATCATACACCACGGGGCCTGTAACTTCGGATAATGTTTCTGATATTTACTCCGTTCAGATTGTCGGTTGTGAAATGAGTAATGATGTTGTTGCTGAAATACATGATCCCGCTCAACATCCTGTAAGTATTGGATTAACATTCAATGGCGGTGGTGCAAATGGCGCGCCGACTGCAATGAATCCTACAGATATAGCTGGCGTCCAGTTGCAAGCTCATTGGAACAATATAACAAATAATAATGGGCAAAATGAGGAGCCGCTTACAAACAGCCTTGGTGAAGAGGCTCTTGGATTAGATGACAGTGAGATCACTATTGATTTTGCTTCTTCAGGAAATTGGGGAGCTGGAACTGGAGATGCTAATCCAACTCAGCGAATGCTTAATGGCCTTATTCATAGTAATCCTGGCGCTGAGTCTTATATTGAGTTTCAGGAAGTTCCAGAAGGAACGCACACTCTAATAGTTTATACTGTTGGTATTCCGCTTCAATTTCAGGATCAGTGGTACAAGCTTGAAGATATTGATGGCGAGTCGATTGAAACAATATACACTGACCAAATGAATGCGGATCAACATAATCCTATTCAAAGATGGTTTAGGGGTACTAGTACTGATCCTAACAGTCGTTCTTTATCTAATTTCGTAAGATTTGATAATGTTCAGCCTAGTGAGGGAGTTGTTCGTTTCTCGTGGGGTACGAATACTGCCGGATTCGATAGAGGTGTTGCTGTTAATGCAGTTCAACTCATACTCAATAATCCTCCATTAGAAATTGAACCTCCATCGATAGTTGCGAACCCTGAACCCACTTGGGCTCAGGATGGAAGTGCCGCTAAACTCAGTGTTTCAGCAAAAGGTGAAGGTCTTACCTATCAGTGGCTGAAGAACGGATCTGCAATTCCAGATGGAGGAAAAGTTTCCGGGGCAACTACAGATACATTAACGATTAACGGTCTCACTGAAGATGAGGTCGGCTTTTACAATTTGGCCATATTTAATGATGCTGGTAGCGTTATAAC
>JAERSJ010000167.1 GCA_016845825.1 Methanobacteriota archaeon
CCTGTATATCTCTTATATTTTCTGCGATTGTTTCGATATTATTTTTAGAAGACATAGTCTGTTTAGCTGCGTTTCCCCTGAGGTATTAAGCTCAGGGGATTTTAACTGTTTTTAGATTACTTCCTTAGTTTATGAAATCAAGGATCCAATCAAATGTTGTTTGTTCTCCAGGTCCAAGGTAGAACATTGTCATTAGAACAGTTATTGCCATCAAAATCTGGTTGTTCAGAATTTCTTGGTGTTTTCCAACTGCCATTTTGATTGCCACATAGGAAATCACTCCCCATGCAATACCATCTGCAATAGAGTATGCGAATGGCATTAATGCAATCGTTAAGAAGGCTGGAATGGCGATTTCAATATCATCCCATTTGATGTCACCTACTCCACGCATCATCATTGCTCCAATTACCATTAGAGCAGGAGCTGTTGCGTAAGCTGGTATTGCTATAAAGACGTCGGAAAAGAAAACACCTAGTAAGAATAGAAATCCTACAACTACTGCAGTCAATCCAGTCTTACCACCCTCTTCAATTCCAGAAGCAGATTCGATGTATGTTGTTACAGTACTCGTACCCATGACTGCACCGATTGTTGTTCCAGCTGCATCAGCCATAAAAGCTTCATCAGCATTCTCAAGTTCGTCATCATCATTTACTTTTCCTGCCATTCTACCGACTCCATACAAAGTACCTGCAGTGTCAAAAATATCAACAAAGAAGAATGCAATTACTACCATTAGGAATGAGCCCCATCCTCCGTATGTAGAACCTTCGATTGGATCTCCTGCACTTCCTAAAGCACCGAATACAGCACCTACAGTATCAGAAGGATTATCTGGTGATGAGAAAAATTCGGAAGGTGCATCAGAACCAGGTACAATCGCCCATCCAATCATACTAACACCTAATATTCCAATCATAATTGCGCCTTTTTGTTCTCTAGCCATTAAGGCACCCATTGCTATAAGTCCGATTAAAGCCCAGAATTGACCTGATTCGTGAGTCCAGGTTCCTGCATTTGTAAAGTCAATTAAAGTTGCAGGATTGTCTACAATCCATCCGGCATTTTGCATTCCTATTATTGTAAGGAATAGACCAATACCTGCCATTGTTGCAATTTTCAAATCTTTTGGAATTGCGTTAATCATTGCAGTTCTAGCACCAGCGTAGGAAAGTCCAACGAAAAGTAGACCTTCTACGAATACAGCTGCAAGGGCAATGTCCCAAGGCACACCCATTCCAAAGCATACAGTGTACAAAAAGTATGCATTGAGCCCCATTCCTGGAGCAAGGGCAAAAGGCAAGTTCGCCCAAAGTCCCATTATTATACATGCAATAAAAGAGGCTACAGCAGTAGCAACTAATGCATCATTGAATGGGATTCCCGTTTCGAAATCCGTAAATGTTATGTCAGCACCTGACAGCATTAAAGGATTCACGATGAGGATGTAAGCCATCGTAAGGAATGTTGTCACTCCTGCACGAATCTCACCCTCTACGGAACTACCGGCTTTACTGATACCAAAATAGTCATCAATTTGTCCCATAATCCCCTCACTTGGAGCAGATGCTGGAGCTTCAGATACACTATTTTCAGTATCATTATTTTCTGTGTCGTCGTCACTCATAGGTTTACACCTAAACTACATCAAGTGAAGATTTCTTTTTAAATGTACCGGATGTTTCAGAAAGTAAAACTTAGCCTTCTACTTGGGGTTAAAGAGTCTCATAATCTGACTGTTTAAAGACTGAAACTTTGTTATTGACAGCCCAAAGTTTCCATTTTCGGTATTCACTTTTTTTCATACCTTTTTTATGAAAGTAAATACCGTTAGATTTTCCGGCTTCAAGAGCACTTATGAGCATATTTTCGGTTAAATGAGGTATTCCATAATTCGCTACCATGTGGCCAAATGATACATTATGAGATAGTGCAGCTTCAGTAAACCTTGGAGTGTAGTGCCCACCACCAAAACCTAGAACATTTATACCTTCTTTGATTTGAAATTCGAGAAGCGATTTAATTAGTACTCTTGCAGGCACTTCATCCTCCCATTGATTTTCTGTAGATCCAATTTCTAGAAACATGGTTGGAGTTTTTAGCAAAGGTCCGTGATGAGTAGCCTCAAAGCACACATCATATCCACTAAGCTGATTCTTCTTTATTTCTCTCAAGAGAGAGGTCATTATATCAGAGGAAGCTGGCGTAACTTCTCCCTTAATTCCACCATAATCTGCATCCCCCCAATTTCCAATGGGATGAACTGTTAAGCTAGGCTTTCCACTTGCAGCTTTATGCCTAGATAAAAAAATTATATTCCTTAGTTTCAAACTATTTTCTCTTTCAAATAGTTCATCAATTTTTTCTGCGTGAATATGTATCTTATTTATACTAATTAAATGTGTTCCTTCAACACAAAAGGGACCATGCGTTTTAGTAATTTTCCACATATCATTTCCATCAAATGTCCCGCATTTTTCCCATGGCGACATTTCCAATAATCTATCTCTTAAATTGATTGATGCAGAATCAGCTTTTGACGCAATAATTAGATTCATAAACCTTCAACAAGTCCAACCTTTACATTTCTTTCTTTGGCCACTTGTTTTGCTCTTGAATATCCTGCATCTACATGCCTCATAACTCCAGTACCAGGATCCGTTGTTAAAACTCTGCTAAGTCTTTCATCGGCTTCCTTGGTTCCATCGGCAACGACCACCATTCCTGAGTGAAGTGAGTACCCCATTCCAACGCCACCACCGTGATGAAAGCTAACCCATGAGGCTCCTGATGCTGTATTCAGTAGGGCATTGAGTATTGGCCAATCAGCGACAGCATCACTTCCGTCCTTCATGTCTTCAGTTTCTCTATTAGGTGAGGCTACAGATCCAGAATCTAGGTGGTCTCTGCCAATAACCAATGGAGCTTTAACTCTTCCAGTTTTTACTAATTCATTAAAGGCAAGACCAGCCTTTTTTCTTTCTCCGTACCCAAGCCAGCAAATTCTTGCAGGTAGTCCCTGAAAACTAATTCTCTTTTGAGCCATGTTTATCCATTTGGCAAGCGCTTTATCCTCAGGGAATAATTCTAGCATAATCTTATCAGTTTCCAAGATGTCATTTGGGTCTCCGGACAAAGCTGCCCACCTGAATGGTCCTTTTCCTTCACAAAATAAAGGCCTAATATATGCAGGGACAAATCCAGGTAAGTCAAAGGCATTTTCGACTCCAGCTTCTTTTGCTCTTTCTCTTAAATTATTTCCATAGTCAAAAGTATGTGAACCTCTATCTTTCAATGTCAGCATATGCTTAACATGCGTTCCCATACTTTCATAGCTTAGTGAAATGTATTTTTCAGGATCCGTAATTCGTAACTTATCAGCCTCCGAATTCGTTAGTTCATGTGGAATATATCCTATCAGTGGGTCATGTGCAGATGTCTGATCAGTTAACAAATCAGGAGTCACATTTCTTTCTATAAGTTTTGCTAACAAATCAATTATATTGGCTTTAACTGCGATTGACTTAGCGATATTATTTTCTTTCCATTCCAACGCGGTGTCTATTGCATAGTCAATATTGTCGGTCATTTTATCACAATATTTTGTATCCAAGCGCTTTTGAATTCTTTCCTCATCCATTTCAGCAGCTAGAAAAGTGCCTCCGTTCATAGTTGCAGCCAATGGTTGTGCGCCACCCATGCCACCTAGGCCTCCTGTAACAACAAGTTTCCCTTCTAATGTTCCACTGAAGTGTTGTCTAGCAGCTTCGGCAAAGGTTTCAAAAGTTCCTTGCAGAATACCTTGTGATCCAATGTAAATCCAAGATCCCGCAGTCATTTGGCCATACATCATCAGACCTTCTTTTTCTAATTTATCAAAATGCTCCCAATTCGCCCAATTTCCTACCAAGTTCGAATTTGCGATTAAAACTCGAGGGGCGTCAGAATGTGTTTTAAAAATACCGACTGGTTTTCCACTCTGCACAAGCAGAGTTTCATCATTTTCCAAATCTTGAAGGGATTTAACAATTGCATTAAAACAATCAATATTTCGTGCAGCTTTCCCCCTACCTCCATAAACTATCAAATCTTCGGGTCTTTCAGCAACTTCAGGATCTAAATTATTCATTAACATTCTAAGGGCAGCCTCTTGCAGCCAACCTTTGCAACTCATTTCAGTTCCGTGTGGAGCTTTTACCATAACGTATACTGGAACACCCTCTAAATTAAATATATTTCTACGAATATTTTAAAAAAACCCGGTTAGATTACAGTTAGCTGCTCCCGGCGGGCCCCCTCCCACCTCCCAACCTGTCGGTTGAGCGGCAACATTTTTAAATTCATTTTTAATCGGAATATATGATAAATCACAGAACGTATACAAATTACATACGTTGCTCTTGTGGGTTTATAGGTGAATCAATTGAGGCTAGACAACATAGAGAATGTCCTCAATGCCATTCAGTAGTTGAGGCCTGTTGTGAAGGAAATAATTGTAATTAATTAGTTTTTCCAGTTAATTTTCTCCAAATCCATTTTAGAGGGTCGTAGTATTCGTCAGCAACTCTTTCTTTCATAGGTATTATTGCATTATCAGTTATAGCAATATTTTCTGGACAGACTTCAGTACAGCATTTTGTTATATTACACAATCCTATTCCATTATCATTTTTTATAGTTTCTAAGCGATCACCTTGGTCTAATGGATGCATTTCTAGCATTGCATTCCGCATCAAAAAGCGCGGTCCGGCATATTCAGATTTCATATCACTATCTCTTAAAACGTGACAAACATCTTGGCAAAGGAAACATTCGATACATTTTCTGAACTCTTGAACTCGATCTACGTCTTCCTGTAACATTCTTGGATCGTTTGTATCTGGGTGTTGGTAAGGTAAAATTTTCTTGTTAACTTCATAGTTCCAAGACACATCAGTTACTAAGTCTTTAACTACAGGAAATGCCTTCATTGGTTTAATTACTAAGGGTTCCGAAGGGTCATAGTCTGACATCCGTGTCATGCACATAAGACTTGGAACTCCATTAACTTCAGCTGAGCATGAACCACATTTTCCAGCTTTACAGTTCCATCTCACAGCTAAATCAGGAGCGTCGTTTGCCTGAATTTCGTGAATAGCGTCAAGAACTACCATTCCGGGTCCACTCTCCATTTCAAATTCATGCATGAAATAATCTTCTTTTTCCCCTCTTTGAATGATTATTTTTCTTTTCATACTGCCTCCTTCATAACAAAGTCCTGCAATTCATTTGGCATAATTTTCTTATCCGATTTAACAATATTTAAGCCATCTGGTCCTTTTCTAATAATTATGTTCAAAGTCCCTAATTCTTTGTCATAATCAGGATAGTCTAACCTCGTGTGTCCTCCGCGACTTTCACGTCTTTCTTTGGCAGCCTCAGCTACGGCTAGAGAAGTAATTATCATATTTTTCATGTCTAGACATAGGTGCCAGCTTGGGTTGTAAGATCTGTCTCCGGTTGCTTTTGCGTTTTCCACCCTTTTGCTCAAGTCTTTTAATTTTTCAATACCTTCGTTTAGAGATTCTTCTTCTCTCACAATTCCGGCATGCATTTCCATAACGTCTTGTAGTTCTCGATGTAAATGATAAGGATTTTCAGTTTTTGTATCCGAAAAGCAATCTACAATTTCATTTGCAGCTTTCTTAAGCTTACTTTTACTAAACGATATTTCTTCGGTGTTGAGTGCGAAATTGGCAGCAGCTCTACCTGAGATGTTTCCAAAGACAAGTAAGTCAGATAATGAATTTCCTCCTAAACGATTTGCACCATGAAGTCCAGCAGCAGCTTCGCCTGCAGCATACATTCCTTTGAGGCTTGATGCGCCAGTTTCAGCATCAACAGTTATTCCCCCCATCATGTAGTGTGTAGTTGGTCCAACTTCCATTGGTTCCTCAGTGATGTCTAAATCACCAAGTTCTTTAAATTGATGATACATAGAAGGTAATTTTTTCTTTATGTAATCAGCATCTTGCCTGTTTGCTATGTCTAAAAATGCCCCTCCGTGAGGGCTGCCTCTTCCTTCTTTAACTTCCTTCATAATGGCTTTGGCAACTACATCTCTAGTTAGAAGTTCAGGAGGTCTCATTGCTCCCTCTATTCCTTTTAACCAGTCATTGGCTTCTTTTTCATCTTTAGCAGTTTCAGCAGCAAATGCTTCAGGAATATAATTAAACATAAATCGTTCGCCTTTATTATTCAATAAGACTCCGCCTTCTCCTCTCACACCTTCGGTTACTAGCGTACCTTTGACACTTGGTGGCCACACCATACCAGTAGGGTGAAATTGTATAAATTCCATATCTTGTAAATCAGCGCCTGCCAAATAAGCCAAAGAATGTCCATCTCCGGTATATTCCCATGAGTTTGAGGTGACTCGGTAAGCCTTTCCAATGCCTCCAGTTGCTACAACTATGGCTTTGGCATGAATTGCAATTATTTCACCATTATTACGGTAGTATGCGAGAGCTCCTACGGCTTGATTATCCTCAGTAATTATTGTTGCAACAGTACATTCCATAAAAATGTCGATATTATCTTGATGAATTACTTTGTCTTGTACTGTTCTTATAATTTCTAATCCTGTTCGATCACCAACGTGAGCCAATCTAGGATACCTATGACCTCCAAAATTTCTCTGGTTAATCTTTCCATCTTTTGTACGATCAAAAACAGCGCCCCATCTCTCCAGTTCCAAGATTCTCTCTGGAGCTTGTTCTGCGTGTATTTTTGCCATTTTCCAATTATTTAGATGTTTTCCACCTTTAATTGTATCTCTAAAATGAACTTTCCAATTGTCTCTTTCGTCTGCATTTCCCAAAGCAGCAGCAGCTCCGCCTTCAGCCATAACCGTGTGGGCCTTTCCAAGCAAAGACTTTGATACTAGGCAAACGCTTGCGCCTTCATCAGATGCAGCAATTGCAGCTCTCATCCCTGCAGCACCTGCACCTATGACAAGAACATCATATTTTTTTTCTTGAATATCTTCCATTAGAGCACCCACTGAAATATTTCATCATTTCCCAATAGCCCTAAGTAAATTCTAATGTAGAAATCAGCAATCATTATTGTAACTAATGATATCCAGAAGTATAATCCATGATGACGGTTAAGAGAGTTTATCCAAGAATTACCTGTCTTCTTGACATAATTAGTACATGAAATACAATCAACATTACCTCCAACTAAGTTTCTCAGTGAGTGACATGAAGAAACATACAATGTTAAGAATAAAGCATCGATAGTTAGGATAAGACTTCCAAAGCCGACTCCTACGCTGCTTCCAAAAAAATAAGATTCAAATGCATGATACCAATGCAGTACGGCAAGTATTATTGCTAAATAAAGAAAATATCTGTGGGAGTTCATAATTATGAAAGGAAGTGCATTTTCACCATTATAGGATTTAATTGGTTTATCGACTGCACAGCCTGCAGGGTTTGCTAATAGAGATCTGTAAAAAACTCTTCTACCATAATAACATGTTCCACGGAATCCTAAAGGCGCCCAAATGAATAAAAGTGTGGCGGGAAGTGGCCAAAAGCTGAGTATATTTGATGGAATGGCGTTAGGGCCTGGGGAAGAAATTGGGCTTACATAGTGAGCGCCGTTTTCATTATAATAAATAAAGTCATTCTCATAATTCCCTATAGCTCCGTGCTCTATCAAAAGAACGGCTATAGTATAAACTCCAAACAAGATTAATATGGTACCCATTACTAATGGTTGAATCCACCATTTATCTGTGCGGAAAGTTGCGAAAAACCCTTTTTTTTCCACGGGAACAAAACAGGGCGGTATGTCCAGTGCGTCAGTACTCAATAACTATACAGTTGCAAATGGGTATTTTTAATATACTCATCAAGTGCCAATAACTATTTTACCCATAAGACGTAGTATGTTTCCATGAAATTACCTTTCATTATGTCAATGATGTTTGTGACTTTGTCATTTATGGGTTGCCTTGGGCCTGAGGATAAAAGAACGGTAATTGAAGATGAAGACACAGAAGTAACCAGACTAATTGTTTCAGATGAGGAACTGAGCCAATTTCCTTTTTCAGATAATCCTATTCGCAATTTTACAGTCATTACGCCAAGTGGTTCGACTGAACGACTTTGGGCAGTTTATGGCACCGAGTTAGCGGAGGATCATAATTATGGAGGAAATTGCTGTGAGCACTACATTACCACAGATCAAGATGGAGTAATCTATAATTTAGGAGGGGAATGGCCTTGGTGGAGTACAGATAGGGGATTAACTTGGGAGGAATATGTGCCTCCTGCATTCAATACTGATTTAGGCTGCGAGGAAGGGCAGTTAGATCCAACATTTGATCCCGGACTTGGTGAAGGTTCAATAATTCAGGCTCCTAACGGAGATATAATTGCAATGACTTGGTTTCCGTATCCTAGCTTTGATGGAGCAGACCAATTTTACGCAATTCTTGGAAAAAAGACTTCACCAGATCAAATAGATTGGCAATGGTGTTGGAATACTTTCGATAAAGAACCATTTTATGATAGATCTTGGCAAGTACCAGTTGTTGGGCCTATAAATCCACCACCTGAACATTCAACAAATTTATGCACATCGAACTGTCCTTGGGCCAGCATGGTAGTTTCAAATTTTTGGAGTTATAATGAGCAAGGTTATCAGATAAGTGTTGATGGTTTGAATTATCGTCCTTTAGATATTCCTGATAGTGCTTCAAATGAATGTAACGCAGAATATGCTAGGTGTGGTCAAGATCTTGAATTTGATTTACTATTCGAGGATTTAGGGCCTGAATGGGATTTTATGCAACCTCATAGAGAAATGAGAGCTTCACCTATTCCAACAGGAGGGCTATTGTTTCCAAGATGGTTTAGTGATGGAAGTAATTTATTCTTAGATACTGAACTAACATGGCATAAGCATAATTTACCAAATGGTTCACTTTTACCTTCAAGAAATCTTGTAATAGATAGCTCCGGAGCATTACACAGTGTATCATGTAACATAGTTGACCCTGGGGCTAAAGGTTGTGATGGAACTTTCAACTTGACACACAGTGTAAGTTTCGATGGAGGTTACAGTTGGACCGAGTATACTCACGGTTGGCCGGGGTCTGCAGCAGTATCCGACAATACTTTTGAGTGGGATTTTCAAGCAGATGGCAACTTAGATTTGGCAGTGATATCTATGAGAGTTCAAAGTTCGAATTTTACAGGAGATGGCAGTCCTAGCGATGTAGATTTAGTTTTCCATGTTAGAGATTACAGCCAAAGTATGGAAGCAGATTCTGTAACTATTATTGGTTTAGGCGATTTAGACTCAACTTCAGGAGCTGGTAACGATATCAGGTTTGATTTTGCTTCAATGGCAATTTTACCCGATGGAGGTATCGTGGTTGCTTATCATGACAGTACGGATCCTAATCAAGATCCTATGTTTGCAATAGAATTAGAATTGCCAGAAGAATATTTTTATTCTATAGCAATTTAATTAGGGAATTTATTTCCTTTGCTCGATTCCGTAGCGTTACTTCAGAAGTACCAAGAGTTTTAGCAATTTCAAGTTGACTTCTTCTTACTTTAGTTTTTTTACATGCAAGATATATTGAAGCTCCAAGCAGAGCAATTGGTGAAATACCTTGTCTATATTCACTGTCTTCTACAAATCTAATTATTTCTTTTGCTTCTGTCTCTACATTTTTTGGTAATGCTAATTTTTTTGTAAATTTTGGAAGAAAAGTTATACTACTTGAAATGTTAATTTTAAGCTTTAACTTTCTCTTTATTAAGCGGTGGAGTTTACTTAACTCGTTTCTGTTCAAACTGCAAAGATTTGCAATTTCATCTAAGGTTATTGGCAGATTATTTACCCTACATGCTGTAAAAACTGAAGCTGCAGCTACTTTTTGAGTACTTCTTCCCCTTACTATGCCTTTTTTAGATGAACTTGAAAAGATTTCTAATCCTGATTCCATAATCTTATTGTCAAGTTTGAGTAATTCAGAAATCCTGTTGATTTCTTCTGAAGCTAAAAGGATATTTTTACCAAGCGAAACACTTGTTCTTACTTCACTTTGCCATTTTAATACAGTTCTAGAATTATTAGCTATATCGACCTCTTTGACTTTTGTCTTAGTTGACTTTCCAGGTTTATATTTCATCCATTGTGGACCAGAGTCAAAAATAAGATTACAAGAGTTACAAGACATAATGCCATCGCCCTCAGAAATTATTTTCTCATTTTCACATTCAGGACATTTCATTTTTTGTAGACCTCTCTGCCAATAATTTTAGTTATTCGCATACCTTTATTCGGCGCTATAGCTAGATACGGATCACTTACAGGCCCAAAAATATTAACAACTCTTCCAATAATTCTTTTTTCAGAATCATAAATTTTAGTGTTCTTTGGAACCTTCTTATCTGTATTTACAATCGCCAGATTTCTTGAGTTCAAATGTGATACTCGTCCAACACACTTCATTATTTTGCTTTTTTAAACTAGTATTTAAAGTTTATGTTTTTGGAATTATAAGAATTCTTTCCAGAAGAAGTTATCATTTTTAGATAATTCATATTTTATCCTCATATTTCTCTCATTTCTGACTTTCTCAATTTCTATATTATCGTATTTTATGTTGCTTAAAGTCAGAAACTCAGCTTTTGCCATAGTAAAGTCCACTTTATGGCCGTTTAGTCCTTTTTCGATGTCAGTCAGTTTTTTCCTTCCGTTTGTTACATCTGAAGCTGCTCCAATCATTTTTCTAACTTGATGCCAAAGAAATGAAAGTCCTCTGATTTCACACATAATTACTTTTCCTTTAGAGGTAACATCTATACGTTTTACAGTTCTTCTTGTATCTACAATATCAGTATCTAATATTCGCGCAAAATTTCTGAAATCATGTTTCCCTACAAATAGTTGCATTGCCTTATTAAATAGCACTTTATTTTTTTCGTTAAATACGTAATATCTGTATTCTCTTTCTTTAGCAATTCTAGGATTAAAGTCTATTTCAACATCGGAAAATCCAGTTATCCATATAGGATATTCTTCAAGCCTTTCAATAAAGTCTCCAACATATTCTTTACATTTTTTATTTGAAGTTGTAGTTATGATATTACACGTAGCATTCACTCCTTTATCAGTTCTGCTTGCAAATAAAGGGCTTGAAGCTCCTAGGTTTTTTAGAATGTTCTTTACAACACCTTCCACAGTTACTACGTCTGGCTGGACTTGAGATCCGTGAAAGTCTCCTCCGTGATATGCTATTCTAAATAAATTGGCAAATTTACTCATCAACTAGATAATTTCTTCTAGAGTGTCTCCAAGTTTAGCAGGATTATCAGTAACATGTATGCCAGCTCTCTCCATTGCTCTCATTTTTTCTCTTGCAGTACCCTTACCTCCAGAAATTATAGCTCCAGCATGTCCCATTCTTTTTCCTGGTGGTGCAGTTCTGCCTGCTATAAAGCCAACAATTGGCTTTGTAACATACTCTTTAACATATTCAGATGCTAGTTCCTCTGCAGTTCCGCCTATTTCTCCAATCATTATCATAGATTTTGTTTGTGAATCATTTTCAAAAGCTTCTAAACAATCAATAAAGTCGGTTCCATTAACAGGGTCGCCACCTATGCCAACACAAGTTGACTGACCTAATCCCTTCTCTGTTACCTGATTTACAGCTTCATATGTTAAAGTACCAGATCTAGAGATTATACCAACATCACCTTTCCTATGAATGTGGCCAGGCATTATTCCTACCTTACTTTCACCAGGAGTTATAAGTCCGGGACAGTTCGGACCAATTAATCGGGTTTCAATAGGTTCTAAATATTTTTTTACTTTAACCATGTCTAATGCGGGAATTCCCTCAGTTATTGCTACAATTAGTTCAACTCCTGCGTCTGCAGATTCCATAATTGCATCAGCCGCAAATGGTGGTGGCACAAAAATACACGATACATTTGCTCCATTATCTACGGCCTCGTTTACAGTATTCCAGATAGGAACTCCAAGCGTCTCTTGACCGCCTTTACCTGGAGTTACTCCACCTATTACTTTAGTTCCGTAATCTAACATTTGTTCTGTGTGGAATTGCCCATTTTTCCCCGTAATTCCCTGAACTATGACCTTACTTTTTGAATTCAACCAGATACTCATGATTTACCTCCTATGGCATTCACAGATTTTCTTGCCCCACTATCCATGTCATCTGCAGTAATTAAGTCCAGACCAGATTCAGACAACATCTTCTTCCCTAAATCAACATTGGTTCCCGCTAATCTAACAATTAAGGGGACATCTAATTCAATTTCTTTTGCGGCAGTAATGATACCTTCAGCTATAAAATCACATCTCATAATTCCTCCAAAAATATTTACGAAAATAGCTTTTACCTCAGGATCAGATAGAATAATTCTGAATCCTTCAGAAACTTGGTCAGCTGTAGCTCCACCTCCGACGTCTAAGAAATTTGCAGGCTCACCCCCGTGTAATTTGATTATATCCATAGTCGACATAGCTAAACCAGCTCCATTTACCATACAGCCGATGTCTCCATCTAATTTAATGTAGTTTAATCCCGCTTTCGTTGCTTGAGATTCTAGTGGTTCTTCTTCATCCAAGTCTCTTAATTTCTCAATATCGGCATGTCTAAACAGAGCTGAACTGTCGAAATTTATCTTAGCATCGAGCGCAATTATATCGTCACCAGAAGTTACTACTAAAGGATTGATTTCAACAATTGAGCAATCAAGTTTCATAAATAATTCATACAAGCTAATAATAAACTTACAACAGGAGCTAACCTGTTTACCTTCAAGACCTAATCCGAATGCAATTTTTCTTGCTTGCCAATTTCCGATTCCTGTTATTGGGTCCGCGTAAACCTTCAAAATTTTCTCAGGTTCTTTGATTGCAATTTCTTCGATCTCTACTCCACCTTCAATAGATGCCATCACAACAGGCAGATCTCGCTCTCTATCAAGTACGATTCCTAGGTAAAGCTCTTTTGCGATGTCACATCCTTCTTCAACGTAAACTTTCCTAACCATTACTCCGTCTGAGGTGGTTTGCGGAGTTACCAAGTTTGAACCTATCAATTTATCAGCAGCTTCATAAACTTCATCAGTAGTTTTACAAATAATTATTCCGCCACCCTTGCCTCTACCTCCTGCATGCACTTGGGCTTTTACAACCCAAATATTTCCTCCAAGAGTTTTACACGCATTTGCTGCTTCACTAGCATTTGTTGCAACGACACCTTCCAAGGTTTTTACATTGTAATTTTTAAAAAGCTGTTTTGCTTGATACTCATGAATGTTCATATTTATTACACACAGATTGGGGTTTAATACTCTAAGCCATAATATTTGCTATGTAAACATTTAAATAGAACTCAATCTGGCGCCAATAGTAGGTTAATTATGGCAAAGAAAAATCCAGCACATATGTTTCGTGGAAAGAAGAGAGCATACACACGGAAGGAATACATTGGAGGAGTTCCCGCTAGTCGTATTACTCAATTTGACGTTGGAGATAAAATAGCAGATTTTTCAGTCGAAGTTACGCTTTCAGCTAAAGAGGAATGTCTCGTAAGGCACAATGCGTTAGAGTCTGCAAGAGTTACGGCCAATCGTTACATTCAAACACATGCAGGTAGAGATGGTTATCACCTTAAGGTAAGAACTTATCCTCATCACGTATTGAGACATAATAAGATTGCTCAAGGAGCTGGTGCAGATCGAGTTTCCATGGGTATGCGCAAATCATTTGGTAGAACTGTAGGAACTGCAGCTCGAGTTAAATCGGGTCAAAAGCTAATTACACTCAGGACTTCAGATGAGTTTGTGTCAGAAGCTAAAGAAGCATTACGTAAATCTTCTCACAAGCTTCCAACACCATGTAATATCGTGGTAAATCAAAAATAATGGCTGAATTAGTTAAGAAATTAAAATTACCCAAGCCAGATGGCTTTCTTTATTTTGTAGAGGATGATTGTTCAGTATGGAAGCATAAGGGTGGACATAAGGAATTGATTTCGGAGGGTTCAAATGAGAGAGAGAAGGGCTATCTTTATTTTATTGATGTTAACGGAGATTTAGCAAGAAGGATTAATCCTCAAGAAAGAGACGTTGAAACTAAAGAATTATTTAAGCCAGGAACACAAACCGTAAAATAAGTTACCAGAATTTCCACCATGATTTTTTATTTCTCACAGTCTCATTTTTCATCTTCTTAGCAAGCTCAGGATTCCCTTCTGACATTGCTTTCATTATTGCCATATCTAAACTGCGATATGCTATTTTCCCAGCAGGATTAATATTCATTATTTTTTCAAGAATTTGAGTGGGAATTTCACCAACTAACCTAAGTCTGTCTTGGTCAAACTCAATACTTGCTGAAGCCTCAACGCTCTCACCTGTTGCGCTTGATAAAAGACTAGAAAGATCAGTTCCATTATCCTTTTCCTTTTCTCTAAACCACATAGCAAAACCCGATAGAAAAACATATTCACTAATAATCCATTCTGATAAGTTTTTAATTTCAAAATCACGCTTAATCCTTCCGTTTTCTTCCCAATATTTAGTTACATGATTGAGGAATTTATTATCTATACTTTCTTTCAAAATTTGAGATTCAGAATCACTTATTTTAATATGATTACCTATCTCC
>JAERSJ010000168.1 GCA_016845825.1 Methanobacteriota archaeon
GCGCCAGGAGGAGGCTGAGTGGAAACGCCGGAAGGGGCAGATGTACGACTCTCGCGATAATCGACTGGGCCTCGGTTCAGCATACAACCGTCCGAGGACTAACTCGGGTCGGAGCCGGAGCTCGAGCTCCGGCCGCGGCGTCTGGGACTCCGGCATCCGGGACTCCGACTTATTAGAATAGATTTAAATAGGCCCACTAATCCTTTACGGAGGGCGAAGAGAGAAGTAATCAGTTGTTTCTTTATAATTAAAGAAAATTTGCAATGGAATGCGATTGTCTTAAAATTGATTTTCTGATAAATTGAGCCCAGCCCAAGCCTCACTCCCAAGTTTCAACTTGTCAGCGCACGCCCGCACCTCTCTCGCCCACACCGTCGCCAAGTCGATTTTTTTTGGCGATCATAAAAATATGCCGGCATATTTTTATTTTATACGAAAGTACCTGATACAAAATAAATGTTTTTAATTTTGTTCGTTTGCATAAGCATTTGAGAAGGTTAAATAACAGACATTGTTATCTGATCCGCCGCATAACGGACGTCCCGTGCTATACGCTGGGATTTTTTCGCCGTTCTTCATTTTTTCAATTTTGGGCTGTTGAACTGGATTATCAGTAGGAAGTGATTGGGGTTTCACGGGTGTCATACGTCGTTGTTCGTTGGACGATTGAATGTTCTGGGAAACTTCGATCACAAATCTTGCAATTTCTTTATGCTCATGTGGACCTTTATATCTCATGTACGGCTTGCCATCTACAAAAAGAACGATATACGGAACCACATTAATTGGTGCAATGGTTTGTCGCGACATGATAACACATTGTTTGTTTTGGCTTACATTTAACATACCGAAATTACAACCACCCACCGACCCAGGGAGTTGTTTGAAAATCGGAATAAGCTTCACACAATGATTACAATGTGTAGAATAAAAAAGTAAAAGAGAAAATCCTGGTATGTTGTTGCACATGACGTCTCCTTTTGTATCTTTTACAATGTGGAAATCATCAGTTGATAGAAATAAAAGTCCACTCATTTTTATATTGTTTTTAATTTTATTTTAAATCAACATACAATAAAAATTTATTAATTATTTGTTTTGGATAATTTTTCGAGGATCTCACCCGCTGCGTGGAGCAGCGGGCGATGTCGCAGGGGGACGTGAACGTACCGGTATCTGTCTTCATCATCTCCCCCGCTCCCACTGCTGCATGCTAATTAAATCGTCATTTGTGTCCCAGCATTTCCAGCACATCGGCATATATTTGTCTTCAGCTCCCAAATCTGGATCACCAGTTCCGATCTTCGTGATGAATCGTATTTTAGTAAATTTAAGTGTATTCAACCCGATGACTATCTGACTCGCTAAATCGGCGGCGTCAATGTTGAAATCTTTCACGAGATCGTCGTGTTTTATTTTTAAAAGCGCGTCCCCGTCGACTTGCAGGTCTATAAATTTTTGAATAACATCGGCTGGCGCGTTCACGACATCCTCTAACCATTTTTTTACGTCATTAACTGTCCAGTTTTTTATTTTATTCGTATGGTATTTAGCGTTGATGACGGCTTTGTGTTCGCAGTTGACACATGTCGTTTTAATTTCCTCGAACGAATCGGCAACCTCAAACAATCTCTTCGATCCTTCAAACAGTTTAGCCCTGTAGTCTGTTCGAAGACCGTAGCATTCAACGGGAACGCGCTCAGAAAGTTTGCGCAGAGCATTCACGTTCACAGTCGAGAGAAATTGCGCTTCGTCCACCAGTACGTATTTGATATTGCTTGGGATTTCATCGAAATTATTCGTGTGAGGGTGGATTATAATATTTGCTTCCATTCCAGGCACAACTCGTGACTTTATTTTAAACTCCCCAAACCGATCGTCCACACTTGGCTTCATGAGAACAACTTGTTTGCCTTGTGAGCGGTAATTGTAAGCTTTCATTAATAAATTAGCAGTTTTCGACGAGTTCATCGGGCCGTATTTGAAAATAAGAGAGGGCATTGGTTTTTGTTTTTATACATAATATATTTATAAAAAACAATTTATTATTTTTATTCATCGGGGCAACCGTTAGTAGACCATTTACATGAATTATTCTCGTCACAGTCAGACTTCAATGTATTTGTACTACAAATAAATTTCTGTTTTGGATCAGCTTTACAACAAGCTCCGCACCTCAAGTTGCATACGCCAGGGCACGCTTGTAACATGTATTCCGGTGCTCCAGCACAGCCATAATCTTTGTTATTTTGCCAACTCATACAATTATCATTGGTGCAATCTCCCTTCCAATTCCATGCTAGATTCACCTCGGTGTCTACACCCAACGTTGCCCCTTCTTTCAGCGCCGTGACTTTCGACGGGTTTACATTGTTGTAAGTAATTTTAAAGTCATCCATCACTTCCAAAGTATTATTATTCTTGTTAATTTTTGTGATTTTACCTTTTATCGGCAGAAATGCGTTCTCATCACAGTTGTTGCATTTTGATTCATATTCACATAACGTATCGTTTTTAATCCATTTGCAAGTAGATGGATTACATGAGTTCTCGGTTTTATTCTTGGCACAATTGAAGAATGCGTCGTCGAGAATTTTGGTTTTCCCGCAGCAGACTCCCGAATCGCCACCACTATCACCCCCACCACTATACCCACACCCACTATCACCCACCCCACCATCCTTACACCATTTCCCTGACCCCTCATTTT
>JAERSJ010000169.1 GCA_016845825.1 Methanobacteriota archaeon
CAGTTAAGGCTCTTACTCCCAATTCTTTTCCTTCCTTGACAGACATATTTTCTTTAAATCTGTCTTCTAAAACACCATATACAAATGGAGATCCTGATCCAGTTGTCTGGAACTTATCAGGAATTGACCCTCCGGCAGCATCAAGTGAATAAACGTGTCCACCTTTAGAATCTACACCTCCAAGTAATAATTGAACCCAAAATGGCATGTATCTTCTTCCGTTCATTATGTTAGCCATCAAAGTCGATGCAGCTTTTAGAGACATGTGTGTACCATTCTTAAGTTCATAGAGTTTGACTTCAGCGGAAAGCCATCTTGCAAGCATTTGTGCATCCCCTACTAAACCAGCAACGGTTAATCCCATGTTATCTGATATTCTGAAAAGCTTCTTTGTTGTTTTGTGCCCAATGAGGTTTCCCATTGTAGCTCTCATCTCTGTAGCCATCACAATACCGTCCTTACAAACTAATCCTATAGTTGTTGTACCTTTTTTCAAATCTTTTTCTGACAAAAAACTCCTCCACGAGTAAAACTAATGATTCATCGGAACCAAGTATATTAGATTAATGCTAGCTGTAAAATCATAAACAATAGTTAAATATCGGTCACCAATCGACACCAGAGGTAAGTAGTGTTTAAAGCCAGAATTAAAGCAGATAGCCTGAAAGAATTTATCGGAACAGTAGGATCATTAGTCGATGAAGCAAAGATAAATGTTAGTGAAGACGGTCTTCAAGTGAAAGCAGTAGATCCTTCTCATGTAGCGATGATAGAAGCTAATCTTATGAAAACTGCATTTGATAGCTTTGAAGTTTCAGATATTCAAATGGGTTTAGATATTGATAAGTTTAAGAGCGTGTTAACTATGGCTGGTAAAGATGAAATGGTTATTCTTGAAAAGGATGATGAGCTAAATAGACTAGTAGTTAACATTGGTAATTTAACGAGAGCTATGCCTTTACTTGATACATCGGGCATGCCTGATCCCAAGGTCCCTTCGCTTGATTTACCTGCTAAAGTAAGTGTTGCTTCCGGCGAAATAGGTCAGGGAATCAAGGCTTCAAAGGCAGTGTCTGATCACATTGCCCTCTCAACTTCGAAAGATAATTTTAGGTTAGTATGTGAAGGCGATAATCAGAACAGGGTAGATTTATCACTTGGAATTGACCAGCTTGAAAAGTTAAGTTCTTCGGAAGATTGTACTTCATTGTTTTCATTGGAGTATTTTTCCTTGATGGTTAATTCTCTTCCAGCGGACCGTATACTTCACATAATGTTAGGTTCTGATCTTCCAGTTAAGATTGATGCAGATTTAGCTGTTGATGATGTTACTGGTGCTCAAGGTAATGTTAAGTTCCTTTTGGCTCCAAGAATAGATAGAGATTAAATGTCAACCAAACATTTCCTTCATATCTCAGACTACAGTAAAGAAGAATTATGGGATATACTCGAATTGTCAAGAATAGTGAAGTCCAAATTTCATAAAAGAGAAGATTATAGTGTCTTTCATAATAAGTCATTAGCTATGATTTTTGCTAAACCCTCTGCAAGAACTCGAGTGTCTTTTGAAACTGGTTTTGAGTGGATGGGCGGTCACGCATTATTTCTTGGACCTAATGACATCGGAATTGGGAAAAGAGAAGCAATTAAGGATATTTCTAGGGTTTTTAGTAGATATAATGATATAATCATGGCACGTCTTTTTGATCATGAACATATTATAGAGTTAGCAAAACACTCTTCAGTTCCTATTGTTAATGGTTTGACAGATTATAATCATCCTTGCCAAATAATGGCAGATATATTTACAGTTTGGGAACACCTAGGAGATATTGAAAATACTAAAATAGTTTACATGGGAGATGGAAATAATATAGTTCATTCTTGGCTTCATTTGTCAATGAGATTTCCTTTAGATTTTGTATGCTGTTGTCCTGAAGGTTATGAACCTGATGCAGAACTTGTAAAACGCGCAAAGGAATCTGGAATTTCTAAAATAACAATTAGCAATGATCCAGTGTCTGCAGTAAATGGAGCTGACGTAATTTACACAGATGTTTGGGCTTCTATGGGTCAAAAGGAGGAAGCTGAAGAGCGTGAAAGAGTTTTCAAAAATTTTCAAGTTAACGAGAAGTTAATGAGTTTAACGGGTAAAGAAACATTGTTTATGCATTGTTTGCCTGCTGAAAGAGATCGTGAAGTTACAGATGGAGTTATGGAGTCAGATAATTCAATAGTATTTGATCAAGCTGAGAATAGAATGCACGTCCAAAATGCAATTATGATTAAGTTGAGTGAGAAATGGAAATAAAACGTGTAGGTGTTATTGGTGCAGGGCAAATGGGTGCAGGTATTGCCCAGGTCTGTGCATCTATTGGTAAAGTGGTTACTTTGTGTGATATAAAGCAAGATTTCGTAGATAATGGGCTAGCCTCAATCAGTAAGAACCTCCAGAGGAGTGTTTCCAAAGATCGCATAAGTCAAAAGCAGATGGACGATACTCTTGCCAATGTAAGCACGAGTTTAGATAATAAAGAGTTGAGTAATTGTGATATTATAATTGAAGCAATCATTGAGGATGTGGAAATCAAGAAAAATCTTTTTTCTAGTTTAGGAGATATTTGTAAGGAAAGGACAATACTGGCTTCAAACACTTCTAGCATTCCTATAGGTATCTTAGCTGATGCAAGTGGAAGAGAAGATAAAGTAGTGGGAATGCATTTCATGAATCCAGTTCCAATTATGAAGTTGGTAGAAGTGATTAGAGCCAAATCAACGAGCGATGATACATTTGATACAACGTTTAAATTGGCTGAAGATTTGAACAAAGTGCCAGTTTTAGTTAATGATTTTCCTGGTTTTGTTAGTAATAGAATACTGTTGCCAATGCTTAACGAGGCAATGTTTTGTGTAATGGAAGGTGTAGCTGAACCTGAGGCAATAGACACAGTAATGAAGTTGGGAATGGGCCACCCTATGGGTCCCTTGACTCTAGCTGATTTTATTGGACTAGATACTTGTTTAGCAATAATGAAAGTTTTGCATAATGATATGAACGATGATAAATATAGACCATGTCCTCTTCTTGAAGAAATGGTAAGTAAAGGGAAGTTTGGTAGAAAATCTGGAGAGGGTTTTTACAAATACTAATACTTTAAGTATAAGGGCTATTTCATTTATTTATGTCAGAAAAGAAAAGGGATGCGATTGAATCTTTGGGACTAGATGAAGCTTTAGATGATTTGAAATTCTTGGCTCAGAGAGTTTCTGAGATGTCTAAGGACTTAGCAAAGAAAGCTATGGACAATGCGGAAGGAGTTACTGACAAGGTTGGAGACATTGTAGATTCAACAGGTGATGCATTAATCAGTGCGGGAGAAACTATTAAGCAGACCAAAAAAATGTTTGATGATTAATCCTCATTAATAAGAGAAATAATATTTTTTTGAATCTGTACAAGTCATTTTGTAATTTATTTCTCTACTTCCACTTTATATTACAACCCATAGATGGTATCTGCTTAAAGTCTATTCCTTTACCATTCAGAATAGCCTCAATAGCCATTTTTAATTCTTCGCGTTCCACTTGATTAGGATTTTGCCAATTATCATCTAATCTTCCTCTATATTCCAATCTTCTTTCGTTATTATATAGAAAAATATCGGGAGTGCAAACTGCACTATATGCTTTGGCTATTTCTTGAGTTTCGTCAAATAAGTAGGGGAAAGGGTATTCTTTGTTTCTGGCCTGTTCAGCCATTTTTTCAGGAGAATCTGCAGGATAGTTTTCAGCATCATTAGAACTGATTAAAACAAAGTCTACCATGCCACTGTATCTATTTCCCAATTCTATTAATCGATCTTCTACAGCTTTTGCATAGGGGCAGTGGTTGCATGTAAAAATAACTACAAGAACATCAGCCTTAAAATGTTCAAGAGATATATTTTCTCCGTCGATATTCGGTAAGTTAAAATCAGGTGCTTTAGATCCTAGTTTTACCATAGTTGATTCAGTTAGTGCCATAGTTTACTATTGAGAGTGGCCTTAAGAGTATTTCTTTTAAACTGCCCTAAATAACGTAATAATATGAATGCCTCAGAAGATATTTTTAGAGCATATGATATCCGTGGAATATATGGTGAAGAATTAGATGCAGATATTGGCGAAAGAGTAGGGTTAGCTTTTGGAAATTATTTAAAGAAAAAACACAATTCAGGTAAAATTTCTATCGGTTGTGATGCTAGAGTTAGTTCACCAGAACTTCAAATGGCTGTATCAAAAGGAGTGTCTAAAGCAGGTTTTGATGTAGATATAATTGGCATGGTTCCTATACCTGTGGCAAATTATTTCACTTGGAAATCAAATCTAGATTCTGAAGAATATATTGCAGGCGTTTACATAACTGCAAGCCACAATCCTGCAGAATACAATGGAATAAGGTTCAGACATCCAGATGGAACTGGTTTCACAGAAGGTAATATAGAAATTAAGAGAATATTTTTCGAAGAAGAATTGATAGAGGCTGAATCTGGAACGATTACAGAAATGTCTCCTGAAGAGGTTTTAGAAGATTACATGGAGTTTGTTTCTACAAAGGTAGGAAATTTGAATGGAATTAAGGTTGCTCTAGACCCAGGTAATGGTGTTGGATGTGTTGTTGTCGACAAGATTTTTGAGCGATTGGGTGCCGAAACATTCAGTATTAACAATACGCCAGATGGTACTTTTCCTAACCGGCCGTCTGAGCCTGCTCCTAAGAATTTAGGGGATTTAATCGAAGTTATGAACAATGGCGAATTTGATTTTGCAGTTGCGTTTGACGGGGATGCAGATAGGTGCGTGTTTATTGATGAAGGTTCAAATCCAGTTTCAGCAGAAAAAATTGGTATTATAGTTTCCAAAAGCTTGATTACTCCAGATTCAAACAAAGTACTGGCTGGTGTACCTTGCTCGATGATTTTAGAAAAAGAAATCCCTAAGATTGGAGGCGAACTAATCTGGATAAGGGTTGGCGATGTTTTTGTTTGTGAAGAATTGAAAAAGCATAACGCAGCGATTGCTATGGAGATTTCAGCTCACTTTTTTGCTCCAGGTCTGACAGAATTCATTTTCGATGATCCAATTATATTTAGTTTGAAATTGGCAGAATTTATAAATAATTCATCTAAAACGCTTGGAGATTTCTCTAGAGAAATTCCATCATATCCTTATGAAGAATTGAAGTTCAAGTGTCCTGATTCTATAAAATTTAATGTAAATGCAGATCTTGAGAAGACATTTACTGATATGGGATATAAAGTTGAAACAATTGATGGAGTAAAAATTTGGCTTGAGGGCGGTTGGGTTTTATTGAGGCCATCAAATACTCAACCAGTAATACGAATGTTTGTAGAGGCTACGGATAGTGATAGATTAACGGAAATAAAAAGTGAATTTAAAAACTATTTTGATAAATCTGTAGAAAAATTCATTGCTTGAAGACTTAGTTCTTCCAAACACTTTTACTATTTTGTTTATAGTAATAGTAAGTTTTTCTTTGGCATTTTATGCAAATTTTTCTAAAGTTTTAGACAAAGGGGGTTCTGTTCTTGCATTTTTAATCTGTTTTATTTCAGGTGTTTTTGGACATTGGAGTTGGCTCTTGATTCTCCTTCTATTTGTTGGAAGTTCCTTTTTAGCTACTAGATTTGCTATAGTTTACAAAAAGGCTTTAGGTGTGGAAGAGAGTGATGAAGGTACTCGTGGAGGTTCAAATGTAATTTCAAATGGTATATTACCACCTCTTATCGCTTTAGCATATAGTTTTGGATTCCTTACTCCTGAGCAAGCATTGGTGGCTTTCACAACGTCCATGGCTGCTGCAAGTGCAGACACTATGGCCAGTGAAATAGGTGTCCTTTCTCCATCTCCAGTTTTAATTACTAATCCTAGTAAGGTGGTTGAACCTGGAGTCGACGGAGGCATATCTTTTGAAGGTTTGACAGCATCTTTTCTGTCCTCGGTGTCAATTTCCATGCTAGCTTATGCAGGTTTTCTTGTGTTAATTGAAGAAAATCACGCCTTTTCTGCGTCAATTGAGTTAAACTACCTTTTTATTTCTGTATTTTTTGGATTTTTTGGTAGCGTATTCGATTCTTTACTGGGTGCAACGTTACAGAATAGAGAAATTTTAACAAATAATGGAGTTAATTTAGTTTCAATTTCGGCCTCGGTCTTACTTTCCCTGGTATTTTTAGAGTTTCTTTAGTTTTTTGAACGTATTTTTATATATTCGTCTCTTCACTCGTTTAAAGATATAAATGTTACCAGGAAATTCACCAGTAGTCATTCTGAAAGAAGGAACTCAAAGAGATAGCGGGAAAAAAGCCACACAGAATAATATTGCAGCTGCTAAAGCTATTGCCGAAGCAGTTAGATCTACATTAGGTCCCAAGGGTATGGACAAAATGCTTGTCGATTCTATGGGTGATGTGATAATAACTAATGATGGCGTCACTATTTTGAAAGAAGTTGAAGTTCAACATCCTGCTGCTAAAATGATAGTTGAGATTGCTAAAACACAAGACTCTGAGTGCGGAGATGGTACAACTACTGCAGTGATTCTTGCAGGTGAACTTTTGAAAAATGCTGAAGAATTAATGGATAAGGGAGTCCATCCAACGGCTATTTCGAATGGGTATAGAAGAGCCTCAAATGAATCGTTGGAGCTTCTTGATAAAATTTCTAGAAAAGTTTCCCGTTCCGACATCAAGACATTGAAGTCAATTGCCATAACCTCAATGACTGGTAAATCCTCTGAAGCTAATGCAGACTTTTTGGCTGATTTAACTGTAAACTCTATTAAGGCAGTTGCAGAGAAAAAAGAGAAAAACAGAGTTGAAGTGGATCGGTCTAATATTAAAATTCAGAAAAAGCAAGGAGGTTCTATTGCAGATACTGAGCAAGTTTCAGGTATAATAATGGATAAAGAACCTGTTCATACAGATATGCCTAGAAATGTTAAGAAAGCAAAGGTAGCTTTAATTGATGCACCTCTCGAAATTAAGAAGACTGAAATTGAATCTAAAATTCAAATTAACGATCCTTCTCAGATTCAGGCCTTTTTAGATCAGGAAGAATCTACTATCAAGAAAATGGTTGATACTATTTCAAAATCAGGCGCAAATGTTTTGATATGTCAAAAAGGTATTGATGATCTAGCTCAACACTTCCTTGCTAAAAGTAACATCATGGCTATTAGACGCGCTAAGAAATCGGATATTGATGCATTGTCTAAGGCAACAGGCGGTAGAGTTATATCTAATATTGATTCAATGAGTAAGAATGATCTTGGTTTTGCAGGTCTGGTTGAAGTTAGGAAAATTGGCGACGATGATATGACATTTGTTACCGAATGTAAAAATCCTAAAGCAGTCAGCATTTTAGTTAGGGCTGGAAGTGAGCACGTAGCCGATGAAATTGAACGAAATCTTGATGATGCAATTGGTGTTGTTTCTTTAGTGTTTAAGGACGGCAAAATTGTTACAGGAGGAGGGGCTGCAGAAATTGAGTTAGCTTTGAAGTTGAGAAAATTTGCGCCAAGAGTTGGTGGTCGAGAGCAAATGGCAATCGAAGCTTTTGCCAATGCGATTGAGGTTGTTCCAAGTACCTTGGCTGAAAATGCAGGTTTAGACGTAATTGATACATTGATGGGATTAAGGAAGTCACATACAAAAAAAGGGCGTAATCAGCATGCTGGTTTAGATGCCTTCTCAGGGAAAGTCGTTAATATGCAATCAAGAAATGTTGTTGAACCTTTAAGAGTTAAGACACAAGCTGTAAGCAGTGCTACAGATGTAGCTACAATGATTTTGAGAATTGATGATGTTATTGCGTCAAAGCAACCTGAAGGCCCTGAGCCTGATGGTAGCGATGGCATGGGCGGAATGGGCCCAGGCATGATGTAAAATTAGTTACGCGAGGGTTCCGGAGCGTCTGGATTGATATTCAGACTTTTCAAAGCTTTATCAGCCTTGCTTTTACTTATTTTTCCTTCTCGGAGAAGAGAACTAATTGCAGCGGCGGCAATGTATTGATCATCTATTTCAAAATATTTTCTCAAATTTTCTCTAGTATCGCTTCTTCCAAAACCATCTGTTCCAAGTGTTGTATATTTTCCAGGAATCCAACTTCTTATCATATCTGGCACCGCTTTCATGTGGTCAGTAGCAGCAACAGTAGTCATTTCTTTATTATTCATAACTTTAGTTATGTAAGGTATTTTGGATTTCTTCATTGGATTTAAATTATTCCACCTTTCACATTCAATTGCTTCTCTTCGGAGACCTCCAAAACTTGTAGCACTCCATACATCACAATAAATTCCTAAATCGTTCAATATTTTCTCAGCCTTCAAAACTTGTTTCATTATGGGTCCACTACCTATCAGCCTAACTTGTGCTTTCGAAGAGCCTTTAAATTTGTATATTCCTTTCAGAACTCCTTCTTCACAATTTTTTGGAATAGCTGGCATTTGATAATTTTCATTGTAGAGAGTTAAATAGTAAAAAATATCTTCATTATTATCATACATTCTTCGTAGACCTTCTTTAACGATTATTCCAATCTCGTAGGCGAAAGCTGCATCATATGATAGACAGTTGGGAACTGTGGTGGATGTTAGAAGGCTGT
This sequence comes from Methanobacteriota archaeon, assembly GCA_016845825.1. Lineage (GTDB taxonomy): Archaea > Thermoplasmatota > Poseidoniia > MGIII > CG-Epi1 > CG-Epi1. The sequence continues at coordinate 8,671 of JAERSJ010000169.1, forward strand.
GTCCATCTTGGTGTTGAAGTCCTTCTCCGTTTAGCGTCGTCCTTCCTGCTGTTGCTCCCAACAAAAATCCTTTGGTTCTTGAATCTGCAGCACACCATATTTGATCCCCAACTCTTTGAAATCCAAACATTGAGTAGTAAATGTAAAATGGTATAGTAGGTTTGCCTACTGTGGAATAAGCCATACCTGCTGCAGTAAAGCTACTCATTGCCCCAGCTTCAGATATTCCTTCTTCCAAAATTTGACCGCTTTCAGATTCTTTATAGCTTAATAATAATTGCGAATCAACGGGAGTGTAAATTTGACCTTGTGCATTGTATATTTTGAATTCTGTAAACAAGGCTTCCATTCCAAAAGTTCTGGCTTCGTCAGGTACGATTGGAACTATCAGGTTCCCAATCTTGTCATCTTTCATAAGGTTTCTAAGTAATCTTACAAATGCCATCGTGGTCGAAACTTCTTGTTCTTTCGGCGTCCCTTTGTCAAATTCAGTAAAAGCACTATCTTGAGGCATATGAAATCCACTGTAGGTACTTTTTCTTGTAGGTAAATAGCCACCTAGCGCATTCCGTCTATCTCTGAGGTATTTTATTTCTTCACTGTCAGAAGATGGTTTGTAGTAAGGCATTTCTTCAAGTTCAGAGTCTGTAAATGGTATTTCTAACAAATCTCTAAAATATGCCCAGTCAGACTTTTCCAGTGATTTCTTTTGATGAGTCATATTGCGTGCTTCAAATCCCTTCCCAAGAGCCCATCCTTTCACGGTTTTAGCCAGAATTACTGAAGGCTGTCCAATGTGTTTTGTAGCTTCATTGTAAGCTGAGAATAACTTGACTGAATCATGGCCTCCTCTTCTCAATTTCGTTAATGCTTTGTCGTCTAAATGCTTAACTAATTGTTTCAACTCTTCATCAGGTCCAAAAAAGTTTTCTCTTATGTAATCGCCAGTTGAGGCTGCTAAATTTTGAAAATCTCCATCTACAGTATTTTCCATTTTACGCAGTAAATGTCCCATATCATCTTTCTGCAATAGTTCGTCCCAATCTCTCCCCCACAGTACTTTGAGCACGTTCCAACCAGAACCTCTGAAAATTGCCTCAAGCTCCTGAACAATTTTCCCATTTCCCCTTACAGGACCATCTAATCTTTGTAGGTTACAATTTATTACAAATGTCAAATTATCTAACTTTTCTCTGTGAGCTAAGTGTAATGCATGTAGGGTTTCTGGTTCATCACACTCTCCGTCACCTAAGAATGCCCACACCCTACTTTTCGAAGTGTCAGCAATTCCTCTTTCGTGTAAGTAGCGTAGGAATCTTGCATGATATATAGCATTTGTAGGGCCTAGTCCCATTGAGACAGTAGGAAATTCCCAAAAATCAGGCATTAACCTCGGATGTGGATAACTAGATAACCCATCAGTAAAAGCTTCTCTTCGGAAATGATCGAGCTGCTCTTTTGTTAGTCTTCCCTCTAAAAAAGCTCTTGAATATATTCCCGGAGATGAATGACCTTGATAGTAAATAAAGTCTCCAATTCCATTTTCTTTTCCTTTAAAAAAATGGTTAAATCCAACCTCATACAAACTTGCAGCAGATTCATATGTAGAGATATGTCCTCCAAGTCCAGCAAAATTTTTATTGGCCTTTGAAACCATCATTGCTGCATTCCACCTGATAATTCTTCTTATTTTCTTTTCTATAGCTTCATCGCCAGGGTATTCAGATTCTGATTCAGGGGGAATAGTATTAACATATGGACTATTTGTTAACAATGGTATTGAGATATTTCTAGTTCTGGCTTCTCTTATTAATGTTTGTAAAAGATACCTTGCTCTTTCTTCGCCCTTGAGATCGATTATTGCGGCGATTGATTCAATCCATTCTTCGGTTTCTTGTGGGTCTCTATCGGGTAACTGTTGTCGATATCCTTTTTCCATTATTATTGTTCCTGCAGCATGTTTGTATTGATGTGTTTATTTAACTCTTTTTTATCTTTTCTATTTATATTTTGGATATAGGATAGTAATAATGGAAAGTAAACCGAAGCTTCTCCCCAAATCATTACCTCATCCATGTGGCTGTCATTTTTCCCCCAAGATATGGCCTCTTTTAGTGTAGAACCAGACAAACCTCCATCTCTTGGATCTGCAGTACTTATTTGAATTCCAAACTTGTGCTTCTTGACGCTGTACCCAAGCATTTCAGCCATAACAACAGAGTCCTGCGAATAATTCTTTGGTACTCCGCCTCCAACTATTACTAACCCTGAATCTCCAGAAATATTCTTCATCATAGCAATTTCTCTCAAATCCTTAATTGAATCTATACTTACACTATTTTCTTTTTCAACTTGATTCATGGCTAGGCCAATTCCTATAGAGCAATCATTCAGAGCAGGAATAAAAATGGGTACATTCATCTCATATGCGGATTGCATTACACTATCTTGTGAATCTTCAGCCATGGACAACCATCGGCCACAAATGTGCATAAATTCTCTACTTGAATAATTCCCGGGTTTCATCTCTTTTGCAATTTTTTTATATGTTAAATCTACGTGCTGTAGCTCTAGCTCATCGAGAACATGATCGTATATTCTGTCTATCATTAAATTTTGAAGTTTTCTATCATCAATTTGTTTATTTAGAATATAATGTTTGTAACCTAGTGCTTCAAGCATATCTTGCTCAAACAAAGCACCTGTGCAAACCAAGCAGTCTACTAAATTATTTCTTAATGATTCAATGACTAGTTGTCGTAATCCAGCACTAAATATGCTTCCAGCTAGAGACCATATTATGGTTGTTTTTCCTTCAAGTTCCTTTTTGTAAAGTTTTGCTCCAGTTCCGATTTGACGGGCTTGAAAACTACTTTTACTGAAGGCTTCTATCAATTGATAAGAATGCTTTATATCGTCAAATGTGATATGCTTAACTTCTTCACTTAGTATCTCATTTCTTTGTAATATCTGTTCATTTGTGAATTGAGAGGTTGGCTTTTCAGGAAAAATATTGTTTTTCATATTAATTCTCCATCATCATTAATTTATTTTTTTCTCTTATTCTGAGTGCATTAATTCCATTTCTTTTTAATCTTAGTAAAATTTCTTTATCATTTGTAGCAATCAAATACCCTTTTTTTGCAGATTTTATGAGTAAATCGTCGGCATATCCTAATCCTATGTCTATTGACTTCATTTTGGAGCAGAATGCAAGAGCAGCAATACTTTGTTTAGTTTTCAGTTTCTTTAATTCATTAATAACACACGTTGGTATTTTTATTTCATAGTCCGGTGCAACGCGTGCTATAGCCTCTCTAAAGTCTATGCCTCCATTAAATGTCCAAAGAATTATGTTTGTGTCTGGCAATACAATTTTCATTCTTCAATAATACCGTAACCTATCAAATGCCATTTACCATCCGCTCTTCTGCTTAGAGCTATTCTTTGACCTACAGGTGCACAAACAGGTATTGTTAATTTGATGTCGACTATGTTATCCTTTACAGTGACGGGAACTCCAACAGTTGTACGCGTACCTACTGTAATCATCAATGGTTCTTTTGTTTTTATTTCATCCATGTCTTTAACGTTCTTAGTTCCAACAACTCTCTCTAACAATGTGGCATTTACGTTAAATCGTTCCCAAACAGGAGGTAAAGTTTCTGGCTTACCAATAACATTGCCTAGTAATGAATCGGATTTAGTAATAGAAGGATCTAGACTAGTTCCAATGGCTACAAGTCCGCCAGGTTTGATTTCTTTTCTTGAAGTACCGCTATGAAGTGTAGTTACTTTCGTTTTTATTGGCTCTAATCCTTTCTTTGTATTTCTTCCTGGCCTTATTTCTATACTATCACCAATATTAATTTTACCTTTTTTGATGGTGCCTCCCAAAATTCCACCTTTTATATTTTTAGGGAGTGTTCCGGGTTTATTAATATCAAATGAGCGTGCTATATCCATTTGAAAGTCATCGTCTGTATTTTTGTCTGGAGTTGGAAAAAGAGTTTCGATAACTTCAATTAATAGGTCAATGTTCTTGTTATGGTGAGCAGATACAGGAACAATAGGAGCATCTTCTAGAAGTGAACCTTTCAAAAATTCTTTAATTTCCTTGTAAGATTCGAGAGCTCTTTCTTTAGTACATATGTCAATCTTACTTTGAACAACTATGAATTTATCGAAGCCCATTATTTCGAGAGCTGAAAGATGCTCTCTAGTTTGTGGTTGTGGGCATTTCTCGTTTGCAGCTATAATCAAAATTGCAGCATCCATTATTGCAGCTCCACTTAGCATTACAGCCATCAGTGTTTCGTGACCGGGAGCATCTACAAAGCTTACTGTTCTTAGGTGCTCACTTTTTGCATTTTCATAATTCTTTAAATTTGGTTCGGAAGTATAAGTAACATTCTTTTTTTCAGTAACTTTATAAAACTCAGCATCGGCATATCCTAACTTAATAGAGATTCCTCTCTTTAATTCTTCACTATGTTGATCAGTCCATTTCCCGGTAAGGGCTTGTGTAAGGGTGGTTTTTCCGTGATCTACATGCCCTACCATTCCGATATTTATTTCGGCTTGGGGGGCAGTGCTCAACTTAAGCCTCCTCTGGCTGTAGTAACTCCTCTATTGATTTTGGACCATATTCAATAACCTTTAGATTAATTTGTGAAACTTCACTGTTCAAATTTCTTCCTCGTATCAACTTTCTGCGTCTTTGACCGTCTTTAACAGGATGAAAACCTACCGATTTTCTCATTAAAATCTTTCGTCTCTGATTTCCATCTATATCTCCTCTAAGCGGGACACCAGAATTATCTGATCCTCCGGTTATTTTTAAGCGATATCCTGGTAAGTCTAAGAAAATTCCGTCAATTTCTTCACCTACAGATTTTCCAACAAGAGCGTTAGATTTATCTTCTGCAAGAACTTTTTGGTAAGCTTTCTTTTCTTTCGGGTCAGCTATAACTGTTTTGAATTCTGCCATTTAACTCCTCAGTTGTATTAGCGCACAAACGCTAATATTTAAAGAATCGTCTCAAAGTAACATTAATATACTGAGTAATTACAATACTGGTATGAGTCTACTCGTTATTGCCATTGATCGGGACAATGATTTGGGTAGGAAGACTGGGATTAGAAGTCCTGTTTTAGGTCGAGAAGCTAATATTAGAGCCAGTCTCGAATTGGGGCTCTCTGACCCTGAAGAAAGTGATACTAACACAATGCTCGCAGCTATAAAAACATATGATCAGTTGCTTGAAAAAGGTAAGAAGGTTGAAGTAGTTACAATTTGTGGAGATGTTAGAGTAGGTACGAAATCTGACATGAAGATAGCTAACACGCTTGACCAAGTGATTTCTAAAACTGGAGCTAAAAGAGCAATTCTTGTTAGCGATGGCGCTGAAGATAGGGAGCTAGAACCTATCATACGTTCACGTCTTCGTATTGACTCTACTAGAATGGTTGTCGTTCAGCAATCAAGGCCGATTGAAGATACTCTGTACACTATAGTGCATAAGATGGAAGATCCTAAAATTCAAAGGCAGTTTATACTTCCTATGGCACTGATAGCTTTAGCTTGGGGTTTAGCCAGTTTACTAGGATCTTCTGAGATAGCTTCAGGAGCTATTTGGGTAATATTAGGAGGGTATTTGTTAGTTAAAGTTGCAGGTTGGGAAGAGGCAATCAAAAAGTTCTACACAGATTTACTAACAGTCACAAGTGAAAGAGTTCCCCTATATTCCTATGCTTGGCTTATTGCAGCTTTGATGATGATAGTTGGCCTTACTAGAGGTCTTGACCAAATGCAAGAAGCTGCTAATGTTGGTGGAGGAATTTTAGGAATGGTTCTTGCATTTCTGTCTTTAGATGGTGTTCTTTTACTATTTCTGTTTGCATTAGTTATTATTGAGGTTGCACGCACAATTGATACTTATTTGCGCGACGGAGTTTTCAATATCAATATAGTTAGATTCATTTTTACAGTTGCAAGTATGGGCCTTATTTTCGCAGGAATCGTGGAAATTGTCGATGACATATTCGTTAAAGACAATTTCAACTCAGAGAATGTCACTTACATTCTTAGTGGGCTAATTTTGCAATTTATTGGTTTATTGGTTCACGACAGTATCCGTGGAAGAGTTGATGATGTATCTGTTGCATCCGAAGAATAATTAATGTCTATTTGTGAAGTATTACGGATAGGTCATAGGCCAGAACGAGATAAGCGCATTACTACTCATGTCGCACTAACAGCTAGAGCATTTGGTGCTTCGAGGATTTACCTTTCCAATCCTGATAGTCGTGTGATAAAATCCGTCGAGGAAGTTGTTGATAAGTTCGGCGGAGACTTTTCGATTGAGTCGACCTCCAATCCTAAAAAAGTAGTGTCTTCTTCGAATTTACTAATTGTTCACTTGACTATGTTCGGTTTACCTATCGATACTAAAGTAGAAGATATAATAACAGAAGGAAGAGATATACTCTTCATAGTTGGAGCTGAGAAAGTACCAGCTTGGGTCTTTGAGTTGTCTGATTATAACATTGCAATTGGTAATCAACCACATTCGGAAGTGGCTGCTCTTGCGATTGCTATGAACAAATTATATCCAAAAAGCTACAATACTGAGTTCGACGGAAAGTTATCAGTAATACCTTCAGCTACTCATAGAGAGATGAAAGACTCTAGTTAGATTCACTGTCTTGTAATTTTGTCATCATTATATCAATAAAAGACATTTTAATCTTACCTTTTCGATCTTTACGTGGAACTTCTTCAGTCCCAATGTCAACATTTTTCACTTCAACCTTTACTTCTTTACTAAATCTATTTTTAAATTGTTCAGCTACATTAACTGCATTTGAGATTGATTTTCCTCTTGCCTTCAAATGTACTTTTTCAATTTCATCTCGACTAAAGTAAGACATCATGTCTGGAAAATAAAGAAAGGGGTCTTCGTGACCAATGAATATTGTACCAGTCTTATCTTCAATTTTTTTATTGATTCTAAATCTTCTCTTTGGCCTTGAAGTTTTATTCTTTTTTTTGGTATTTTTTTTCTTTTCATTACCTTTCTTTTCAGCCATAA
>JAERSJ010000170.1 GCA_016845825.1 Methanobacteriota archaeon
GGATAGTGAATCAACTACCAGAAATAGTTTCAGACACTGCTGATAGTTCTGAAGATTTTGTTAAATTATACGAGAGGTCAGGAGAGTGGTTGGGTGGTAAGTTTACCTATACTTCAGAAAGTATTGGTTCAATTGCTTTAAATGATTCTATAGATTATACGATTACTTTTACATATTATATATGGGAGTTAGAAAACATTAGGGAGATTGTTGAAATATGATGGAAACCAGTTCTAAAGATAAAAATAGTGATAAAACACCGAAAGAAAATTTGCGCGAACCCGATGGGGAGGAGAGTAATCTTCTTTTCACTGATGAATACAAGGAAGCACTTGAAAAGGCATCATATGAAATCGTAGGAAATCACTCTGCAGTTGAAATCTGTGGATGGACTAAAAAATCCATAAAAGGTTCAGAAGGCGGGTGTTACAAGCAAAAGTTTTACGGAATAAGGTCTCACCAATGTACACAAATGACTCCTGCAGCTGTGGCCTGTGACCAAAAATGTGTGTATTGTTGGCGAGTTAATGAAATGTTTTCAGGTAAACAAGATTTAATGGAATACGCCAAAGATGATCCCGCAGACATTGTGCAGGGCTCAATCGAAGGGCATTTGAGAAAGCTTTCAGGGTTTGGAGGTAATCCAAACGTTGATCAACAAAAAGTACTTGAATCTAAAACTGTTCGTCATTTTGCTATTTCCTTAACCGGAGAACCAACTCTTTACAATAGGTTACCAGAAATGCTTCGAGAATTAAGGAGTCGTAAAATTTCCTCATTTTTAGTAACTAATGGATTGCATCCAGAAATGATTGAAAGGCTTAGAGATGAAGATTCTTTACCTACTCAACTGTACATGTCATTGGATGCTCCTGATGAACGTACTTGGAAGAAGATTGATGTTCCACTAGTACCCAATTTCTGGGATAAGATAAAAGGAACTTTAGCTTTGATGGATGGTTTAGAAACACGTAAAGTTCTCAGAATGACTGTTGTTAAAGGTTGGAATGACTTCGATGTTGCAGGTTATGCCAAATTGATTAAAATGGCCGGGAAAAGAGTAATGATAGAAGTAAAATCATACATGCATTTGGGTCCAGCACGCGAGCGTTTAAGCCAAGATAACATGTTGACTTATGATGAAGTTCTTTCTTTTTCTAATAGTTTGGCAGCAGAATTAGGTTGGAAAGTTATCGATGAAGCACCTAATAGCTTAATTGCTTTAGTCGCAGAAGAAGATTGGGATGGTAGAGTCATTGATTTTGGTGATCCCCTTACTGGACATTTGGAATCCACTTTTGAATGCTAGTCAAAACAGGTAAATAGTACTAGTAACGAGTTAGATTGTGGAATATATTGACGGAATAGACACAGCTTTCAAAAAATATATAGGGCCCGATTCTGTAGAAAAGCTTAGGAATTCCATAAACCAGAAGCCTATGATTTTGATTGCAGGAGATCAGTTAACTGGCAAATCAACACAGGCTAAAAATTTATCTAAATACTTCAGTGGAACATTTCATTCAGTTGGTAATTTATTTCGAGAAGTGGCAGCTAAAAGGGGCATTACTGTAGCTGAGCAAGCTAAGTTATTATTGACTGAAAGAGGTATCGATGTTGAAATTGATTACAAAACATGTGAAATGATTTCAGGAAAAAATATTAGCACAAATCTCGGTGTTATTGAAGGAAGACAACCTGCCTACATGGGGAGTTTCATGCAAAATCTTGGTAAGAAAAATATAATTCGCATATATTTTCAGTGTTCAATAAGAGATCAAGCACTTCGTTTTCTCCGTAGAGAGATAGGTGAAGAGGCATATACGAAAGGTTTGCAAAATGTTCCAGATATTAGTTATGATAGTTTAGAATCGTTAAAAGGTGAAATTTTTAACTTAGGATTAGTTGAAAGTGATAATGTACTTGAAAGATTTATAGAAAATCAAGATAGAGATACAGACGATAGAGCTAGATATTCCTCACTTTATGGCTTTGATTATGGTAATTTAGACGGTTATGATATTGTAATTAATACTACTAACAAAGAAGCTGATTTTGTTTTTAATGAAGTTGTAAGTGAATTAGAAAAATCTGGCTTTAGAACAAATTAATAAACACCCTATCTATCCCTAATTGTGGACTTATCTATAAATGAAGTAAAATTGCTTAAGGTTCTCAAGAATGGGACACTTTCGCCGGAAGCAGCTTCTATGGAGTCAAATCTCGGTGAAAAGGAAACTATGTCTGCAGCTTCATGGCTAAGGAGTAAGGGGTTAGTCAAGATTTCAGAAGCATCAACTAAGTTCTATTTTACAAACGAAGAAGGTAAAAGATATGCTGAGCAAGGCTTACCAGAAAGGCGAGCGGTAGAATGGCTTAATCAAGCAGGGGAGTCACTGTTATCCGAGTTACCTCTGCATGAAGATGAGAGTAAGGTTGTTATAGGTTGGTTGAAAAGGAAAAAATTCGCAGACTTGGAAAAAACAGACGAAGGATTGAAATTAATCCCAACTGGAAATGTGGATGAAACTTCTGATGAGCCTTTACTTGTAAGACTTAGTAAATCTTCTTTATCCGAAAAAGAAATTGATCAGGATGCACTTAATTTATTGAAAGGAAGACAATTGTTAAATGTTAAGGAAGAAGTTGAAAGAACTTTTTCTCTAACAGATGAAGGTAATAATTTTAGCTTAGAGAGTTTAGATGAAAATTTAATTGGCGATATCACTCCTGATTTGATCCAATCTGGTGAGTGGAAAGATAGATCATTCCAAAGATATGGTGTTGAAGATAAAGTTGAAGCTAGTAATTTTTCCACACTTCATCCATTAACTAGATTTACAGAAGAAATTCGGAGTATTTTTTTGCAAATGGGTTTTACCGAGATTGAGGGAGATTATGTGGAATCTGCATTCTGGAATATGGATGCTTTGTTTATTCCTCAAGATCACCCTGCCCGGGAATTACAAGATACTTTTTACCTATCAGAACCGGCTTCTTTTGTTATTAATGAAAAAGAGATACTTGATGCAGTTAAGAAGATTCATGAAGATGGAGGGGAAACAGGCTCTAAAGGATGGGGTACAGATTGGAGTAAAGAAGCTGCACAACAAGCACTCCTCAGAACACATACTACAGTAGGTACTATCAGATATTTGGCAGAGAATCCAACGCCTCCGGCCAGAGTTTTCAGCGTAGGTAGAGTTTTTAGAAGAGAGGCCTTAGATTCAACTCATTTACCTGAATTTACACAAGTTGAAGGAATAATTGTGGAGCCTGATGCTAATTTCGGGATGCTAATTGGAGTGTTAAAAGAGTTTTACAGGAGGATGGGTTTCAACGACGTCAGAGTTCGTCCAGCTTATTTCCCGTATACTGAGCCCTCTTTGGAGGTAGAAGTTAAATTTGGAGATAAGTGGCTTGAATTGGGTGGGGCCGGAATATTCAGACCTGAAGTAACAGCTCCATTTGGAATTGATTGCCCTGTACTTGCTTGGGGTTTAGGTTTAGAAAGGCTAGCTATGTTACATTTGGAAATTAAAGATATAAGAATGTTGTATCAAAGCGACTTAAAGTGGCTGAAAGAAACTCTTTAGTCTATACTAATGCTGACTTTCTTAATTACTATATTTTCTCCTCTTTGAATGAAAGTTACATAGCACTCACCAGGAACAAGGTCTAAATCTTCTTCAACCCATTTAGGCAAATATATCCTTCTGTTTATGTCATATTTTTTCACGTCAGTTATTGGCATACTCATATTTTTACACGAAGTCACCACTCTAAAAGGGTTTTGGACATTTAGGCTATTAAGGTGTTAGTTTTATCATCCCCATTTAGTAATGTATACTATGAATACCATACGTATTGCAGTGACAGGAGCTGCAGGGCAAATAGGCTATAGTTTACTTCCTAGAATTGCAGCAGGAGAAATGTTCGGCTCAGATGCCAAAGTTACTTTACAACTTTTGGAAATTCCACCTGCGTTAGAAGCACTAAGAGGAGTTGCAATGGAGTTAGATGACTGTGCTTTCCCTTTATTAGAAGATATTATCGTGACTTCCAATCCTGAAGAAGCTTTCAAGGATGCAAATCTTTGCCTTTTAGTTGGCAGCAAACCGAGAGGCCCAGGTATGGAGCGTTCAGATTTGTTGAAAGACAATGGAAAGATTTTTGTTGGACAAGGTAAGGCAATTGCTGAAAATGCAGCAGATGATTGTAGAGTAGTAGTAGTTGGAAATCCCTGTAATACAAATTGCATGATTGCGGCCTCACAATCAGATCGCTTTGATAATAGTAGATTCACAGCAATGACTAGATTAGATCAAAATAGAGCAGTATCTATGTTAGCCAAGAAAGCTGGCGTGGTTATTGAGAAAGTAAGAGGCCTTGCTATATTTGGAAACCATAGTCCTACAATGTTTCCAGATTATTCAAACACCTTAATTTCAGGCGAATCTGCGGTAAATAGCATTGGTGATGAAAACTGGCTGAAAAGCGAATACATACCAGCCGTAGGTAAGAGAGGTGCAGCAATAATTAAGGCCAGAGGACTTTCAAGCGCAGCTTCGGCAGCAAATGCTCTGATTAATCATGTTCAAAGTCTCTATACAGTAAGCGATGAAATTCATTCAATTGTAGTTTGTAGTGAAGGGCAATATGGATTTGCAAAAGGAGTTTGGGCAGGTATGCCTGTTCGAACAGTTTCACCAGGTAAATATGAGGTAATTGATAATTACCAGCATGATGACTTTGCAAAAAAAGCACTGTCTATTACTAATGATGAATTAGTTTCTGAGAGGGATTTAGTTTCTGAATATCTTTAATCAGGGCCGGCTTCTGAATAGTCGCCAAAGCCTTCATATTTAATGAAATTATTTTTGAAAAGAGTTATTAATTCGTTAGCTTTTGCATCATATGAGTCTTTGTCATTCCAAGTATTCCTAGGGTTTAATATATTAGAATCAACTCCAGGAACTTTACTTGGTATTAAAACCTTAAAGTTAGGATCAGGAATAAAATCAGCATTTTCTAACTCCCCCTCTAGAATTGAAGTTAGCATTCTTCTAGTAACAGGTAAGTCAATTCTTCTTCCTGTACCATAAGCACCACCACTCCATCCGGTATTTACCAACCAGGCTTGTGCTTTATGCTTCTTTAGTTTTTCACCTAAAAGTTCAGCATATGTAGTAGGGTATTGCGGCATAAATGGAGCGCCAAAACAAGTTGAGAAAGTAGCTACGGGTTCAGTAATTCCTCGTTCAGTACCTGCTACTTTTGCTGTGTAGCCACTCAAAAAGTGGTACATTGCCATTTCTGGAGTTAGCTTAGAAATAGGTGGTAAAACTCCAAATGCATCGCACGTGAGGAAAATTACATTTCGAGGATGTCCTCCTTTTTCCGTAGGTTCTATATTTTCAATATGGTCAATAGGATATGACACACGTGTATTCTCAGTTATTGTTCCATCGTCAAAATCAACTACACCATTTTTATCAGTTATGACATTTTCAAGCAAAGCCCCAGGCTTTATTGCTTTAAAAATATCAGGTTCTTTAGACGGATCTAATTTAATAGTTTTTGCATAACATCCACCTTCAAAATTAAAAATTCCCTCGTCAGACCAACCGTGCTCATCGTCTCCAATTAGTCTACGATTTGGGTCTGTAGAAAGAGTAGTTTTACCAGTTCCGCTGAGTCCAAAAAATAAAGCTGAATCTTCATCTTTACCAATATTGGCAGAGCAATGCATTGGCATTACACCTTTAAGTGGAAGATAGAAATTTAAAGCTGAAAATATCGATTTTTTTATTTCACCTCCGTATTCTGTGCCTCCAATTATGGCCATTTTTTTCTCTAGGTTAAGTACGATGAATACTTTTGAGTTTAATCCTAATTCTTCCCAGTTAGCAATGTTTGTAGATGAGGCATTAAGTATAGTAAATTCAGGCTCAAATCCTTCTAATTCGTTTTCAGTAGGCCTAATAAACATATTGTGGGAGAAGTGACCCTGCCACGCCATCATTGTAACAACTCTCAATGGTAATCGGTATCTTTCATCAGCTCCAGCGTATCCGTCAAAAACAAATAAATCCTTTCCCTCCATTTCATCTTTGACAGCCTTCTCTAAAATTTCGAAAGATTTTTCACTTATTGGAAGATTTACCTCACCCCAATCAATTAATTTCTCAGTTTCTTTATTTTTAACAATAAATCTATCATTAGGTGATCTTCCAGTGTATATTCCCGTGTTTACAATTACAGTGCCGTTAGAGGATAGTCTACCTTCTTTTCGGCTTAATTCTTCGTTTCTCCATTCTTCCTGTGTAAGATTAGATTTGACTGATGAGGGTTTTATGCCCATCAATTCTAACTGGTGAAGCATAGTACTTCGCACGCGATATTGTATTTATAATTGAGGGGAGCTGATTGAACTTCAAAATGCTTATAAATAACGATATTTCCATGTTAAAAGTTGACTTTAAGTCTTATTTGGACCTTTCTAATAGCTGTAAAGTATAAAATGGTTTGTAACGTTAAACCTCGTTTGGAAAAGACCTCATCTGGGCCGGTGGTCTAGGGGTTATGACGTCGCCCTTACAAGGCGAAGATCGGCGGTTCGATTCCGCCCCGGCCCACCATTCTCGTCGCAAACAAAAAATGCTAGGTCAAAATTTTTTAATAGATTCTAACATTTCTAAGAGAATAGTAGATTCGGCTGAAGTAATAGAAGGAGAAAAAGTCTTAGAAATTGGACCTGGAAGAGGTGCTCTTACTGAATTATTAGCATCAAAAGGAAATTTAATTGCCATAGAGAAAGATAAATGGCTAGCAATTGTGCTAAAACAAAAATTTAAGGAAAATGCAGAGATTATTGAAGGAGATATTCTAAAATGGGAGGTGCCTCCAGTAGATGTTATAGTTGCTAACTTACCTTATTCCATATCCTCACCAATTTTGTTTAGATTATTTAATTATGAATGGAATCGCGCAGTTTTGATGTTTCAAGAAGAGTTTGCAAACCGTTTGGTTGCAAAACCAGGTTCTAAGATTTACGGTCGGTTGTCTGTTATGGCGAATCACTTCGTATCTACAAAAAAATTATTTAAGGTTTCTAAAACAGCATTTCAACCTCAACCTAAGATTCATTCACAAGTTGTAAAATTAATTCGCAGAGAGCCAGATTATATCTTAGATGATTTTACTACTTTTGAGAAGGTAGTGAGATCTATATTCACACATCGAAGAAAGAAGATACGTAATTGTATAAAGATAACATTCCCTGATATAGATGTCGAAAAATTAAAATTTATGGATTTAAGAGCTGAGATCCTGAAGCCTTCAGAAATAGCAGAGCTTTCTAATTCGATATTTGCTATTAAATCAGAATAATTTTTTTAGCAATAACATGTCCGTTAAGCTGGCTTTTACCTTCAACTCTCCAGTCATGTACGCCTTTATTGGTGACATTTCTTTGTTAATTAGGGCAATGAGAACATCAGATGTTGCAGTTATTACAAGATCTTTACTCGTATCCTCTGATTCCTTAAATTCTTCAAGCTGCATATCCTTTAGGTTTGAAACATAATTGTCACCATTTGAGACAGAAATGCAGATACTTCTCTCTTTACCTTCTATTACACCTGAATATTTAGGTTCGTCTTTTATTCGACTATTAAATTCAGCTACTTTCTCTTTCAATATTTGTTTGATATTATTCATTTAGTCACCGAAATCACTAAGCTTTTTTACAGGTCTAATTCTTTCAATTGTTTTCCAACTTTTTCTAGTACCTGAAGGCCACTTTGAGTTATCATGAAAGTAGCTCTTCAAAAACTTAATTGTTCTTTCATCAGAAGGATATCCACTTCCAAAATCACCTATTTGCAGCTTTAATTTCTCGATTTCAAGTTCTCGAGTTTGTTTAGCAATTATAGATGCCGCAGCTACTACCGGAATCTTTGAATCTGCTTTATGCATAGATATTACATCTGTATCATTTTCATTAGTTAAATTAGCCTTTATTTCCATACCAAACCTGCCCTCATTTACATCGGCTGCATCCACATAGGCAACATTTGGGTTTAGCTTTATGATTACTTTTTCAAAAGCTTTCCTATTCAATAGGTTGAGCTGATTTTTTCTCCTATATTTATCTATTTCTTCAGGGTTTATTATTTCTACTTCATATCTATAATTTTGCTTTATTAAATCAAATAATTCTCTTCTTTTCTGTACGGTTAGTAATTTTGAATCCTTAAAGCCTGCATCTTCAATCTGCTTTGCATTATCTACTAAAACTGCGGCTACAACCATTGGTCCAATTACCGGCCCTTTACCAGCCTCATCAACTCCACAAATCATGTTTCAAGTACCAAATTCGCCCATTTTCTGGCCATAAAATATATGGCTGCTTTTTCAGGAACTTCAACAATTGTTTCCGGCATTAATTTTGCAATATCTCCCATGGAAACAGGATGGTTAACAATAGATCTAATTTTAACGAGTTTATCTCCAAATGCTATGGCTTTTGTCATGGGATCAAAATCTTCTAATTCTTTAGATGTAATAGTAGTAACTTTGAGTCCAGAACCTCCATGAAGGGAACCAGGCAAACGTATCAATCTGTGTACGTCTCCAGTAACAGGTTCATCGGGAAATATAGCGGCCTCTTTAACTGCAATCCGAACCAAATTCTTCTGATGTTTTTTTGCTAGATTATTGAAAATATCTTCGTTACTCTTTTTGTAATTAATATTAGTTTTTTCCAGCCTTAATTCTTTCAGTTTATCAATTAAGTCATCACCTTTTTGCAATCTAAGATAATCAAATATTGAGTTTATTTTTTTTGATACTATTCCGCTCCATCCTTTAGAATCCGTAGGTGGTAATTTTTTCACATCAAGATGTTTTCTTTCAATACCTTTACCTCTGATTGCAAATTCTTTGGTGTACCCTGCATCAATTAATATATTTTCTAAATTTAGTCCTTTACCAGTCATGTAATCTGATAATTCTCTTCTAGCTCCAGAGGGTAAAGAGAGAACGGATGGAGTTCTAACGTGAACATGATATCCTCTTCCTCCGCTAAAAGTGATAAGCATATCTTTTTCATTCAAACCAAAGTCTCCGAGTAACACATCGTGTACAAGTCTATATGTTTGCTCTCGAATGTAATCCATTAATTTTGAAAATGTAATTTTTCCCTTTTTAACTTCTTCCATCTCAGGTAGATGATCTGCATCTAAATCAAATATTAAATCTGCACCTTGCCATTTTTTCTCAACCATTAACTTGCTTCCAGGTTCTTCATAATACGCAACAGAATGATACGAATGTGCAGGAGCAGTTTTTTTCAAATAATTTTTAATTTCACTTGTTGTACTAAATTTTACATGTCTGTTCATAATACCCCCTCCCCAATTTAAAAATCCCCATTCTCTAGCAGTAAATCTTGGAGGTAGAGTAATCTTTGCAGAGCTATAATACTCTCTAAATTTATCTTGTAAGAAATCTCTAGTCTTGATTGGTTCGATTTCTTGAAGTAAACTCATCTAACATAGTTCTCCCATTTTGACTTAGCACGAAATATTCCTTGACTAAACCATCCATTTCTTAGTTTTTGAAACACAGTATATTCCCATGGTTTTCTAGGTAATGATAGAGCGAACTCTTTCAAAAGATAATTTATCTTATTTTCATCCTCGCCCTCGATTTCAATATATGTTACATTACCTGAACTAGGATTCTCTTCCCAAATATCTGCCTTTATTTTTGATTCATCTAGGACATATCTGTATACCATTGCTGTTTTTTCATGTGCAATCACAAAAGAAACTTTAGTATAAGTTCGACTGTCAGTCAGCCTCTGATATTCATATTTATTTTTATCTAAAAGTTTTCTGAAAGAAGCAGCAGTGGTTCTTGATTCAAAACATACAGGCAATCTTACCAATGAATTTCTCCACCAATAACGGGATATCCTAATTCAAATTTTTCAAGTGTAAATGGATGAATCTCCCCATATTTCAGTAAAATACTTCCACTTTTTGTTTCAATGCACCTTCCTGGAATGAATAAAGGATCTTCACACTCCTTGGTTTCACCTGAAATTCTCAGCCTTAAAGCAAT
>JAERSJ010000171.1 GCA_016845825.1 Methanobacteriota archaeon
GGGGAGTAATATGGGCCTAAGAAAACAAGGTGCATTTGGGATCGACAATTTATTATTTGGTTTTGAATATATACGATTGGTTCAGGGGATTTATTATAACATTCTGCCCACACCCAATTGGTATGATAATATAAAATATAATTATTCATCTTATAAGGACAGGCGGTGGGCTGCCCATAGCGGTGCTGATTCAGATGACTTGTTAATATTTATAGGCTATAAAGATGAACAAAAAAGTTTCATCTATGGACTAAACTATGAACGCCATGGAGTCACATATCATTTTCCACCGGAAGTAAAGTTTGAATCTCGGATTAATGCAAGTTATCAGGTTGGGAATACAAATATTCAACTTATCTATGAGAATGAATATTTTGAACATTATGGCTTTGTGGATGTGAACCGAAATGTGTGGGATGAAACATTCGAACCCGGTTCCATCCAGCGCACCCAGACTCTGCTCATCTCATTTCAACACACCCTCTCCTATTAATCTCCCTTGCCCAAACACACGTTAGTGACCATATAAGTTTCCCCCGTTGCGGGGGAAATAAAAAGGGGGATATATAAATGTTTTCTTCTCTCCATCATTAAGTTCCCAAAATCAATAATTGGCTATTATGTAATGAGGAAGGATTATATCAGGGCCTGCCTTAACGAAATGTAGGCTGGAAAAATATTGAGGGATATAAAAAAATAAGTCCCCTCTGGAGAGGGGTGGCCGAAGGCCAGGGTGTGTGAATTTAATAAAATCATTACAATTTCCCCTTTCCTAATGCTCTACTGTAATACCCTACCCGTTCTTTGGGCGAAGGAGGTATCTTATGCATTCTCATATTCTCATCTCCACAAAACAATAATGCTGTTATTTTGATCCCTGAACCCAAAGCGAAGGGGAAGCTTGTCCGCCGTAGCTATAACGTAGGCGGGAATCTCAAGTAAACGCAAAGGTAAAATGAATGCTTGAGATCCTTCTTCCTCATGCTAAAGCATTCGTCATCAGGATGACAATTTGTGGATGTATTATAATAAAAATAGAAATTGTAGAGTCAGATGACATTGACAAAATATTATGTTCCTTTCCTGTGCGATCCATCACTCCACTACTCCAATAATCCATTTTCACATGCTTGAACAAAGTCTCTGGCCTTTCTGAGCTTACCGAAATATTGTATAATTCCAACACTCCATAACTCCAGCTTTTCACCACTCATACATTATGTTAAAATAGTTGAAATCCCCCTCGAATATCAGTTTAACATTAATGTAAAAACCTTTGACATACCGTCAATAACATGTAATTTTGTCCATGATTAACAAAATCCTACCTAAAAATACCGACAACCGAAAACGAAACTGGATGAATAGCTTTTCAGCGCAGAATCTATTGATAGCACTTTCCTTTTTCCTTTTTCCTTCTTCCTTGCTCATTGGCCAGTCATATCAAGAAATGCAACGACTCCAAAAAGAATACCAAAAAGTGTTGGAGCGCCAAGCATTGCAAAAACCCGAAGCCGTATCCGAAGCTGAAAAAACAGCCAAAAGTACCGCATTGCCGGATAAACTCATTTATTCCAGAAAAGATGTAGAATCCCTATTGGTCAATACAGAAAAATTAATTGAACAAATGAAAGCGCTTGAGGACTCAACAATTTCAATGCCCTATATTGGATACGATATATTTACCCAACGTGATACAATCCCATTTTGGCAAAACTTACCTGCACCAAAACATTATCAATTAGGTCCCGGAGATGAAATTATCATTTCATTATGGGGAGAGTCCAATCGATATGAAGAGGCCACAATTAATCGAGATGGACAAATTTTCATTGATAAAATTGGTGTGCTCAATTTAGGCGGAAAAACCATTGAACAAGCAAAGTCCTATATTCAATCCAATTATTCCAAGATTTATGCGACCCTGAGTCAAAAAACACCCAAGTCATTTTTAGATATTTCTTTAGGTGAATTAAAATCAGTTAATGTCCATTTTGTGGGTTTTGTCAATATTCCCGGGGTTCATTTAATCCACCCATTTTCAAATATAGTCACAGGACTAGCCCAGGCCGGCGGAGTAGATATCAATGGTTCCCTCAGAAATATCCAAGTCATCCGAAATGGAGAAGTGGTTTATTCCCAAGACCTGTACCAATATATGATTCATGGACGGTCTATTCAGAATGTTAGGCTATTAGATCAAGATATTATTTTTGTACCACCAAGGAATTCAACCGTTGCAATCACTGGTCGCGTTCGTGTCCCGGGGTATTATGAAGGTATTGCAAAGACCAGTTTAAGTGAACTCCTTAAAGAATCCGGTGGGCGAGATGCCAGGGCAAGTCAATCCATTTTTATTTATCGGAAAAAAGATGGTAGCAGCTTTCTGATCGATGCAAAAGAGATTAGCAATTTTATGGTAACGGATGGTGATAGTATCCACGTACCAATAATTCCAGAAACCATTCAGCAGGTGACAATTGGGGGGCAGGTGAAGTCGCCTGGCAAATATCCATATTTTAAAAACATGACGATCGGGAAGCTGCTGGATGCAGATGCGTCCAAATTCGACGTTGAATACATTAGGACAATGGATCTAAATCGTGTCCATATTCAGCGAAAAAATGGTAGTGGTGTATCACCGATTCAATTAAAAGTAGATGCCATAAATGACCCCGGTTTTTTATTGCAAAATGGTGATCATATAAAT
>JAERSJ010000172.1 GCA_016845825.1 Methanobacteriota archaeon
CATAGATACAGACTGCGATACAAGCTGACTTATTATCCATATACAATGTTTCATCCGAATGGGTTGGATAACGATATCAAAATATTGTCAAAAAAACCAAACGTATACGCCATACATTTGGGCAGGGGGTCATGGGAAACGAAAGATAGTAAACTGCTTATATTTTTTTACCAAGAATACAAGATTATCCTTTTTATTATACTAGTTTTTATTGTCCCTCTTTTGGCAATTTAATTCATTTTGTTTTATTGTACTATCGGATTATAGGGCTTTGCGATAACGTTCGGCCGATCCTTACAGTTTGGCGGCGGCTCCGCATCCAAATTCTCGCCAGCGCAATAATTCACTTGGGACAGCGTCGCGAACGACGAGCGGATCACTTAGAGAGGGAAGTGAGTATCACTCACTTGGCACCAACAGACGGTAGAAATACGTTGTTACCCCCTATACGGCGATGAAATGTGTAGTTCGACCCCAAGAGTTGTTCAAAAGGCCTGGTGTCGTTGGACCCTTCGACTGACAAATATGGTCTATCTTTCGTAATTGTTTCCATACCGCCTTGCATGACCGCCAGTTCCATGCCCTCGACGTCTAAATGAAGGCATCCAAGTGGATGCTCAATTATACCTTCTTTGTACAGAGAGTCAAGTGTTTTAAATTCGACGCCGCCAGATTCTACCGGTTGCCAGGTCGTTGCTCCGCTATTTGGGGCGTCCATATCACATCCCCTTATAGTGCAACGCATATTATTAGTTGGTACGATGCCTTCATACCGACCACTGTACGCACTCAAACCAGTACATATGACTCTAATATTTTGCACGTTGTTGATGTTAGCGAGTGCTTTGATTACATTGCATTTAAATACGTCTGGTTCTATGGCATAGACGATAATATCAGATCTTCCTGTATCGGCAAACGCCGCCGCAAGCGGAACCGCACCGTCACCAATATGGGCGCCAGAGTCTATGACTGCGTAACCATCGTTAGAGTATGGTAACTTAGATGCATGTTGGAAAATGTCATTTTTGACTTCAAAATCCCACGAGACATCGATGGGCCAATGCCCCTTTATTGTTCTTGGCCATAACAGCATGCCTGTTACACTGTATGGGTTTCGCACAACATACAACGTGTCTTCTTGCGTGGTAAAGATTAGGAACTTGGCAATTAAAGCAAGGACAACCAGACTACTCATGATGAGGATTATGATACGCATGATACTTATTATTTATTATTGTAGTTATAATATTTTAATTATTTTTCCACTCAATTAATTTTAGGCCCAAATATAACCCCGGGTGCGAAATAAGGGGGGTTATTTGGACTCACAAATGATATCTCCGAATATCCAGGAATCTGTTTCATCGCAGATTTAAATTCAGATGCTTGTGGTGTTATATAATAGCTACTGCTACCTTTTACTTCTAGTCTTTTGTCCCAGTCAAAGGGCTGGGCGGAGTCGTCGGGGGCGTTGGTCGTGCAAAAATGTTGAGTGACCGTTGCTGTTTCTTTACCTGTGATGGACGTAAGATCCACGCTGCAAGTAGGAGCAGGGCCAAGGGGCCCGGTCTTGCTGAGTACCCAACACGCGCCATCCTTTGGTTTGGTATAGTGTGGATCCTGCCAATTTGCTAAACCCGGGCCAAGTACTTCGCCATCCCAACAATTAGGTTTTCCTAGTCTGAGATTATATTTCTCATACCCCTCTTGCGATGGACAAATTTTTACTTTATTCAAACAACTGTATGCTCTAGCACCATTCCAAACTGGATATGCGGGGTCTCCTTCATTCCATATGTTTATAAAGTTATTTGCATCCCCACTATGCCACAGCGAGGTAGAGATGTTAATATCATTCAACCGGGGGGGAGCTGTGAATCTTGTACTAACACATTTACCGTCTTTTATATTTTTAAGATAACCACGGCATTGAGAAATTGAAAAATCATCCGCCCTGCATTTACCCATCCTTTTTCCGTGTTTGAAACCCGCACAAGCCTGCTTGTCTGACGTACATTGGTTATAAACATTAGAACGGCATTTTTTATCAATACATTGAGGTTTGTTTGAAGGACATTGTCCTGCAAAATCGAGATTTGTTTTAGCGGGACCTTTATTATAATGATAAATGCAGCTTCCGTCTGTACTTCTCTTATCGTCATTGCCGTCAGGAAGTAGTGCCGGTGTTATCTTATAATCCAAAGCGCATTTTCCATCACTACGTCCGGGTCTTTCATCGTCACGGCCGTCCGGAGCGAGCTGGACGCAGTTGTTATTATTTGAACAATTTTTTCCAAGTTCCGGTCGGGTAGCACATGTACCCCCCATGCATTTCGAGGTGGTGGCATTGCATGGTGTTAAATTAATGCGCACTCGATCCCCACTCAAAGGTGCACGTTTTTCTGTATCTGTCCCCCCGGTGCCGTAGAACGCATATCCATGGTACTTGTTGTTATCTTTGTATGTGTAGCAGCCCGGGCTGTAGTTGTGGCTTCCCGCAAAAGGGATATCCCTGCTGTAGCCAGTTTTTAGTTTTTGATTTTCTGCAGCTTTCCGGCAGCTCTCTTGATTTATTTCAGCGCCGTAATCAGCATTGCATTTATAAAGTAAATTATCCATTTCTAGCAAAGCGTCCACCCCCATAGGACACAATTTTGGTGTTAAGCCCATACTCCCAGAGGTATCATTCCCGATAGATTTACAATTACCACCCGGGAATTTGCCATAAGGCATGACGTAATTCCAGTCTTGATTATCTTGGCATGAACCTGTAGCACAACAAGCAGGTTTGTCGTCAATGTCAGTATCGCATACTTTGCAAGCAACAGGGCAGTTTTCCAGGATGCCGTCTTTAGTTAGGATTGCCGGTCTTGCCTTCTTGTCAATTGCTGAAGCTGCTGAAGCAGCTGAAGCTGCTGAAGCTGCTGAAGCTGCATGAACAGAAGAGTCAGGAGGAATACACTTCATTGTTTTGGGCTTGTAGTGCCATCCCTTCGGACACGTGTTATCATGGGATGGAGGATCAGATGCCGCGGCTGATACCGGGTTGATAAATCGCGCACATTTGCGTTTGAGAAATTCGGTGTTGTGATAAGATGTCATCATTTTTTATTTAATTTCAACATTTTATTTTAATTAATATTTTATAAATTGATATTTTATAAATAAATTTTTTAGAATGTCAAAAAGTATGAAATACAATCTAGTGATAGTAAGCATGTTTAAGAATGAGAGCTGGATACTGAAAGAGTGGATTGACCATCACTTGGAGGTGGGTGTTGAGCATTTTTACCTGATAGATAACGGGAGCACAGATAATTATCAAGATATTCTTGCTCCGTATCAGGAACGTGGTTTAGTGACACTAGTGGTCGACTCGCGGAGGTTTAATAGTGGCAAGGTCTGTACTTTTGATATAAAGGAAAACTGTATCAAAAAGGTGCATTTTGGTTCGACTCACACGCAGATTGTGTTGGCGAATCAGTATTTTTTGGAGACAATTAAGAAGGAGGCGCGATGGGTAATGTATATTGATCAAGATGAATATGTCTTCTCAACCCGTACTACGTTGAAATCCCTTTTGGATTCCATAGTAGATGACAAAATCAGTCATATATTCATGCCCTGGCGGCTGTTCGGTTCCAGCCATCTCTCTAAACAGCCCACTTCTATACGACAATCATTCACGTATAGAGCCGACTATAAAAAAATGAGAAAAAGGGCAATTGAGCATGGTAATATCAGGGGATTCGGTAAATCTATTACCCGGGTTCTTTCGCTTACCATGCTTAATATCCATCAATGCGAAATAACCAACTATGACCTATTGACTCCCGATGAAAAATTGGTTACATCAGTAGCAGAATTCATAAAATGGTTCGAAACATATATTCCAAATCCAGAGACAGATCTACTATGCTGCAACCATTACATAACTATGTCTGAAGAATACTACAAAATGTGCAAACACAAGAGGACCTCGGGATGTGGAAATAGTGCAAGAGACGCCAGTTACTGGAACCTAAATAACCAGAATGACGTTCAGGACACATGGATACTTTCGGCTGTGAAAAAAAAAGTATGAGAAGAAAATCTATTTATATTAAAATTTGTAAATTTTAATATAATCGGTCCCAGTGGGATTCGAACCCACGACATTGTGGTTAACAGCCACACGCTCTAACCAACTGAGCTATGGAACCTTCTTTTATTAAAAATAACGTCTCCTTAAATAAATATTGTTTCTATAGTCATTATTTTAAATTTTTTATTTTTATTTGGTTATGTACTATCGGATTGCCTTTCTGTAGTTCTATCAACTGATGATATGTCTCTACTGGGTCATCTACCCCTAAGGTTCTTAAGAAAGTTTCAACGTCGTTTTGTTTCTCTTTTGAACTTTTACGGGGTCGTCTTTCCTTTCGTTCTAAAATAAGTGCCTTGTCACTTCCAGAATGTTTACTTTTATATTTTACCCCGGATGTTTGCTTTGCTTCTAGATACGTCGATATCGTTGCTTCTAATTTTTTGAGTCTGTCACGAAGACGACGATTTTGAGCATTGTTCCTTCTTATTTCTTGTTTTATTAATTCCAATTCGTCTACGTAACCTTGTATAGACATTTTATTATTAATAATTTTAAATTTATAAGCCGTATTTAGTAACGAGAAGCGCGTTACGACTTTGGTGTATCATACCGTTTCCATGCCTCGGAGGCTTTGTGTGCTCTTTTCATTATGTCGCAGGCATTGAGTTCACTGGTGTTAACTTGTGTCATCGTGAAATTCGCCGAAATTTGTTTATGTCTATTTGGAAGATGTGGAGAAAAATTTTCAGTTTCATCAGTCACAAACAGTGACCCGTCTGGTAAGCGAACAGAGAAATGAATGTTACTACCCGGGTTAAATTGAGTAATGTGTGTCATGATAGATCTGTCCAGTTTTACGAAAGAACTAATGTATGTAGGACAAATATCAGTAATGGGTACTTTAAACGACATTCGCTGCGAAAAAGGGTTATTTGAATAAATTTCATTTCCATTTCTATTAGTACTTCCGTCAGTGTTGTGTAATTCCACATAAATGTACGGATAATTAGAAATAGTCCCGCCATTGCCTGTTTTAATAACCATATTTGGCAAAATTATATAATCCATGCTAATCTGATAGCAAACATTGTATTGATTGAGAGATAACTTTTTTGAGTTGAATAAAGGTGTAAAATTATCATACGAGAATGGAAGAATGAATACGTCATCCGTCGCAATACTTCCTGAAAATCCTGGCGAAACAATACCTGATCGGATAGTAAACGAGTCGCCAAACGCCGGCGTAGTCCAAGCTCGTTCCAGCGTTATTGTTTTAGAAGCGATAGTGCCATCGGCGTTTTTAAGTACTTCGTATTTTTTTATGAGTCGAGTGCCACTCGTTGCGTGCACTATGTAAAGATTATTGTAGAATCCATCGATGTCAGACGCGGTTGAAGATGTAGTCGACGATAACTCGGCTGTTGTTGTCGTGGGAGTTCCCACGAATGTATCTGTGTAGTTTACGTATTTAACAATACGCCTAGACTCGTTAGGACACGTAATAACATAAGTAGGGGTTCCTGTAATCGCAGCCGAAAACGGAGGGGATACTGTGACAAGCTTTGATATATCAGTGTAATCTGTTATGGTTCGGGTTTCACTCACGGTCCCGACCAGCACACGGATAGTACAGCCGATATAATAGTCATCATTACCCGCCGCTACTGCAATTTCAATTGTACTTGCGTTACCAGTGGCTACCGCCGCACCGGTGACAGTTTTGTATTTGCGTTCCAAAAATGAACCTTGTAGTTTTTCACTCGTATGAGTAGATGTCGATAAAAGATTAAAAGATGTTGTTGTTATTGGGCAATTCGTCACATCACCTTGTAATGTTATTTTCGTTGCGCCATCCTTTTCCACGAAAATAGGTATTTTTTTTCTGATAGAATATACGTTTGATTCGGTCCATGGAGTTGATACCGGGCCGCTTGTTTTGGTCGAAATGTATACAGTGTCAAGGGTGTCTATTGTTAGCGTGTGCGTTACGTTGTCATAACCAGTAATACGGCGACACTCATTTAGCGTCTCGTTAAACAGAAAATCATTTATATATGCATTCTT
Source organism: Methanobacteriota archaeon (assembly GCA_016845825.1). Taxonomy (GTDB): domain Archaea; phylum Thermoplasmatota; class Poseidoniia; order MGIII; family CG-Epi1; genus CG-Epi1. Next base: position 6,155 of record JAERSJ010000172.1, read on the forward strand.
ATTTTCATCACCATTCGGTACAAAAATACAAGGGTGTAAATAAGGTGTAGAAATAAATGTCGGGTCATGTATCTTAATAGTGTTAGTGTTTACGAGCAACGCCGCATCAAATTTTTTGGCAAATGTAATGCGCGCATTATCATTCCCTAGATATTCATATGATATAATTCGATTAAGATCACCCGCAGATCCAAGTATGGCTTCTGCTCCGGCATAATAATTTTTAATAGGTTGTAATTCACCTTTCGTACTGGTATGAACGATTACTGTCAATTGGTCACCCGATAGACCAAGAGTCGTAGCTTGGTCGACAATGACGTCAATATCGGCGGAAGACGTAGTAGCCTTAAACATATTAGAGGTCCAAATATGTTTTGTGGAACTTTCGCAGACGGGATCTATAGAATTTAAGGAAGTATTTCTACCCGATTGAGACACGACAAGATCAAATTCCGATTCATTTGG
>JAERSJ010000173.1 GCA_016845825.1 Methanobacteriota archaeon
ACTCTTAACAAGTCTCTACCAAATGATGACATAGCTTTTTGTCCTTCACCACCTGCATAAGCACTACGCATTAAACCTTTTAACATATAACCAGCAGCCAATGGTGCAGCTTTTAACATATTATACCAACCATTTCTTTGAGGTATCCACAGTGGTTCAGTCCAAGAACTTATTGTAGCTAATCCTAAATAACTAACAGCAGTTACTGTAGTCAATCCTTTCATGCCTTGTACTAATGCTCTTTGCTCAGTTGTTCTAGGTTTTTTATAAACATTGTGATAAGCATCATACATACCCCACAACTTTTCAGTCTGTGCATCATTAAGAGCACCTATACTTTTTAATCTTTTTATTGCATCATTATATTTATTAGCACCATTAGCACCAAATGCTTCAGCAGATGCTATTCTTGATACAGCACTAAGTAAATAATTTTCTATTGACTGTAATGTGTCTTTGTTTCTAAACTTAGTGTCTAAATTGTCCCATCTACCATCTCTAATTATTTCAAAAGAAGATGGCCCTAGTCCTTGTTGCTGGTCAATGCCTGCTCTAATTTGTTCAGAAGTAAATACATTAGCGTCTACATCATTTAATATGTTTTCTAATACTTGGTTAGCTTCTTCTCTAGGTAAACCAACATCGTTAATTAAACTATCTAAAAACTCTTGTTGATTCTTTTCGTTTCTTTTAATAAAATTAGTATCAATACTACGAGTTAAATATCCTTTTTTATATCCAATAGTTAAGCCATCTTTTCCTAGAACTCTATACAGCTCTGCCCAAATCTCTTCTTGTATCTGTGCAATTTCTACAATGCTTTCATCTAGCAATGCTTTTTTGTTGGCACCAATCAAAGACAATACTTCAGCTTCAGCTTGTGCTAGATTGTACAAAGGTCTTTTATTTTTTTCTTCTAACTTAGCAGCTATATATCTATTAACCGCAGGCCTAACACTACCACCCATTTCTCCCATAAATGGTATTTTTCTAACCCATGTATCTCTTATACGCTCAAACCTATTAACATACTTACCAATTAAAAGATGCCTACGAGTGTCATAAGATTTAGTTATGCCTTGTTTTTCACCACTACCTGTTTGAACATCAGCAAGAGCACCCGCTATATCCATGTAAGCAGCCATGTCTTTACCTGTCTTTACATCTTTTCTAATGTCAGCTAATTCATCAGTAGAACGCTTTAATGCTAACTCTGACAATCCACTTAATATATTAGAAAGCAACCCTTTAGTTTCTTCAGGAGCATTGTATAAATTAGGTATGATGTCTGCAACATTTCTTTCTACATCAAATTTAGGTGGGCGAATTTTACCCATTCCAGTTTCAACATCAAATGGTTTTTTAGTACCCGGTAATGCTTCAAACTTTTTAATTAAATCTGCATTTGGTTTTTTACCAAGATTTACATCTTTAACAATGCTGTCATATTCTTTTACTAGCTTATCAAAATCCTCAGTATATGCTTTTACATCTGCTTTGTAACGCTCGCCTGCTTTTAATTTAGCTTGCACATCAGCAAAATCTAATAATTTCTTATCTGCTGCACGACTTCTATTAACATCAGTAGCTGCACTTATAGATGCAGGAGTACCATACAAACCACCACCTGCTGCACCTACAGCAAAGTCTGTTAACATAGACTCAGGATTTATACCTTCAACTCCTAATACAGAAGTACGCATCATATTAGCTTGTTGTGCAGACTCTATACTACCTTCTATTAATGCAGAGTTTAATGTTTGTCTTGCTCCTTTATAGAGCATAGAACCAATCTTTTCTTTATCAGTTGTTTTTAAATTATCAGCTAATTCTTTTAATGATTTCTTAGCAGGCAATCCTGCTTTTTTCATAGACCTTGCCCATATACCCGGAAGAATAAAGTCAAGACCTGCGTTTTGTATAGCTGTAAAACTAGCATTACCAATTTCACTTTCAGTTAAATCGTCTACAGTCTTACCGGCTGCTGCTGCATGAGTTTCTACTGCTTCGTCTAATAACATTAAATAGTTAAATCCAGCAGTAGCACCTGTAATACCAGCACCTATTAACTTAGAAACACCCGGGCCTTTCATTAACGATTGACCTAATGTTAGACCAAACATAGTAATACCCATAGCAGTAGCATTTTCTGCTAGTTTTTCTCCTAAGAATCCGGGAACATCTTTTAGACTTTGCTGTGTAATTTCGCCTTGGTATTCCGGAACATAGTCTTGCATTCCAGTTTCACCAGCTTCTTGCAATTTAGCAGAGTAATCTTGTATGCCTTGAGGCACATTTAAACCCATGCGTGGCAATAGCTCCGATAGTCCACGACCACCAGCTTTCATTGCTCTATCAAAAGAATATCCTAATGAATCAGAACCTTTGCCAGAAAAATCAACAGATGCAAAATTAAAATCCTCAAAAGGATTCTCTATTTCTTCGTAACTTACACTACCGAAATCAAAATCAGCAAAAGGATTTTCTTCTTCCTCTTCTCTTACAAATGGATTAACAGCCATTGTTTACCTCTATGCTTTTTTACCGTATTCTTCTTCAAGCAATGCCATTACTGTTTTATCATCTGCCGGCAAACCAGCAGCAAGTAATTGTGCTTGTAAACTTCTATACACTCCAACCATGTAAGTTGCTTTCTTTTTCCTTTTTTCTTCGCTATCTCCAAAGAAACTTATAAACGATTTGCTATCAGTAAATCTATCCATTAAAGCAGACTCTGATAGTTTAGTTGCATTAAACAATGATGCACTTGGGCCACTAGCAGAAGCTGCTGCTTTAGCTAATCCCATTTGCATTGTGCCTAATTGATTTTGTCCCGGTATATTACTACCAATGTCTCTAAGTCCAGCACCAAACAAAGCAGCAGTAGTAGGGTCTTTCATTCCCAGTTTAAATTTATCAAAGAAACTCATGTTATCTATTTCATTTTGTTTCTTAATTGCTAATTGTTCAGCTGCTTTTGCTGCATCGTCTTGTGCTTTTATTGCATCAATTTGTTCTATTGCAGGCATCATAGAAGCATTAGCTTCTTCTTGAGCTATAGCTTTTGCTTGTTCAGTCATAGGATATAAATTCCTATCTACACCATAAGCAGTGGCTCCAAGAGCAGTTCCTGTAAGAGCTAGTCTACCCGGAGAAAATGCTGTACCTGCTGGTATACCCGGTATAGCTGCTGTTCTATTTATAGGATTTGCAAGAGGTCTAGCAAAAGTTCCTTGTCTTGGAGTAGTAATAACTTTTCCTGCATTCGGTGCATTAATAGGATAAGATGGTACTTTAGTTTGAACAGGAGTAGGAAGACCAGTCTTAGGATTTATAGGCACACCTGTAGGTTTACCAAAAGTACCTGTACCTGAAAAAGTAGCAGAGGCTGGTGTTCCCGGAACAGCATCAGTAGGTTTTCTAAAAGTCTTTTTAAATATGTTTGCCATTTTACCTGCACCAGTTATTCCTTTAAGAGCAAGACCACCGGGCACTGCTAACATAGCTGCATCAAAAGCTAATTTATAAGGGTCTTCTTCAAACCTTCTTTCTACATATTCTGTAAACTTTTCAGGTTTGTCTTCATCCCATAAACTAGAGACTGCGTCTAAAAATCCTCCAGTTGTTTCAACCTCTGTATCTTCTTCTACCCATTTAACTCCAGCTTTTACACTAGGATTACAAAACTCTTTAGTACCGGGTATTTTTTGTCCGTTGTATGTACAATAACCCATTATCTTTCTCCTTTATTCATTATCTTCCAAACCTCATTGGCCCACCATATCTTCTATCCAATGCCGAGTCTCTCATAACTGGCACAGTCATGTTGTTTTCTGTCCTAGCTACCATAGGTCGAACTTGATTCATGCTAGGTGGCCCCGGATTAAATATACTTGTTATATTTGCAGGTGTTACAGGAACAGGTGTGGGAGCTCGTACTCTACCACTTTGCTGACCTTCTCTTGCTTCTTTATTAGTAGCACCTCTTTTCTGTATAACTGGTTGAACTACAGGGTCTACATTTTGAAACAAACTTTCTCCCATATCAGTGCCTTCTATTTCTCTAGCATACGAAGGTATAAAAGGAGTAGCGTTAGCTTGTCTCATATCTTGTTGTTCTCTTGCTAAAGCAGCATTTTCTCTACCAGCAGCGTTGCCAAATGAATCTAAATTAGCATTTAACACCTCAACAAGTTCAGCTTGCTGACTAGCATTTGTTTTACTTCCTGCATATTTAGCATCAATAGCACTATATGCGTTATCTAAATATTCCATTCTATCTCTTTCATATGCAGGTCTACTATCTAGCTGATTTCTTAATTGATTATCTCTTGCATTAACAGCAGCTTCGTAGTTTGCATTATCTCTAGTTATGTCATAATCTAGAAAATCAGGTATGTCTGCTGGTACTGTATCACCTCTAGTTCCTCTAACATTAGGGCCATCGCTAAACAGAGTTGGATTACGTCTACTTCCCCTGTTATTAGGGCCATCGCTAAACAAAGTTTCATTACGTCTACTTCCCCTAACATTTGGGCCTAATGGTTGTGTACCTAAATCATCTTCCATAGCAAAATAGTTACCTGTTACATCTTGGTAAAAATCTACACCCTCTACACCTTCAGGTCTAAATGGTGGAGTTGGTATGTCTATTTCATCTGGCTTAAACAAATTTCTTTCTGGCGGTGTTCTATTAATAAGATTGCCAGTAGAACTAACATTTTCATTATTAGTTGCAAAAATATCCGGTATTCCTAGTTTCATAGTATCTTTAGAAACACTATAAACTGGCTCAATAAATAAACCATCTCTTTTTTCTTCTGCTGTCATGTTATTATACACTTCATTAGCTCTAGCTTGCAACAAATCCATTTTCTGTTGTGTAGTAGGAACTACTGGAGACATGCCTGCTTCTATATCAGCAGTATCATCCATAGTTGTACCACGCTGTGAAGTAAGCATGCCTCTCTCTATATCGGCAGTATCATCCATAGTTGTACCACGCTGTGAAGTAAACATACCTCTTTCTATATCAGCAGTATCATCCATTGCAGGAGCACCAGCTATATTACCAGCTATAGTATTTTGTTGATTAGCTGTAATCTGTCCCGGACTAGGAAATAATGTACTAGGTGGAGGGTTGTTAGGCCCAAATATACCCATTTCATCTATTGTCTGCTGGTATGTTAAATCTCCAGCAGAGTTAGGTGGTCTAGGTGTTATACCTCCCGGTAACATACCACCAACAAATCCCGGCATGCTAACATCTGCACTTACTTCTGTAGGAGTTACTGGTTGTACACCTTCCGGTAGCTCAACTGCTGGCATATTTATCGCAGCATCCGCAGGGCCTTGAGGTTCTTTAAATTGTCCTGAAAAATATGGATTAGCTATGTTAGCCGGTGAACCAAATATACTGTAGTCTGCACCATCTGTGCGTAATCCTTGTCCATAAGTATACTCAGCTAAACCACCCGGGCCAGCGTAGTTAAATAAAGACGAGTCATTGTATGCAGACAAATCCGGTGCATATACAGTACCGGATGGTGTGCGTGAGGTAAATGGAAATGTACGAGTTTTTAATACAGGTGCTGATGGAACTGCACTAGCTACAGCAGTACCTCCACCACTTCTACCACTTGGGTTAGTATTAGTATTAGGATTATATAAAGGACTGTCTCTAAATTGCTCATTAGAAACACCAAGCTCTCTAACACCTGCTAATTCTCTTTGTTGTTGATATTTACGTGCTATTTCTGCATCAGTAAGTCCAGAAGAATGTACGTCTGTTGGGTAAGGATTTTCGTACCTGTCTTCTAAATTAATTGTTATAGGCCCTAAACTACTTTCACCCATTAATCCATACTGATTTAAAGGCCCATATACAGGCAAACCTTCATCTAACGAAGGAACTTCGGAATTGTTTACAAATAAATTAGGTTCTCTAGGAATTAAATACTCATCTCCTTTTGAAGTTCCTAATGGATATGTCTTTACTGGTTCTACACCACCGGGATTATTTGCATGTGGGCCTTGGCTTGTACTACCACTTTGCAAAAAATCTTTTACTATTCCAAAACCTTGTTCTGCTTTATTATCAATGTAGTTAAATGCATCAATTGCAGGTTTAATAGAATAATTATAGCTGTCTTTTAAATATCCCATTAATGCTCCTTAAATTAAACCGTACATTGAAACTAAACTTCCCATATTTTCTAATGCTGTTCTTCCCGGAGATGTGCTAATCTTTTGACCAGCTCCACCAACAAGAGGACTAAATCCTGTAATACCTGCTTGATATTGTTGCAGTTGTTGGTAAGGTAAGTTTTGTTCAAACTCTTGTTGTTTCATAGCATCAGCTATTAGAGCTTGCTCTCTAGCTTGTTGTTGAGCACCTGATGCACCTAAAGCACCATAAGGCTGGAAACCTGCACCCATAAGACTTCCTGTCATCCCTAGGGTATTAGCTTGATGTCCTAATCCTTGTCCATATGCATTACTATATATCTGTGCTGCTGCTTGGTTAGCTGCATCAGCAGCTCCTGCTATTGCATTACCCTCTGCAATACCTTGTCTTCCACCACCGTAACCACCTGACATAATAGCACCACCTCTAATGTCTGCTAAATTATCTTGAACACC
>JAERSJ010000174.1 GCA_016845825.1 Methanobacteriota archaeon
CTAAATGACATGTCTGTGTTTCTTACTTTAACATCTAATTTTTTTAATAGTTTCTTGAAATTCGTATAGTTTTTATCGTTTAATACGATAAATCCTGTATCGACTCCAATTTTTTCACCATTTTCTTCAACATTTATGGTATTAGTATGCCCTCCAATTCTTTTTTGTTTTTCAATTAATGTAACATTGTGCTTTTCGGAAAGCAAATATGCAGCAGTTAATCCTGCCACTCCCGCACCTATAATTCCAATATTCATTTTGCACTCTTTTTGAATAAATGGTGAGAGACAACCCATTCATTGCCATTCTCATAACCAAAAATTTCTGCGCAAGCAATGTAAAACAGTCTCCAAAAATGGAATTTTCTTTTTGCTATACTACTACTATTGCTTTTTTCAAATAATGATAGTATTTCTCTTTTGTTTTGATCCATTTTATCTAACCATGCATTTGATGTTTTTTCATAGTGATTTCCAGATAACATCCAAGATTTCTGATATTCTAAATTTGATTTTAAATCTTTAAATAAATTATGATTTGGCATCATCCCTCCTGTGAAAAAATATTTTGCCATCCATGCATTCTTTTGGTCTCTGTCAAAATAATACGGATTTTCTTTATGTGCAAAAACATGCATGAAAAAGAGCCCGTTTGGATTTAACCAATCATTGATCAAGTTCATTAGTTTTTTAGTATTTTTGGTATGCTCAAACATTTCAATTGATAAAATTCTATCGTATTTTTCTTCTGTTCTAAAATCATTTATATCTCTAGTTATTATTTTCAAATTAGAAATATTTCTTTTCGATGCTACAGAATCAATAAATATTTTTTGTGAGGAAGAATTAGAAACGCCAGTAATCTCAGATTTTGGATATTTTTGTGCTAAGAATAGGCTAAGAGATCCCCAGCCACATCCAATATCTAGAATATTCATACCATCTGTAATTTCAGCACGCTCAGAGTAAATTTCTAGCATATTATCTTCTGCAGTATCTAAATCCAATGTATTATCATCCCAAAAGCAGCAACTGTATTTCAGGTTTTTACCTAAGCAATATTTAAAAAATTCAGAATCAACTTCATAATGCTGATTATTAGCATCATCAGTATTCACTGCGATGCTACCACTACTTGCCTCATTTATGAACTTAGAATATTCTTTCGTTGAATCAGCTTTGTTCATCATATTAAGCCGCTCTTTACCCTGATTTCTAACGCCTCTTCTCAAAATCCAGTCAGGGATTAATCCCCTTGCGAGGAGTGAGTTAAACCACATTTGAACCGTAGCGCTTTTCTATAATTGAGTCATCAGGTACATCGCGAATGTCCCAGACTATTCCTATTTTTGATAAAGACCACAAAATATAATGGCAAATATCAATTTGATACCATTTATGGCCTTGCCTTTCTGAGTTTGGAAATGCGTGATGATTATTATGCCATCCTTCTCCTAAAGTTAAGATTGCAACCATCCAATTATTGACACTTCCATCCTTTGTATCATAAGTCCTGTATCCAAAAACATGACAAACTGAATTAACTGTAAATGTAGCATGGTAAAGAATAACAGTACTAACAAAAAATCCCCACATCAGCAATTCCATTCCGTTTGTATTGTATTGAGTATAGTGTATTGCCATGTAGTCACCTAATGCAAACAAGAATACAGCCATACTAAATGGAGCGATGTAATGATATTTGTCTAAAAATTTAAGTTCCGGGAATCTCTTCAGGTCTCCGACATATTCTTCTTTAGTAGGGACATTAGAAGGTGACATAATCCATCCCACGTGAGCCCAAAAAAATCCTTTGATTGTTGGCGTATGCGGATCTTCTATTTCATCAGTATATTTGTGATGATGCCTGTGGTGAGATGCCCACCAGATGGGGCCCATTTGTGCAGATGAAGTAGCCAAGTAAGCTAAAATAAATTGAAAGGCGCGGCTAGTTTTGAAAGTCTTATGAGAAAAAAACCGATGAAAACCTGCAGTTATTCCAAACATTCGAATAAAATACATCAAAAAAACCATGAAAAGGGCAAACGGGGAGGGTGAAATTGTGAGAGCAAACAGAGCGCCCACATGTACTGAGATAAATGGTAAACTGACAAGTAATGAAAGTTTTTCACCAGGTAATCTATTCTCGTATGCTTCAAGCATTTGCAATTCCTCCTTTGATTACTAATTGGACGTCATCTATAGTTTTATTTGCGAAACCAGCTTCACAATAGCTAAAGTAATAGTTCCATAAATTTATGAAATATTGGTCAAACCCCATATCTTTTATCCGGTCTATAATTTCATTAAAATTTTTAGTCCATATGTTTAAAGTGGTAGCATAATGACTACCTATTCTCGCTATGTTATCAACTTTTAGTTCTGTTAAATTGATAGAATTTTCCATGGCTCCTATCGAGGGCAGTAAACTACCGGGAAATATAAATTTCTGAATGAAGTCACATCCTTTTCTATAGGTATCATAATTTTCATCTGGGTAAGTTATAGCTTGAATCACGGCAGTTCCATTTGGTTTCATTAATTTTTCAATTCGCTCAAAATATGAATTAAATAAATC
>JAERSJ010000175.1 GCA_016845825.1 Methanobacteriota archaeon
GGCTTTTCCTCAATCTCCTCTTCCTTATTGCCTGCCAAGAATCGTTCCATTCGTGATAAACGGCTTTTTGACTTTTCTTTCGGCTCTTCCTCCTTGGATACTGCTATACTTGATTTCTCTTCGAACTCTTCCTCCACGTCATCTGCCTTCTCTGTTATTTCCATTTCACCGTTTGCATCTACATCCGAAACCGATTTACAGGAAGGACATCTAAATGAGCCAGGTCGGGCAACCCTAACTCTTGAACTACATTGTAAGCAATTCAAAATTATTGGAAATTTTATGCTTGAATCAGAGATTACTGGTTTCTTTTTAATTGATAATCTGGGACTTTCACCTTTTTGAGAATATCTATATCTATAGTAAACAGCCCCAGCAACTGCCGCTACAATCACTACAACAATATAAATAATGAGATTACTGCTTGCCTCAGCTTCAACAGTAAAGCTTTGTTCAATTTCATTATTAGTGACGTCACTTTCTGAAATATCTCCTAATTCATCTAATTTAACTTTGAAAATATGATCTCCCTCAGTTGCTGTAAAACTAAATGATACGGTTTCAAAGCCATTAGACTCTATTCCAAATACTCTATCACCTCCAATTACATTATTATCCAAATAAACTGTGTAATATATCGAATCCAAATCGGCATCTTCTGCAAAAATACTAAATCTTGCAGTAACTCGCTCGTCTGGTTTTGGATTTGAAGGTGTTAAAGTAAGGTCTCTAATCGTAGCATCTGGAAGTACCTGGCCAGTTAAGGTAAACTTTAGTGAGTTGGTTAATGTTGGGTTACCTGCTGAAGTCACTGTAACCACTGCATTCCAAGGACCGTCATTTGATTGGGGAACTGTAACTTTCAAGTAGTTAGTTTCAGAAAGTGAGGAACCTACTACCTTCGAGGACCAACCTAAATTGTTAGGTGTTGCTTGAGATATCATAGTTCCTGAAGAGGTCAAAGTATACTCATCATCAGAATTTCCCAAGTTAGTAACATCAAATTGGAAATATATGGATTGACCGGCTTGGCCTACTAATTCGGAATCTCCTATCACGGACATTCCTACTTGATAAACTGCATTAATCGATAAATTCAACGAAATCGAGGAGAAAGTACCCAATGAATCTGCAATAATTTCAAAATTATACTCTCCTGATGTTTCATTCAGAGGAACTTCCATTGTTAATGTAACAAATTTCGATGTAGGACTTGGTGGCTGCGATGCTAATTCAAAATTGGAGGCATCAAACTCGCTTGTCCAAATAGCTGGAACCCCTAAAGAAGATAAAGTAACTGTATCTAATCCATTACCATTGTTTGTCACCAGAAATGACCAAGTGGCTGTATCTCCCGGATTCACTTCAGTTGTTGTTGATTGTAAATTGAAAGTTATATTATACTCTTGTACTACATTTACAGTATATGTTAATGTAGAAACGTGACTCTGCTCATTATAATCTGTTACTTTGAGAATAAATGAATAGCTACCTGCTTCTGCGCTCTCAGGAATAGAAACTGTAGCGGAAAACACTTGAGGCTCACCTACTGAGACAATTAATGTTTGTTCGTCTTCAAACTCTTCAGTATTATCAAATGAAGCCCACCAATATACGTCTCCAGCTACCTCTGTAATTACTCTAGAAGTAGGATCTCCTAGAGTATTAAGAGATAGTATGGCTAAGTCAAAAGAAGCCGTTTGGCCTCTCTGTAAACTGATGCTTTGACTGCTAACCGGCTTTATTCCAGTAACAACAAAATCTAAAGTTGAAGAATCTGATAATTCATTACCTGCTAACTTACTTTTTGTGGAATTAACGATAATCTCAACTGAACTTTGCGAGCCAGGAGCAACTAGCCCTGAATTAACAGGAATTGATATTTCTCTTACTTCAAATCCTTCAAAAGCATATGAAACTGTATTATTTTCAACCCATTCACCAGTATAAGTAACGTCAAATACATCAGGTCCATTACCAGAATTTGTTACAAAAATCTTAACTAATTCGCTAACATTGCCCAAAAGCGTTGTAACTGATTTGGAACCTACTGAAACTCCAAATTCCTGATTAACTGTAATATTAGAATAAAAATAGACCGGAAGGAATCCTGGAGTAGTTCCTTTAATTTCTAAATCAACTGTATCTACTGATTCTGAAGAAGGCGGAGTCACCCCTATGCTAACTGATGTAGACGAGCCTGAAGGTAACGTTTTAGACCAAGAACTTTGATTATTGAAAACTAAAGACCATCCACTTAAATCATCAGAATTGTAAGACAAATCTACATCTTGCTCTTGAGATTCATAATTAACCACACGAACATCAAAAAATACTGTTTCTCCAGGGCTTGCAAATTCTGAAAACTTATCATCAATAGACCATATACGAATTCCTTGAAGGCTATTTACTTCAAGAATAACTGTAACTTGATCTAATATTTCATCATTACCAAAACCTATTACCATTTCAAACGAAGTTCCTGGTTCTGCCGTATTTGGTGCAACAAATTCTATGGTTGCAATTCCCTTTTCATTCGATTCAACAGTGGTCTCAGGAGAAATTGAAATATCCCAAGCCGGTGCACCGGACAATATTGATAGAGTAAAATTATCAGATGAATTTGTTGGATTTAAAAATTCGAAACTAAAAGATGATGACTCGCCGGGTAAAATGCCTCTAACTGCATTTTCAGCCCTCATAATCCCTATTGAAGTGTTACTAACTTTTGAAATTGAGATAGAGCTATCACCCTGAGAAATAGCTGTAAAAGGAATTTCCTTAAAATCATTAACTGAAACAGTCTCGGGCACTACTATTTTCAATTCTGCGTCGATGGACCTAAATGCAGCAAGACTAACCTCTCCTGATGGTGACCCCTCAACCCTAGTTTGTGCACCCCAATCACTGCTAGTATACAAATCGAAAGTGTCTTCGCCATTACCTTCGTTTATTATCTTAACAGGATAAAAAAGAGTATTTCCCGGAAAGACTTTTTGAAAGTCTAGAGGCATTACTAATTTTAAGCCAAAATATTGGTTCAAAGTTATTCCAACAATTGTAGAATCAAACCTGCTTGCATTTCCTTGTGAGGTTGCTATTATTGTGAACAAGTGCTCTGCTGCAGTAACATTATCTTTTGGTGTAAAACTGACCTGAAAATCCGAAGTTGTATTACTTTCGACATTCTCTATTACTGTTGGAAAACTAATGTCCCATTGAGGATTCATAACTTCTACTGAAATGTTGTAATTGTCAACTTGTAAACCCATATTTGTTATGTTCAATTCAAATACTGCTGCATTGTTTACATCTACTGTTTTTGAAGATTCTGCAATAGCTAATTCCAGTCCATATTGAGGTCTAACAAGCAAAGACTTTGAAGCATTATTATTATCATATCTAACCTCTTCGTTTTCATCAGAATCAACAATACACATCACCAAAAATTTATGATTACCTTGTCCCTCCGAAATCCAAGAGAAGTCTTCTAAATCTTGAATTGAATTAGCTTGAATATCTATCGTCTCTGAATGTAATAAGGTTCCATTTAATGAGTCTAATCTTACTTCTATATCTACATCTAAAGCATCATGATTTCCCTCATTTCTAATATCAACAGATAGTTGAACTGTCTGACCCTCTTCAATCTCAGAAGTAATGTTTCCACCTGAGTCTGTGATAATTATATCTGAAGATTTTAATGTTAAGTCTGCTAAATCAGCTGAATAT
>JAERSJ010000176.1 GCA_016845825.1 Methanobacteriota archaeon
AAATAATAGAATCCTAATAGGATAATAATCTATTTATAGTATATTGGCTACAACTCAGTATGACGCGACGTTCAAGGTATGCTTTGTCAAAAGTATCAGCAGATATTCCAGTCTCTCTAGTTCAGCAACTAGATGGATGGAAAACTAATATAGACGGAATTAGCCGTTCTCAGTTAATTTCAGACTTACTAAAATGGGCTTTAGATCAAGGAGCTATAGATTCCTTGTATCCTTCATGCGAATTTAATCATAATCACGGCCCTGAAGTAGATTGCGATTGTACATTGGGGTGCTGTTAGATGAGTACAAAATCTTCAGCGTTAATTTTTGCTATTGTAATGGTCTTTTCTAGTTTTGTTGGTTGTATAGACACAGACGAAGAAGATTCCAATTCCAGTATAGTATCCGATGATTCTACTACTGATGATTCCAATGCAGTTACAAACTCTACCCTTGGAACTGTTATGACGTCCACTTATCATGTTGCAGAGCTTGCTAGAGGTGTAGGGGGAGATAGAGTTACAGTTGAGCTTATTAGTTCGTCTAGTACTGACGTTCACAATTACGAGCCTTCAGTTTCAGACCTTGCTAGACTACAGAATTCAGACTTATTCCTTTATCACGGTCTAGGCCTTGAAAAATGGGTGGATAAAGCAATATCAGATTTAGGTAACGATGCACCAGATGTTGTTCCAACTCACGCAATGCCTTCTGGTGAAAAGACATTAGACTATCAGTCAATACTCCTAAGTGAAATATGTGAAACATTGAATGAAGATGCTTACGAGGCAGTAACTCTTGCAGATCATCATGATGAGGCAGGAGACGTTGAAATTCATGCAGAAGCCATGACTCACAAGGTATCTTATCCAGAAATGGACGATGATCACGATGATGATCACGATGACCATGGAGATGACCACGATGACCATGGAGATGATCACGATGACCATGGAGATGACCACGATGACCATGGAGATGATCATGACGGCCACGCAGAACATAACCATGCAATGGCTGAAAAGGTAATCAGTAATCCAGCAAATTGTCCTTCAGACACAGTTGTATCTGTTTTCCACCTTGAAGAAGGAGAATATCTATTAGAATTTGAATACGGAGCAGCTACCGAGTTTGATATGGTTGTTCTCAAGATGATGGGTGGTCACGCGCACCATCACCATGGACATGGCGACCATGATGACCACGACGACCATGATGACAATGAAACTCATGATGACCATGATGACCATGATGACCATGATGACCATGATGACCACGGAGATGATCATCATGATCACGATGATGACATGGATGGAGATGACGTTCCAACTCCACAAGATGTGCTAAATTTTGCAGATGCTAACAACGATTCATTAATTTCTTTTGATGAATTTTGGCATTCTTGGGAAGAAGACGACGATGACGATCACGATGACCACGACGATCATGATGACAATGAAACTCATGATGACGACCATGACGATCACGATGACAATGAAACTCATGACGACGATCACGATGGTCACCACGACGACCATGGTGAAGAGATGTCTCAGTTGATGGCTATTTTCAACGAATCAGATGTAAATAACGATGGTTTCCTCAACTTAACCGAATTAGAACACTTCATTCACGAAGTCGTTGAGTTTGACGACCATGATGGTCACGAAGAACACCCTGTAGCTTTCGCTACTCTTCACATTGAAGAAGAAGGAGACTATGGTTTTGCTTTACCATCTGGTATTGAATATTTCATTCTGATGGGAGAAGGAGGCCATGATGATCACGACGACCATGACGATCACGATGACCATGATGATCACAGCGATCATTCAGATGATGAAGACCATTCAGACGATGAAGATCACTCCGACGATGGCAGTGAAATAGTTGCAGATGCAGACGAAGAAGCTTTCGACTATGATCCACACAGTTGGCTAAGCCCAGTTGCTTACAAGGCTCAAGTAAACGTTGTTCTAGAAGCCTTTATTGCAAAATTCCCTGAAGGTGAAGCAGATTTCAAAGCAAATGCAGAAAATTTTTCAGCAAGTCTTGATAAAATAGATTTAGATTACACTGCAGCATTCGGTGAAGGTGGTTCTTGTGATGTAGCAAATGCTGACAAGACAGTTGTAGCCAATCACAATGCTTACTCTTACATTGCTCAAAGGTATGACATTGACATAGTAACAGTACACGGATTGGATCCTGAAGGAACTGCCGCACCTGGCGACATAGTAGAGGTTGTGAATACAATCAAAGAGAAACAAATAACTGTGTTATATATTGAGGAATATACAAATACTGCAACGGTAGATAGTATTGTACAGCAAGCTGCGGACGACGGAATTACTATATCAGTAAAAGTACTGTATACTATGGAAATGCCACCTAAAGACTCAGAGGACAATTATCTGACATTGATGAATAAGAACCTTGACAGCCTTGTTACAGGCATAGGGTGCTAATTTATATGGTGCTCCGAGTACCAACAAAAAAATAAAAGGAGGTAAACATGCAATTCTATAATGTAAAACTAAAGAAATCCGTTGAAGTCGAAGAAAAAGATTTTCAAATAGTTACTATGAAAAACGGCAGACCTGCAGCAAAAGCATCTGTCACAATCGACGGCGAAAAACACAAAATGTTCAGAATTCTTTCGAAAGCTGACGCAGAAAAGTACGCGTAGGAAATTTTAGACATTGTCTAACAATTAAATATGCATACGGACTCTCTACTCGTAGTTGAAAATTTATCTGTAAGTCGCTCAAAAAAAGTGGTTTTAGATAAAGTGTCCCTAACTATTAAACGTGGAGAGTTCGTTGGACTTGTAGGTCCAAACGGAGGAGGTAAAACTACCTTCCTCCTCACGATTTTAGGTATACTTAAATCGAATCAGGGACATGTTGAATTTTATGGAACTAGAACACCTTCTAATTCTATACTTAGGAAATTAGGCTGGGTTTCTCAACACGCATCCAATATTCCAAAAAATGTAAAATTAACTGTTAGGGAACTTGTTCAACTAGGTACTCTAAATTCAGGCAATATGTTTTGGAGATATAACGCCGATCAGAATGCTAGAGTAGATCGCGCTATTAGGCAGGCAGATTTACAAGATGTACAAAGCAGGAGTATTCACACCTTATCTGGAGGGCAACGACAACGTGCAGTAATTGCACGAGTTTTAGCTTCGGAAGCTGAATTTATAATCTTAGACGAGCCTCTTGTTGGAGTAGATCGTAATTCTAGAAATTATTTACTTAAATTTTTAGATAGGCTTTGCCATGAATCTCAAAAAACTATTTTGATGGTATCTCATGACATAGCAGCTATTCAACGAACTTCGCATAGGATGATATATCTAGAAGAAAGAATTAGATATGATGGAGCCTCAGATTGTTTTCCTAGTTTAGATGAATTAGCCAATTTACGAGGACTAGAGCGTATTCATGAAAGTGTTGGCATAGGAGAAAAATTATACCAGTTGAAGGACACCGCAGAAAAATGATAGACGTAGGCGAAATTGTATTGAAATTAGTCGTTCCATTTTTGGAGGCCCTTGCACCTATAATTCCAGGTGAAATTTTTCCTTATTTTTTTACAATGGAAATGCTTCAGAGGTCATTAATTGCGGCGTTAATAGTTACACTCGTTTCTGGTTTTCTTGGAATATTTTTATTGATCAGAAATCTTGCATTGCTAGGTGACGGGTTAGCTCATGTTTCGTTTGGCGGAGTTGCTTTGTCTATTGCTTTTGGTCTCGCATCAGAGTTGCATTTTGCTCTTTTCTTAAGCATTATCTCAGCAATAATAATTTATGAGTTACAAGTACGAGAAATACTTTCAGGAGATGCTTCAATTGCTATATTTTTAACCGGAATGCTTGCTTTAGGTTTAGTTTCTCTAAGAATTTGGGGAGGAGGTGTAACAACTGACGTTGAAGGTTATTTATTTGGAAATTTGTTGCTAATTGATAAAGAAAGTTTTAATATGATTTGTATCGTTTCCGTTATATCTTTAATTTTCCTTTTTGTGTCGTATAAAATTTTACTTATTACTAGCATTGATCCGCTCGCAGCACAAGTTCAAGGTATTCCAGTAAGAATGACTGGGCTTGCTTTTAGTATAATTACAGCAGCTACTGTTGTTAGTATGGTTCAAGTAATGGGAGCTTTACTAGTAACTGCATTATTAGTTACACCTTCAGCTACTTCTCAGTTGGTAAGTACTAGCTTTCGCTCTTCATTCATGTGGTCACAATTTTTTGGATTTAGTTCAGTCCTTTTAGGGCTTTATTATTCAGCTGAATTAGAAGCGGGAAGTGGCGCAATGATTGCTCTAGTTTCAGCAATTATTTTTGGTTGTGTAGCAATAATCCAATTTGTAGTAAGGCCTTTATTTTCGCCATCCCAAAATTTAAACTAATTTTTTTTAAATATCACTAGGTAAAAAAAGGTGTGGAACTAAAATATTTGGTAATTTGGCTTTATTTCCAAATTCAGCTACACTATGAGCCCAGGTAATAACAGCTTCAAAATGCTCTCTACTATTCAGTTTTCCTATCCAAGTTTTTTTACTTCCATTTTTTAGCATTGTAACATTATGTAAACTACAATACCCTAAACAGTTTGAAATGATAAGATTCACTTTTTTGTCTAATTCTTCTTTTTTCCAAGCAATTTTTAGTTTATTTACAGGAACTTCATAATGTCCTTTTTCAGTATTTCCACAGCAGCAGCTATCACAAACGTACATAGAAGCCAAGCTATCTATATCTTTCATTTTTAGTGAACCAATTTAGTTGTGACTTATCTTAAACCTTTTTACGTACGTATTCGTCGTCATCGATAGGAACCCACACATTTTTCTTTTCATCATCTTGGAGTTCTACCCTGTATGGATTGCCTTCATCCCAACATTTCAAAATTTTACCTTTTGTAAATTCTCCTACATTAGCATAAATCATGTCTCCTACGTTAAAACGTAGTTCTTCAGCTTTACATTCCATGAATCCAGCTTCCAGCGCTTCGTGGTCCAAATCTCTTCCTATGAAAACGAAAGTGCATTCACGTTTCTCATCCTTTTCCCACATAAGGTCTTGGCTATATGCTCCACCAAAGAGCATGTGAACTCCTTGGAATACAAACTTATTATCCATACCTTTTACTGATAAGATTCCCTTGTATCTAAAAATATCCGTTGCTTTCTTATCGATAATTTCTGCAATCCACTTGTTAAGTTTATTAACGTTAAGAGATCCTTCGAATTTTGAGCTTATAGATGTTACACGCTGATCATGCTCATGTTCTGCGTCAGTATCAAGAAATTCAGGATCCATTTCAAGAGTTCTCTTTAAATCAAAAGAGCCGATATTAATCAAATTTTTAGGATCTATAATTCCATGTTCAGTTCTGAAGATTGGTGCAAACCCATTGATTACCTTTATCTGTTTTTCAACATTTAACAGCTCTTCTTCATCTACGAGATCAGTCTTGTTTAGTAGGATTTTATCTGCAAAAGCAATCTGTTCAACAGACTCATTTTCTATTCCTTCAGGCTTTTCTTCTTCCACATGTTGAATGATATTCTTTGCATCTACTACAGTTATAATTCCATCAAGTTCATAACGTTCTGAAATTTTGTCATCAACGAAGAAAGTTTGTGCAACAGGGGCAGGATCAGCTAGCCCTGTTGTCTCAATTATCAACCCATCAAAGTCCTTGATTCTATCATACATGTCATAAAGTAACTCGGTAAGGTCTCCTCTTACGTTACAGCAAAGACAGCCATTAACGACTTCAATAATTTCTTCTTCTGAAGTTTCGACTAATATATTCTCATCAATACCAATGTCACCAAATTCATTTTCAACAATAGCGAATTTCATTTTATGTTCGGTACTTGACAGAATATGATTTAGGAGAGTAGTCTTACCAGAGCCCAAAAATCCAGTTAAAACAGTTACTGGCACGCGTCTCATTTCTTTTTCTTTGTTTTCGCTCATTTTTATTATAGTCATTTATTGATATACTATATAAAACCTAATAGAAAAATAATAGACAAATAATAGGAAAATAATAGAAAAATATTACTCTAGTAATAGGAAAATAATAGAATACTAATCTTTATATAGTGCCTTCTACGGCCGTTTGTTTTATATGCTATCTTCCTCGATGTATATGTATGGAAGGATACTGCGTAAAGTGTAAAGCCAAAAGAGAAATAGGTAACGGACAAGAAGTCACAATGAAGAATGGTCGTAAAGCAATGAAAGGATCATGTGGAACTTGTGGCACTGGAATGTACCGCATACTCGGTAAAGCATAATTTAGTAGCTAAAATAAAATTAGCCAATAAATTAGTAGCTACACTCTAAATTTAATCATTAGACATGGGTAAATTGCCCTAGGAATTGCATCGATTAATCTTTAGATTGCTTATCTAAATACTTTTCTATAATTTTTAAATTTCTTTTATTTGATTTCCAAAAGATATCAAATATGTCTCCAGCAACGGGGATGACTCCTACAGTTGTGTCTAATATGATATTTAGAAACATTGAGAATACTGCTCGTTTAGGCAGGTTCATTTTGATCGCAGCTCTTAGCATGTATAGTGAAAAGATTCCACTTACTATGTCTCCACCTCCAGGCACCAGTCCAAGTAGCGCATCCATTCCAAATTTAATTCTAGTTCCTGGAATTGTAAAGCTTTCATCTAGATTTTTACTTAGTTGCCTTAATCGAACAAGCTTCTCATCTAGAATTTCTTTCTCTTCATCATTCATATTTATTTCTTTTGACTAGTCAAAAAGTCCTTTATTTTGTCTCTAAGTGGAGTATTTTCCTCAGTTTTATTATTGTTTCTTACGGCCATATTCAACCAAGCTTTCATTCTCGAGTCTATAATTGCATATATTTTATTTCTTCCAATTCTTTTTTGAGAAATTATCTTTGCTTCTTTCAGATTTGCAAGATGTCTCGATACGGTAGTTTGATCTTTTCCAGATATTTTAGTTAAGTCGGTAACGTTATGTTCTTTAATCATCAGCATTTCAATTATTTTCAATCTCGTAACATTTCCTAAGGCCTTGAAAATAACGGCGTCCATAAATACATGTATAAATGTACATATATTAATATATCTAAAGGCCTGCAGAAGCGATAAATGCTAACATTGCAACACCCATTCCTTGTTTTATGCTCTTTTGACCTGAGAAATAGTTTTCATTCCTAGCGCTTTGAAATCCAATTAACATTAGTAAATTTGCTGCAGAGATTCCAATTAAATAAGCGTTTAAGGCCATTCCATCAAATTGAGGAACAGCAGTATAGCTTAGTGAAATGGCTGTAACCAAAATGATGCCTGCTACAATTAGAGAATTCTGAATCCCTATCCTTGCAGGCAATGTCAATCTATCCTTATCACCTTCCAGATCTTGAATGTCCTTAATGATTTCACGTGAAATAGTTGCTAGAAAAGCTAGTCCAAACATCCATAAAGTCGGTCCCGGATCATTAACGACCATTCCAGCAAAAAGGAATACTGCACCAGACATAAACCCTACTGCAATATTTCCAGAGATGCCTAGAGCTTTTAACTGATTTTCATATGATATAAGAGTTACAGTTCCTATTAATGCTATGATAAAAGGTAGCTTATTGGCAAGTCCAAAAAGAACAACTAATAATCCTCCTCCCAAAAGGACTTGTGAGTAAAGCAGAGTATTTTCAGCACTGACTAACCCTGCAGGAATGGGTCTATTTGGATGATTTTCTTTATCAGACTCTCGATCATTATAATCATTTAGTGCGTTACCTCCACCAACAAGCATCATTGCTGAAATTGATGCAATTAATATTTCTACTTGAAAATTTATAATATTGTCTCCAGCTGCAATAAAAGAACCGGCAGTTACAGCAACTGCAGTTAGTACAACATTTCCGGGCCTTGTTAACGCAAGATATGGATTCATTTACAATAACTTCCTAATTAGCAATTCGGCTGGGTTTGAAAAGAGGAACGGTTCCTAATTTGAATTATTTTTGGCAGTTGGAAAAATTATGGTAAAAGTAGTTCCCTCACCTAAATTGGATTCAAGTTCTAATTCTGCATCGTGTTTTTCAATTATTTTCCTAACTACGTGTAATCCTAATCCAGTACCTTTACCAGGCTCTTTAGTCGTAAAAAAAGGGTCAAAAATTTTCTTTTGAGTAGCTTCATCCATTCCGCTGCCATTATCCTTCACAGATATTGAGCATTTATCGTTTGATTTTTTAGTAATTAGCCATAGTTTCCCTTCGTCATTCATTGCATCTACTGCATTATTAACAAAATTAGTAATGACTTGAGTGAGTTCAGACGAGCTTCCAATCACCACAGCTTCATTAGTATACTGTTTTACTATTTCTATAGAACTTAAATTTCTTGTATGTTTTGAGATTTCCATTGATTTATCGGCAATATCATTCAAATTAATTGATGAATTTCCAGTTGTTCTTGCATCTCTCGCATGCGTTGACAAGTCATTTACAATTTCAGATATTCTTTTTGAAGCTTCTACAATTTCATGTGCATCGCCTTGTATACGAGGTAAATCATCGTCGTCTACAATAGACTCTGATAATGCCATGATAACTTGCAAAGGATTTCTAATTTCGTGCGCAATTCCTGAAATAACAACTCCTAAACTAGCCATTTTTTCAGCTTGAATCAATTCTTGATTAGTTTTTTCAGCTTCATTTTGAGCCTCTATTTTTTCAGTTATATCAACTCCATAAATATTAACATAAGAATACTCCTTAATTGGAACAAAAGTACACGCGTAAATTCGCTCTCCTAGAGTATGATTAATATCTACATATTTGCCAGTCTCAAAGCATTCATCAATTGTCTGTTGCAATATTTCTGGCACTTTTTGCCCTACTCCAGAATTTAGTTCTAGCAATATTTGTTTTTTAGCAGGAGCATTTGCAAAAATCACGTTTCCCTTATCATTAACCCTTATTACTGAATGTGGATTTTCTTCAGGAAATCTTGCTAAATTTTCTATTTCTTTTTGACTTTCAGTTATATCTACTCCGTAGATTATGACATAATTTTCTTTACTGAAAGGAACAAACGTAGCATTGTATACACATCCTTCGAATATTAAAGTCTTAGAGATAGGCGTTCCGTCTCCCTCGAGAGCAGCTTTCATGGTTTTTAGAAAATCAATTATCTTATTTCTATCTCTTAAATTATCTAGTTTACTAAATATACTATTCTCAGAGGCTTTATTTGCAAATAATATTTTACCTTCCGATGAAACTTGTACTACATAGTGAGGGTTTGCTTGAGGGAATTTAACGGCCTCTTCTAGTTTCTTATTTATCTTCTCTAATTGTAATTTTAAATCTTCGTCGGACGATTTACTCGGCATTTTTTCCCTTGTCGATTTTTTCGAATAAATCTTCTAAATGCTTATCAGCATTCTTCAAAAGACTCTTATCTCCGTTCCAATTTTCCAATACTTCCATATTTTCTAGTTCAAATGCGATTAATGCATCAGTAACTGAATCTTCAGCATTTTGCCCTAATTGCCCTAGATAAACAACAGCTAGATCGGTAAATGCTCCAGATGCAAATTTAATGTGAAATTCACCAAAAGTGATATCATTCAATGAATCTTTTTTATCTGAACTTACAGCATCCTCCATGAAATCTTTAACTGCAGTAAACATACCTCCCATAATGTCGCTGTCTTCCTCTTCTACATTGCTTGTCGATAGATTAGAAATTACAATTCCCGATTTTGTAAGCAGAAAAATATTATGGACTCTTCCTCTTTTACTAGGATGTATTAATTTTTCTTGAAGTATTCGAGCTAATTTTGCAAATTCAGCAGTTCTAGATCCAGATTCAGTTAATCCCGCTTTTTCTAGAGAAAAGTTATTAACAATTTTTTTGAAATCATCAAGTTCTATAACTTCTTCTTTCCTTGTCTCTTCTTCAACAAACTTAATCGCATTATCAATAGTTTCACGAACACTAGCCGTTTGCATAGGTTTTTGCAAATAATCCATGGCACCATCTCTAAAAGCTTGAATTGGTGTTTTAATATCTTGATTTCCAGTGAGCATAACTACAGGCATTTTTGGATATCTTTCTTTAACTTCCTTAAGTAACTCCAAGCCGTTCATTTCGGGCATGTCAATATCACAAAACATCATAAGATATTCATTTACGGCCAATTTTTCCAAAGCAGATTTAGCATCTTCTGCAACTTCCAATTCTATATCTGTCCATTTTCTAAACATTACATTGAGAGAAATTCTCACAGCATTATCGTCATCTACAGCTAGAATTTTCATTTTTTATCCTAAGTCCTCAACGTTAGACTCAATCCCTTTCTTAAAGATAGGCATTAACAATGGGCTTTTGGTCCATGTGGAAAAAGCTATAGGTTGCCCACCAAGTAATCATATCCAAAGCATTTACTAGATTATTGAGTCCTGTAGCATTATTTCCGTATTCTCTAGACTCATTGTCCATCCAATCTATCATTTCCTGAACAGTATCGCAGGTCTGATGATAGCACCAGTAGCCATCAACTAACCCACCGAATCCTAGTGTCACGGCTTCAAGATTATTTTGAAATGATGCATGGTCGCTTCGAGCCGTAGTATCTTCGTAAATTATTATCTCAGGTCTATCTTGCTCAACCCAAACATCATACTTCCATGTATCTTCTGAATTATTGTCAGCTCCAACCAAGATGTCTTGCTGCATTGAAACATTTATTGCATCGGAACCAATCCATTGGCTCAGATACACAAGATCAGGCTGGTCAAGTTTATTATAATTTAGAGAAGGGCCAATGTAAATTCTCATTGGCCATACTTCACTATCTTTAGGATATCCATCAGTATCTGGTTGTGGATCTGGGTCGCAATCACCGTCACCGCCTCCATGTTCACCACCACAAGGAGCTCCCCCACCTCCAGGCCAGTTAACACCCGCCATATCCAAATTAATATAATTCATAACAGTCACGTCAGGATATCTATCAGCAAGCGTATCTGTCCAGTAATCACTGCCACGTAATCCTCCTTCTTCACCTGACCATAAGCAATAGACCATTGTCCTTCGAGTATCATATGGCATGGCAGCCATTGCTTCTCCTGCAGCAAGTACCATGGATGTTCCTGCAGTGTTATCATAAGCTCCAACTCTAGTTCCATAGGTTCTAGATCCCGTTATGTGAGGATCTACTAACCCTCCATTTATTGGTGGAGCAATATCAAAATGAGCTCCAAAGACTAACCATTCATTTGGATATAAGGTTCCATCTCGGAATCCACATACATTGTAAGCTTCTGGATTAAAATTTCCTAGTACATCTTCTATTGCGAATCTCTGGACTTCTACCCTGAGTCCATATGAAGTCATCTCGGCAATCAAAAATTGAGCAGCATCCTCATAAGCTAAGTTTCCTTGTCCAGCCCATCTATCTAAATATCCGACAGCTCCATCGGCAGGGTCCAAAATATCTGGAGTTTCATCAGAAATACGAGCTATACTGTTGAAAACAGTTCGTCCATCAACAAATCCTCTCGAAAATAAGCTTCCCTCGTCTACAGTATAAGCTGCAGAGACTTCACGTTTTAGATCAATTTTAACAGGAACACTGTTGCCTGCTTTTTCTTCGGTTGAGTTTAGAGTATAAAATGAGGCGTATTCTTCGGGTTCAACTCTTGATACTGCCAGACCTTCTTGATTCATTCCACCTCTCTCTACCCAGTCCTTCCAGCTTTCACTTGGATTTCTAATTGACCACACTTCGGTTCCATATTTAGACAGAAAGATAAATGCAGTATCTATTCTAGGAGGGGCAAGAATTGTAAGTTGCTTTGTTTCCCCTGTTCTCATATCTAAAATAGTTCCATTTTGAAGGTAATTGGATACGGGATCAACTACCATATGAGGAATGAAAACAGAAACGTCACGCTTTGCAGAAATCACTAAAGGTTGGAATTCTCCTGCAACTAGAGTAACTGGGTTGACTACAACATCATTCGGAGAAATTATATCCTCTTCATTATTTTCTAGACATCCTGCGAAAGATACTGCTAAAAACAATGCAATCACAGAAAGGCTTAGCATTTTGTTCTTAGACAAGTTTCTACGCATTATGTATACTATTATTACTAGGATATATAGTTTGTTTATTCAGATAAACAATCTTCATGCATGCATACTGGAGGCTCAAAAAATATTTTTTCACCTGTATTTATTTCATGAATTCTAAGCACACTATTACCACTAATGTCAATATCAACAGCAGCTTCTGTACTTGGAGGAAGATAATCTTCTCCGATATCTCTTAGAGAAAGACGAATTTTATGCCCTTCAGGAATTAACACGTCCATAGCAAAAAACTCCATTTTGGCTCTGATTTCTACACCAGGAATTACATTTTGATATTCAGTACCGCCTTCATGATATCTTAGGTCCATAATGGCGTGACCAATATGAATACATTCATTTTCAGCAGAACAATCTTCCATTAATGCATAAATTGATCCTCCAGGGCCAGTTGGAGTAACATCGAGGTGTAATTGAGGCAATCCACCAAATCTAAAATCCGAACTAAATACGTTGGTTTCAAAGACTACTTGATCGTCAGTGGCTTCCATTCCAGGATAAACACTAGTACCTAATGCACTTTCTGCAACCAAGCTTAGATTATTTCCACCTAATGGCATTTCAATAACGTGAGAGTCTCTAGCAGGATATCTTTCTTCAACTCTCCATTCACCACGGTTATTTTGTATTTCCAAGTACAAGCTTGGCTTAGGCCCTTTTTCTTGTAAATAATATGTAAACCATTCTAGTAAATCTTGCATCCAATCGAATCGTACCATTTGAGGGTAAGCTTCAGACCCTCTTCCAGGATCGGATCGTTGTTTTTGATAGTCGGGCCTATCAGGATAATCATGATCCCATTGCCCCATCAAAACCTTTGCTTCAATCCCTGTGTCTAATAATGTGTTAATTACAGGGACAGCCATGTGAGGATCAACATTCCAATCATGAAATCCTTGTACAATATAGACAGAGCCTCTATAGTTTTCTAAAACACGGTCAAGGAAGTATCTTTCATCCCAATATCCACTGACTTCACTTCCTCCGAATACGTAAGCTTCACCTCCGTACAAACTAGAAGCCAAGTAATCTGGACATGCATTTTGTAAATTTTGTTCTTCTTTGTCAGCTTCGTAGCCATAAGAACCATAAACAACGTTATGCATGAAAGGTGCGCGAGCTTCAGACGACCCATTCTTCCACATTAGTTCTCTCACTCCAATAAGTCCTGAAATAGGGACTATAGTTTTTAGATATTCATTTCCATACATTGCAGCTTGCCATGGAGTAGAACCGTCATAGGACTTTCCAATCATTCCCACATTTCCATTTGACCATTCTTGTGTTGCTAGCCATTCAACGGCAGCATTAATCCCCTCTTGTTCAGCAAACCCCATCAGATCCATACAATGATTAGAGCTTCCAGTACCAGTTACAGAAACTTGTGCAAAAGCAAATCCATGAGGTAGAAGGTTTTGGATAACACTTACACCCAACCAACTACCAGGTTGGGAAACATCTGGTGTCGAGGCTGAGGTTTCTCCAAAGTAAGGTCCGAATTCAGCTATCACTGGCACTTTCATCCCTGAAGGTACTTTTGGTCTCCAATAGGCCAAACTAATTTGCGGACACTCGCCGCCAAATTGGCAAGTAGCAGCAGCCCCACCTTCGCTTAAAGGAAGATTATAAGGAATCATAACATGAACAGAATCAAATTCATTATCAGTTTCCAATAGTTGATAAGTTCCTTGATTCAGAACAAAACTATAAGGCTGTGAAGTATCATAATCAAGCTGACTTCTAGCCCAAACAGGGACTCTCATATCATATTCTTCGTCGATTGATTCCTGAATGATTAGAAGGTATGAACTAGATACAAATATTAGACCGACAACTACGGAAAAGACCTGCTCGGATAGCGTACTTCGTTTCATTTAACTAGCAGGGATTGTCTGAGCCACAATTACATTGGCCTTTAACACCTTCAGGTGCAGGATTAGGATTATTTACTCTAAAACCTTCACCCATTTCGCTTACGATGTAATCAATTTCAGTTCCGCTGACTTTTTCAACATCTTCAGTTTTAACAATCACTTCTAAACCATTTGATTCGAATACAGAATCAGTATCGCTTCGCGCATCAAATCCTAAAGCGTATTGATAACCGCCACTGCAACCGGCAGAGAACACACCTATGCGGAGCATTTTACCTGTCATATCTTGCCCTTCCTGAGCTTTTGAAAGTTTCTCAGCAGCAATATCGGTTACACTTATCATGATTTAGTATTCTTATCCTATTTTTTATAGTTTACTGAGATTCAAAGAGCAGATGTTTCTTTAGTTGAGGAACCAGAAACATTGCCTCGATTTAAAGGATTATAAGCTTGGAAAGTATTTCTTAAACCGTTAAGCAAAACTTTGGTCCAGCTTGGTTTAATTTTCAAGTCATAAACAATAAACGGATTCTTGTAAATTTCTTTTGCAGTCCAAAGGTACATGTCGGAAGCTGTTTTAACAGCAATTCTCATATTTTTAGGTATAAATTTAAATCCTAATTCAGCACGCTTTTGCCATTTGAAATAAAGTTGAATTTGAGATCTTACAAAAGCCTTGAATTGCTTAGGCTTTCTTCTAGCTTCTCCTCTGGTAAGACCAGACAAACCAAATGAATCTAAGTCTTCAACCGGGAAATATGTTCTTTTCAAATCTAAATCTTCATCTATGTCTCTTATGAAATTTATAAATTGCATAGCTTTTCCCAAGTACCTTGCAGAATCGTCTGCATTTTGGTTTACATTCATTACTTTATTCATCATTAAACCAATAACTTCAGCAGATCCGTAGAGATAAGTGTTCAGTTCATCTAAGTTTTTGTAAGCAGATTTTCTAGTATCCATTTCCATTGAGAACAGGAAAGCATCAACCCACTTATTATCGAATTTTCTTTTTTGTGAAAGCTTAACAAAATCAGTTATAACTTCATTATCTGAAGACTTTCCTGAAAGTACGCGGTAATACTCTTCCTTAAATTTCATGAAGCCTTTAGTGTCTTGTGGTACAGAATCTACGTAGTCATCAGCTATTCTAACAAAATTGTACAATTGAGTTACTTCTTTCCTTATCTTTGCAGGAAACAATTTTGTACTGTAGTAGTAAGTTGTACTACCTTTTCTGAATATTTCGTCGGGATTTGTAGTGGAAGTTCGGTTTCCATAAGTTTCCGATGAATATATGTTTTTAGCCATATTGGAGTCTACTCCGTTTTTGTAGGTATTTAAAGGAGTCAACTTAGTGCCTAATTTAGATTTCATAATTTATTCAACGTCCTCAAAGTATCTTTATTGGCTAGATGTATGCCTTCTTGCAGTTCACCATCTACGATACCTCTTGTGCCTAATCCACCTAGATAAATTTTAGTATTAGGTAATTCCTTAACTAATTCTCTAGCTATCATCTTTGCATTAAACAGATATCTTGCAATAGTCACTGAAATAAAAACAATATCAGGTCGGGCATGAGTTATAAAATCGATAATAGCTTTGTTTGTTACGGCTCTTTTATCTCCCATATACCATGCGCCACCTATGTTAGTCACTCGGTATTTTCTAGTTTTCAGGAGCCCTTCAAGAACTAAATTGGACATGCTGTGATCATCTCCTTCAGGATTACAGATGACAGCCAAGCCTTCAACGAGGCCTTTCATTTCGATTTTGGCATTATATTGTTGAATTATTTTTCTCATAATATTCGTAATCATATGTTCTTGAGCAATTCCAATTTCACCATCAACCCATAGCTTCCCAGTTTCTCTCATCACTCCAGTTACAGAATCAACATAAAACCGTTGTAAACCAATCAATTCAATTAATTCATCAGCTTTCTCAAAGGACATTTCTTCGTCGCCAGTTTGTAGACATCTAGCTAGTAAGACTTCTAATTCTTTTTGCCTTTCAACGACTTTATCATCCAATTTTGTTTGATTTTTAACGAAGAATTTTCTGACTGAGCCAGAATGATATTCTTTTGGTACATCATCTATTGTTAAGTTCTCTACAGAACCCAGATACTCAATAACTTTTTGTTTTGATGTTTTCTTTTCGCTATCCCATTTGCTTTCAACAAGATAAGCGTATTTTTTGCCTTTTATATTTTTTGTTCTTACGTATACTATGCTAACACCCCCTCCTTTTTCATTTCATTAACTAAAATTTGGGAAGAAATAACAGTGGTTGGAACTCCAACGCCAGGATGATTATATTGTCCTGTATAATATAGATTTTTAACTTTAGAGCTTTTGTGTTTAGGTCTGAATACTGCAGTTTGCCATAAGGTATGGGCCATTCCTAAACCAGTTCCTTTGTAAGCATTATATCTGCTTTTGAAATCTCGATGAGTGAATAGTGATTTTACAACAATATCATCTTTAATCTTTTCACCAGTCCAATTTTCAAATTTATCTAGGATTTTATCAAAATAAGATTCACGGATACTATCAGAGTCTTCTAAATCAGATGCAACCGGAACTAAAAAGAATAAATTTTCCATTCCTTCAGGAGCTACATCGTTATCAATCCGAGAGGGGCAGCAAACGTAAAAGTTAGGATTATCGGGCCATTGAGGTGTTTTAAAAATTTGATCAAAATGGTTATTCCAGTCTTCATTGAAAAAATAATTATGATGTGTAAGACTATCAATTTTACGATTTACTCCTATGTAAGCTAGGTGCATAGAAATGGCCATAGTTTTTCTGTTCCAGTAACTTGATTTGTAAGTCTGATTCTTCTCATCTAGTAATTGAGTTTCCCCATGGTGGTAATCAGCGTTATTTACTACCAAATCAGCAAAATATTCACTATTTTCAGTTACTACATTACTTGCTAATTTCCCTTCAACATTAATCTTAGTTACAGCTTCATTAAACTTGAATTTAACTCCATTTTCTAAAGCAATCTCGTAGATTTTCTGAGCAAGTCCATTCATTCCACCTTTAGGATAATAAATTCCATGATGATGATCTAAATAAGACATCATACAATACATACCAGGTACATTCCTTGGATCTCCTCCTAAGAATACAGTAATCCATTCAAGTAATTTTTGAGCCTTATGATTTTTAAAATATTTTTGTACTCCTTTGTGATAGTTTGAAAAAGCTTTCAGCCTTAGTCCGTTGGCTACCATACTTGGGGTGAAAAAATCAAATATTGAATTATAAGTACGATAAACAAATCCATCCATTGCAATATCATACTGTTTCTTGCAAACTTCTAGATACTGACGAAGTTTTTCAGCACCATTTTCCTCTAATTTATCAAAAATCGCGTAATTTTTTTCTATATCGCTTGAAATATCAATGATTTCACCGTCATCAAAGAAAACTCGGTATGAAGGGTCAAGTTGTTTCAGTTCTAAATAGTCAGAAGCATCTTCTCCAAACTCCTCAAAAAATTTTTCAAATGCTTGAGGCCACATGTACCACGAAGGCCCCATGTCAAACTGGAATCCATCTTTTTTAAGTAAGCTAGCTTTTCCACCAGGTTGCTCGTTCTTTTCTATTACTGTAACATTATGCCCTTCTTTAGCCAGTAAAGCTGAAGCCACTAAACCACCATATCCTGCACCAATAACTACAATGTCTTTCATTGTAATTCCTCCGCAGTTCTTTTACCTAGTAAATGTCTGAAGCAATCTTCTAAATCTTCGAATCTAAATTTATACCCTGAGTCTATTAATTTCGAAGAATCTACTTTAATGCTTGATAACGCTAAAACATCGCCAAACTCTCCTAAAACAGTTTTCAAAGCAAAACCAGGAATTGGAATTATTCCAGTTAGTTTTCCAAATCTTCCCCAAATTACTTTTGCAAGTGTTGAAGCCCACTCACCTTGCCTAACTGGGTTTGGAGAGGCTACGTTGACTGGCCCAGATAATTTATCGTTGATAATAGAATGATAGATTACGTCTACAACATCATCTACTGAGACCC
Organism: Methanobacteriota archaeon; assembly: GCA_016845825.1. Classification (GTDB taxonomy): domain Archaea; phylum Thermoplasmatota; class Poseidoniia; order MGIII; family CG-Epi1; genus CG-Epi1. Next base: position 18,116 of record JAERSJ010000176.1, read on the forward strand.
ATGACCACCATTGTTTGCCTCCAGCCACAGGCGGACTTGATCCTAATTTGGCGGCATTTCCTAGTACCTGCAATGCTCCACCCAATGGAGACATAACAGGAGCAATTCTTAGGAAAACTACACGGACCCCAGCATCAATAGCCGGTTGGGCAGCTTTTTCCCATTCACTAACTACATATGAAAAGTAATCATTTCCACTTTTTTCATCCTCACGAAGTAAGTCTTCTCCTCGGTCTCCATAGTATCCTACTGCAGATGCACAGATCAAAACTTTCGGAGGATTATTCAATGAAGCTATATGTTCAGCAATAAGTTTTGTTCCATTAACTCGACTTTCTAAAATTTCTTTACGTTTCCAACTAGTCCAAGGTAAAGGAACCATTCCAGCAAGTGGCTTGCTGATTGGTTCACCGGCCAAATGAATTACGACATCCTTACCAGATAGATTACTCATTGTATTATTTTCTAAGTTCCATCCAAGCTCTCCTTTTTGCGGCCTACCTCTAACAATATTTTCTACTGAGTGCCCAGCAGTAGTCAAGAACGGTTTGAGCTGTGAGCCAATCAATCCAGACCCTCCAGTCATTGCAATATCAAGAGCTTTTCCGCTATAATTTGATTGAGCTGTCAAATCATTTTTGGTAATATTTCTTCGATAGGCAAACATTTGCTTTATCTTTTGTTTTGCAAATGCACCTCCAAAAGTTTCACCCAATATGCCTAAAGGTAATCGATAATCTATTTTGTCAGTTACTTTAGACGAGTTAGAATCAATTTTTTCAAAGAGATGCTTATGATTCCACGAAGCAAATGGTCCGCTTACCTGCTCATCAAAAAATTGTTCATTCTTAATATAATCATGATGCCTAGCTACCCAAGTTAGAGGTATTGGCCCTAGATTCATTTGAATATGAACCTCACCACCATCTATCCCTCCATTTCTTTTCTTCACACTAACGGGATCAAATGGAGGAGTCAATCTTTCAAAAGCGCCAGGATTCTCGTGCCAACTAAAAAGTTGGTCAACAGGAACTGGGACTTCAAGTTCAGATCTGTATGTACTAGTGGTCATGGTAGTGCTATAATTTTTCTAGTGCACAAATTAGTATATAAAGAACCCAGCCTAGTGCCTAAAGTTAAGGAAAGTATTTTCTAGTGCATAAATGTGATATTTCTCGACGATAAACTTATACTAAAGGATGCAAAACTTTTGTCTCAGTATTTTTTTTCAAAATTAAACAACGGTTGCAATTAACCTGCATTCCTTTTAGCATGGAATCGTATTCTTGTCTAGTGGCCTCATGGCCGCATAAAGTAATTCTATTTGATCCTGGATAGTGTTTCTTTTTCATTAACTATTCGGACATCCATCCCAGCATTTTATCAACTTCTCTACTAATTAATATTAGAGTAGGTGCCCATAATCCTACGAATATGCCTAATGATTGGTCTTCATTTACAAAATATATGTACAATGATCCAAAAATAGATATAAAACTGGCCCCAAGTCCAAGCTGCGAAACAATTCCCCCGTCGTACTGACTCATGAAATTTTAACGCTCCGAACAATTATAAAGCATTACTGAGCACTAGTGCATAGCGCTAACACAAAGCATTAATGCCTACTTTTGGTAAAAGGCTATGGCAAAAGAGCTTAATGCTAAAATTCAATCTAAAATTGTTGAATATTTGGAAAAGAAAACTGAGCAAAGTTCAATCACAGAAATATCTAGAGATCTTGACATTGGAAGAAATACGGTAGCAAAGTATCTTGAACTTCTGAAATTCCAGGGATTAGTTGAACAGAGATCTATAGGTCAAGCTAAGTTATGGTATCTCACACACACTCCCTTTAATTCAGAGAAGTATGGTATTTCAATAAGAGATAAGAAAGGTAGGCATGTTTATTCGTACGGAGCTAAAGCGCTTTCAAAATTCGGATTTAATGAGGATACGTTTCAAGGAAAAACAACATCAGAAGCTTTAGGGGAAGACTATTCAGATGTAGATTCAAAGGCTTTTGAAAGTATGAAAACAATGCAACCTACAGTTTCTCATAAAATATATAAGACGAATAAATATAGTTCTAAAGTAACGCAATATTTTTTCCCTAATTTTAATAGTAATAATAAAGTAACGGGAGCAATTGGTTTTGCAGTAGTTTCAGACATCAAATAATGAGTAGAAAGCACGGCCCCTCGTTAATGCGCCAGATACGCAGAGAACTGAAAGAAGGTAAAAGTCCAGACAGCCTATTTCCAAAAGTGAAGTCAATTTCAGATTCCTACTATCGAAGTCTTTCATTTTATTTACTAATACCTTACTTATCTCCAAAGAGTAAGCAATCCAAAGAAGCTATTAGTTTAGCTAGTAAAGATATAGAAAAAGTTCAGCAATCTTGGAGAAGAATTGAATTACTAGGCAGCATTTCGAAGTCGCTAAAAACAGTTCGAGACACAGATATCATGTACGAAAGTTATTCAACAATATTGGAAAAATTAAACGATGAAAGAAATAAAGATATTAAGGAGTTTTTGTTAAAATATTCGAAAAATTTCCCGGAGTTTTGTTTAGGCACTCTATTAGCAATATCTAGTAAATTAAAGGGTTACGAGTTTGAAACTGGAAAAGCAATTATTAGGCATGGAGTAAAGTTTGGCTCTGAGTCTCGACTGATTGATATTTTACTTAAATTTGATAGTACTTCAAGAACTAAATTACTTGGATACTTACATCTGCAATTATTTAAATTGAATAAGAACGATGATTCTAAGGCACTTCTCAGAGCACTTGAGAGTGCTAATGACCAAGAATCATTACTTTACCTTGTTAGGGTGTGCAGTAATAAATCAGATTTCATTTTATTTGAGGAACACATTTCAGGCTTACCAACTGATGACAAAGTCTTTCTTTTGATTTCACTAACGTCTAGGGCCGATAGAAAAAAATTAAAAGAATTAGCAAGACAATTGTATGATAAATCTGAGGAACAGCACAGTCTTCTTTCAGAATCAAAAATTAAAATGAAATTAAGAGCTAAATTAGATCTAACATTAGAACGCTTGGGTGTAACTCAGATTTCTAAAAAACCTAAAGTAGTTAAAGAGTTAAGTGAAGTAGCCCAAACAGGAAATCATACCTTAGCACTTTACAACACGTATGGAGGCAATTGGAATCACCCTCATTTTAAATCAATTTTTAAAGCATCAAATCTCTGCGCCTCTTTTGATCTTGATTTGGCTTTGATCAACTTCCCTGAAATATCTTCAGAAAAGTTAGTCAAAGAAATTAAGAAAGAAATGCGCCTTCCAAATGATGGTTACATCAAGTCGTTATTAGATAAAAATAGAGTAAAATTTTTCAAAAAAGAAATTGATGAATCATGGTCCGGAACTGTGGTTGCCACTACAGAGAATCCAGATTATTCTAAATCATCTTTACCTAAGGGAAGATTATGCATGGTAATGGGATTAGGTCCTAAAGGTCTTCCAATTTCATTTATTACTAAATCTAAATATAATTTTGAACTAACTGGTTCTAATATAGGATTCGAGACAGGAACTGCAATGGGAGCAATATCTGCACATTTGAACGCATTAAGTTAAAATATTAAATATTCAAATAATACGCCCTTCTAGGTCTAATATGGTCGATTGTCTTTTCTGTAAGATTATAGATGGTGAGATACCTGGAGATATTGTTTACGAAAACGACAGCGTACTTGCTTTTAACGATATAAATCCAATAGCACCAGTACACATTCTAATAATTCCTAAGGAACACATTGCTACACTTAACGATCTAGAGGAAAAACATACGCAAACCATGGGAGAATTATTCTTAGCAGCTAAAAAAATAGCATCAGATAAAGGAATCTCTGAATCAGGATACCGAGTTGTTTTCAATTGTAATCAGGATGGGCAACAGACAGTTTTTCACATTCATTTACATTTGATAGCTGGCAGGCAAATGACCTGGCCGCCAGGTTAAAATTATATTTTTATACTTCTGTTAACTTTATAGTTATTATAATTTTTTAGAAACTAAATTAGGGTACATACGCAAACCCATCAAACGGTCGAAGCCGACGGCATTAGTAGCAGTTGTGACTATTAGTAACCGACGGGCTGAACACCTCGAAATGTTATAATCCATACTACCGAAGTAATACTTCAAACAACACCATAGCTCTCGGTGCTTACACCCCGGTCCTATCAATCTTATCTTCTATAAGTGTCAAAATGCCTCGTTTTGAGGCGGGTTTCGAGCTTAGATGCTTTCAGCTCTTATCCCTTACAGCGTGGCTGCCCAGCGGTGCCTTGTCAGA
>JAERSJ010000177.1 GCA_016845825.1 Methanobacteriota archaeon
ACAGTGCATGGGTCCACAAAGGAATTAGCAAAACAAATTCAAAAACAATTAGGAATAGACGCACAGCCGTTACCTAAATATGGACAAACTTCCATTGAAAAATATAACTAATTATGAAGAGTGGAAAACTAATTTTGGTGAGACATGGATTATCTGTTTACAATGATCAAAACAGATTTACTGGATGGAAGGATGTAGATCTAAATGAGCAAGGAGTAACTGAGGCTAAACAAGCTGTTGATTTACTAGAAGACGTGAATTTTGATATGGCTTTTACTTCAAAACTTAAAAGGGCAAATGACACCTTAACTCTCATTCTAAAAGGAATAGGGCAAGAATCTATTCACATTGAAAAGGATTTAGCTCTAAACGAAAGGGACTATGGCGACTTAGTCGGCCAAAACAAAGCTGAAGCTGCTAAAAAGTTTGGAGATGAGCAAGTTCAAATCTGGAGAAGAAGTTATGACATTCCACCTCCAGGAGGAGAATCACTAAAAGATACTGCAGATAGAGTAATACCTTATCTTAATGAAAAGATTTTACCTAGAGTGTACGCAGGCGAAAACATTATCGTAAGTGCTCATGGAAATAGTATTAGAGCGATTGTAATGGCGCTCAAAGATTTCACTCCAGAGGAAATACTAAAAACTGAAATTGGATGGTGTGAGCCTTGGATTTTTAATTTTGAAAATGAGCGATTAATTAACCTAGAAATTAAAGCAAGACCTAATGCAAAAAGTATGAGTAAATTACCTAATTAACGGTGTTCTGACCAAGATTTAATCATATCAAGGTTTCCTTTTGTAGCTTTTATTTTCTGCTCACGGCCCCATTCATCCTTAATAATTATATCATCTCCACTGGGCGAGAATATCATAGAAGTAAAATATCCTGATTCTGCTTTAAACTGGACTTCAAGACTACGTTTAGAACCTTCACCTTCCCAAGTGACAGGATATCCCAAGTCATTATAGTAGTCACTGACCTTTTTCATAAATCTATCACCAGCTGTCATTAATATTGCACTAGGAGACCTTTATTAATTGTTGCTTACGGGGAATATTTCTAAAGCCACCTTTCCCTAGACGGGATGAAGCCCCCTAGTGTAGCGGTCCATCATTCAGGCCTTTGGAGCCTGAGACCTCGGTTCGAATCCGAGGGGGGCTACCACTTTACAAGTTATATATTTTTGTATATTTTGAAGTTAAATATTGAATAAAATCATCGCTGCTAGGTTCTTTTCCTGTAGCCTTTGTAATCAAATCTGCAGGCTTTAATTTAGACCCATGAACGTGAATATGGCTTCTCATCCAGTCTAATAGCACACTAAATTCTCCTTTGGCAATTTTACTAGGGATTGTTGGATCATCTGCAAGTGCTGCTGCATAAAGCTGAGCTGCGTACAAGTTACCAAGAGTATATGTTGGGAAATATCCTATCGCACCCATTGACCAGTGAATATCTTGAAGAACTCCTTTGGTATTATTTGGAGGAGTTACTCCTAAATATTCTTCCATTTTAGAATTCCAGAAATCTGGTAAATCTGAAACATTGATATTACCATTGACTAATTGCTTTTCAATTTCATATCTAACCATTATGTGAAGATTATAAGTTGCTTCGTCTGATTCCACTCGTATTAGAGAGGGGCGTACTGTGTTTACTGCTCTATGAAGCGTATCAACATCTAAATCGCTTGGTAAATGTGGAAAACACTCTTTGAAATCTTCAATATAATATTGCCAGAATTCCTTACTACGCCCTACCATGTTCTCCCACATTCGTGACTGAGATTCATGAACTCCTAGAGATACAGCTTGTCCCATTGGAGTACCTTCATGCTCTTCCAATAACCCCTGCTCGTATGTACCGTGACCTGTCTCATGCATTACTCCATACAAACAACCAAAAGGGAACTCTTCATCATATCTTGTAGTGAAACGAACATCATTTGGGCCAGCTCCTGAACAAAATGGGTGAGTTGAAGTATCCATTCTTCCAGCTTCAAAGTCAAAACCTATCCCTTCTGCTACTTTTAACGAAAATTCTCTTTGTTTATCTTCTGGGAATTTACCAATATCTAAGAAGCTTGTATCTGGTTGGTTTGAACTTTCTCCCACTGCTTTCACAAGAGGAACAATAGCATCCCTTAATCCTGAAAACAAAGGATCCAATTGTTTTACAGTCATTCCAGACTCATAAATGTCCAAAAGTGCATCGTAAATATTGTCTTCATAACCATAATATTCTGCAGTTTTACATGTTAGTTCCACTGACTTTTCAAGATAAGGTAAAAATTTACTAAAGTCATCTTCCGATCTAGCTTCTTGCCATACTCTCAATGAATTTGATTTATGCCTTGCCTTTTCTTCAACTAGATCTGAAGGAAGTTTAGTTGCTTTGTCGTAAGATTGTTTGACCTCACGTACATTGGCAGCTTGCTCATCTGTTAAATCTTGAGATTCTAAAGATGAAATGAGATTTCCCATCTCTGGGTCTGTTATTCTAGAGTGTGCTTGGCTTGAAAGAAAGGCCATCATCTCTGAACGTAACTTACCTCCTTTAGGAGGCATCATTGTTTCCTGATCCCAGCCCATTATTCCTGATAGGCTACCAATTAGACTCAATTCTTTGACACGGTCGATAAAATTATCATAATCTGACATATTACAATAGAATGGTGGGAGAATTAAAGAGTTGAGTTTATTCTAAACCGTTATTTGTGAGAATAAAACTCTCCACTAATTCCTCAGGAAGCGATCTGTGCTTTTTCAGTCTAATTTGTCTAAAACTAGCTCTCTTTGTTCTCTCTAAATGAATTATTGTTTTAGAAAGATGCATTAATGATTTACCAAAATAAGGCCCAATTTCTCCGTCTTTTTCAAACACTTGTGCTGAAATTAAGACAGGATAATCGCCTTTCTCAGCTAAAGGTTGAAGAATAGAAGTCATTTCTAGAAATTGACGGGAAGAAAGCTCCTTATTCTTAAGATAAGATAATCTAACATATGCATTTATTGTATCTACAACAATTAATGATATTTTTGGATGTTGCTCTAATTTTTTAGTTAATGTTTGATGTAAATCTGTCAAACTTGAAGGCCTAATCATCAACAACTTTGAAGCATCAATGTCTCCAAATATTTGAGACATCCTTTCAAGTGATAGGCCTTCAGTATCCACAAACAAAACTACATGATCTGGATAGGCTTTAATCGCCTCTCTCGACAATTGTAAAGCTAAACTTGTCTTTCCAGTTCCTGCTTCTCCATAAACCAAAGACACTGTCCCTTGCTCGATTCCTCCGGCCAAGAGTTTGTCAACGCCTTCACAGTTAGATGGGAGCCGTGGAATCATTATTCCACATTTCCATACGTCGTTAAACTAGTTAGTGTGTTCT
>JAERSJ010000178.1 GCA_016845825.1 Methanobacteriota archaeon
ATATTACATGAAATTAAACTAAATAATTGACAGGGGAGGGAAGCAAATTCTAGTAAAAAATAAAACTACAATCATCACAGGGTCAAGTGGGGGTATTGGCAAAAAAACTGTAGAAATTTTTGCAGAAAATGGATCTAATATTTTTGCTTGCGCAAGAAAAGAAAATCGTGAATTTTTACATTTCATTTCTGAAACTGGAAAAAAATATAATGTAAAGGTATTCCCAGTGTTTTTTGACTTAGATAATTATGAAGAAATACAGAATGCTGTTATAAAAATAAAATCAATTCAACCAAATATTGATATATTAATTAACAACGCAGGTAGGCCATCGGGAGCATTGTTCCAAATGACCTCAATCAAAGATCTTCAACAAACAATGAACGTAAATTATTTTTCTCAAATCGTGTTTACTCAAGGGATTGTTAGATTGATGATTAGAAATAAGAAAGGATCAATTATTAATATTTCATCTGTTTCTGGTATAGATGGAGATCCTGGGACATTGTCTTATGGGACTAGTAAAGCAGCTCTTATTTCCGCAACGAAAATAATTTCCAATGAAATTGGTAGATACAATATCCGAATAAATACAATAGCACCTGGGCCAATTATGACGGAAATGTTAAAAAAAATGGATGAAAAAACAAAAATGTCAATGATTTCAAGAAGTGCTTTAGGTAAAATTGGAGAGGCATCAGACGTGGCAAATTTGGCCTTGTTTCTTGGGAGTGATTTAGCTAATCATATATCTGGCCAAGTTATCAGAGTTGATGGGGGGATGTCCTGAATTTATTTATTTATTGTTACGGTGGTCTTGGTAGAGAGGTATATGACATTGCTATTAGAATTAATCAGGTAGAGAAAAAATGGGAGGATATACACTTTATTGATGATATAAAATTTGGATCATATACTATTTATAATAAAATGATATATTCTTATGAAGAAATAGATGGATTATTTGAAAAGGAAAAAATTGAAATAATTATTGCTAATGGTGAGCCAAAGATTAGGGAAAAACTTTTCAATAAAGTAAGAAAAGAAAATTTAAACCTAGGGAAATTAATAGATCCATCAGCTGTAATTTCACCAAGCTCAAAAATCAAGGATGGGACGATAATCACCCCTCTCTGTTCAATTCAAGCAAACGCAGAAATAAATGAGAATGTATTAGTAAACACTGGCTCAATTATTGGGCATGATATCTTAGTGGGTAAAAACTCAGTTGTTTCGTCATTTGTAAATATAGGTGGATCATCTATTATTGGTGAAAAAGTGTTCCTTGGGATGGGTTGTATGATAAAGGAAAATTTAAAAATTGGTTCAAGTACGATAATAGGTATGGGCTCTTTTGTTCACAGAAGTGTTGGAGGCCAATTAATTGTGATGGGGAATCCTGCCAGACCTATTAAGAAAAATGAGAAAGAAAAAATATTTAGAAAATAAAATGAAGAATAAAAGTAAAATTAACAAAATTTCATTAAATGTTAGAAGGCATATTGTAAATGCATCATTTGAATCTAATAAAAGTTCGCATATTGGTGGAAGCTTGTCTATGGTTGAAATTCTTTCAGTATTGTACGGCAGCATTTTAAAATATGATTTGAAAAATACTAATTGGGATGATAGAGATAGATTTATTTTAAGCAAAGGACATGGCGCTTTGGCACTTTTTAGCATTTTACATGAAGTAGGATTTATAAATCAAAAAGAATTTTCAACATACCAGCAAAATGAAAGTGAATTTATTTCTCACCCGATTATGAATACTGATTATGGAATTGAGTCATCTAATGGCAGTTTGGGGCATGGCTTATCAATGGGTGTGGGAATTAGTTTAGCTGCAAAGTTAAAAAATAAATCCTTTCGGACTTTTATTTTAATGGGTGATGGTGAATGCAATGAAGGATCTGTGTGGGAGGCAGCAATTTCTGCGCCATATTTTAGATTGAACAACTTAGTAGCTATAGTTGACCGAAACAAAATGCAAAATGACGGGCAAAGTAAAGAGATAATGGATTATAGTTCCTTTGAAGGTATGTGGAATAGTTGCGGATGGGAAGTTGTTTCAATTGATGGGCATGATATTGAAAAACTTTATTTTGCTTTGAAACATGATAAAAACCTAGAGAAGCCAAAGGTTGTTATAGCAGAAACAATAAAAGGGAAGGGGATCTCTTTCATGGAAAATGTGAGCTCTTGGCATCATGGGAAGCTTACCAAAAATCTTTTTGAAGAAGCTATCCAAGATTTAAAATAAGTAAAAAATATGATTAAAATTTCCTCCAAAAATGCGAAAATGTGGTCAAGAATTGGATCAAGGGCATCATATGGCCAAGCTATCCTCAGTATTGCAGATTCTTATCCAAATCTATTGGGTCTTTCGGCGGATTTAGGAACTTCATCAGGATTAGCGCCCTTCATGAGAAAATATAAAGAGAGATTTATAAATGTAGGTATAGCTGAACAAAATATGATTGGAATAGCGGCTGGCTTGGCGAAAGAAGGATTTATCCCATTTGTAAGTTCCTTTGCTCCGTTCCTTTCAATGCGGGCAAGTGAACAAATAAGAATGGAATTAGGCTATATGCAACATAATGTAAAAGTTGTTGCCCTTGGCAGTGGCCTTGCCTTGAATTTCTTAGGCAATTCGCACTATGGCCTTGAAGATGTATCCGTTATGAGAGCTATCCCTAATATTTGTACCGTTGTTCCAGCTGATTGTGCAGAAATATTTAAATCTATAGAAGCTTGTGCGAAGTATAACGGGCCAGTATATATTCGTTTAACAGGTGGGGTGGGCAATCCTCCTGTTTATACAGATGATTATAATTTTCAAATTGGCAAATCAATTTTATTAAAAGAAGGTGCTGATGTCCTCATTATTGCGAATGGCACTATGGTAGCTAAGGCAATAGAGGCACATGGGATTTTGGAGGCAAAAGGTATTTCGGCCGACATTTTAAATATGCATACCATAAAACCTATGGACTGTGAAAGTATTGAAAAACACTCAATTGGTAAAGAATTAATTGTTACAGTTGAAGAGCATACTAAAATTGGTGGACTAGGGTCAGCAGTTTCTGAATATTTTTCCAACAAAAGAAATGTCAATCATTTAATGATTGGTTTGCCGGATATTTTTGGAAAAACTGCAAGTTATGAATTTTTACTAAACTCATACGGGTTAACAGGTGAAAAAATATCACATACAATTATTAAAACATTAAAAAAGAACAAGGGTTATGATGACTAATAACGAAAAATATCAAGATGTATTTGTTAACTGTTTTTCTGTTGAGAAATGGCAGTTGAATGAAAAATTTATATATGAGTCAGTTCCAGAGTGGGACTCTGTTGGCCATATGGGTATGATAGCAGAGTTAGAGGAGACATTTGATATAATGATGGAGATGGACGATATTATTGATTTTAGTTCATATACAACAGGTAAAGAAATACTATCAAAATACAACATTATTTTTGATTAATTAATGGAGAATAAAAATATGGAAGAATTTAGTTTAGGGCCACTGGAGCTTCAAAAATATCAGCCGAATAGATATCCATTTATTATGATAGATTATGTTGATGCCGTTTTGCCAGGGGCATATGCGAGAGGGCATAAAAATCTGACATTAAATGAATGGTATTTCCCTAAACATTTCCCTGATGGGCCAAATATGCCGGGAGCATTACAACTGGAGGCAATGGCTCAAATGTTAACAGTTGCTATTACAACATTACCGGGACTGGAAGGAGAGGTCACTCATGCCATATCTCACTTTGTCAAATTTAAGAAAGAAGTCCTTCCTGGGGATAAACTTGTAATTGAAACAGAAGTATTATCATGGAAAAGAGGGATCTGCAAAGGAAGAGGCGTTGGCAAAACAAATAATGAAATAGCTTGTGAAGCAGATATGATAATTACAATCCCAAATATTCTCGAGAAATATTTACCCCAGTCAAAACAAAATCGCTAAAAGATAAATTACTTTATTATATAAAATCAGGAATTATGAAAGCATCTGAAGAAGTAGATATATTAATTATTGGAGCTGGTGCTTCAGGGGCTGCCGCCGCTTGGAGTCTAAGTGAAAACAACTATTCAATAGTTTGTCTTGAACAAGGTGGGATATTAGAAACAAATGATTTTCCATCATCTCGGGTGAATTGGGAAATAGAAAAAGAAAAGAAATATAACGTTAGTCCAAATAAACGGAATCTCCAATCAGACTATCCTATTAATGATAAAAATTCTCCAATATCAATTGCAAATTATAACGCTGTGGGTGGCTCTATGGTTCTGTATTCTGGACATTTTCCAAGGTTGCATCCATCTGATTTTAAAGTAAAAACTTTAGATAAAATTGGAGATGATTGGCCTATCGATTACGCCGACCTTGAGCCATTTTACAACCTTAATGATAAAATGATGGGGGTATCTGGGCTTGTTGATGACCCAGCCTATCCACCTATGAGTGGATTGCTTCCTCCTGTCCCGATTGGGAAAGCGGGTGAAGCCATTGTTAAGGGATTTAATTTGCTAGGTTGGCATATATGGCCTTCATATAGTGCAATTATAACTCGTCCTTATGGTGGCAGAGATAAATGTATAAACCTCGGTCCATGTAATACAGGTTGTACACAGCGGGCAAAGTCTAGCGTTGACATCACATATTGGCCACTAGCAAGAAGAAATGGTGTGGTGTTAAAACCTTATTGCAGGGTAAGAAAAATAAAAGTGAATAATAGTGGATTAGCAACTGGAGCAATTTATTTTGACGAAAATGGATTAGAATGCTTTCAAAAAGCAAAAATTGTTCTGCTTGCATGTAATGGGGTTGGGACACCAAGGATTTTACTAAATTCAAAATCTAAAATGTTCCCAAATGGTTTAGCAAATAATTCAGGATTAGTTGGAAAAAACTTAATGTTGCATCCCCTTGGATTTGTAGAGGGTATCTTCCAAGAAGATCTGGAATCTTATCTAGGGCCACACGGTTGTTGTTTATTAAGTCAAGAGTTCTACGAAACTGATTTGTCTAGAGGGTTTACTCGGGGGTTTACGATGCAAATTCTAAGAGGCCCTGGTCCTATTGAAACTGCAGTATCTGGGTATACAAGAAGAAAAATAAAAATTGGGTCAGAACACCATAAAAGTTTTAGGGAATTATATGGAAGGACCATGGGGATGGGGATAATTATCGAGGATTTACCAGAAGTATCTAACGAAGTAATATTGGATTCAGAATTAACAGATTCAAATGGTATTCCCTCACCTAAAATAAATTATACATTAAGTGATAACAGTAAAAAAATGATGTCATTTGGAATAAAAAAGGGGAAAGAAGCGTTTGAAGCTGCCGGGGCAAAATTAATTTCAGGGTTCGGCCCTATAAGGAATTCAGGTTGGCATTTAATGGGTACAACAAAAATGGGATTAAATCCAGATTCTTCTGTTGTTAATAAATATGGCCAAACACATGATGTGAAGAATTTGTTTATTTTAGATAGTAGTGTTTTTGTCACCTCAGGAGGTGTAAATCCGGCTTCAACCATTCAGGCC
>JAERSJ010000179.1 GCA_016845825.1 Methanobacteriota archaeon
TTAATGGCGTATCTGTCACGGCATCAACGACCATGATTCCCCCATTAACACATAATATGAAAAGGTAAATTTCTAAAAATAGCTCTTGCATGGCCATTACAGTAACGCCTCCTTAACGATGAAAACTACATTGAGCATACCAAAGCCCATAAACACCCATCCTAACCAGGTCGAATTATCAGCGGGAATCAAAACATCTTTGATAGTATTTGTACTAACTAGATTTGTAACGGTTCCCGTTACGGGATTAACTTCTTGATATTGTGTTTCTTCCGTACTTGTTGCAGATACTTCTACACCCGAACCGATGAAGATAGCTAACCCCATGAATAGCGATAATGATACCATCCTAAGAATAGAAGTGAATAGGGATGCTGAACGAATAAAACCCCATATCATAAAACCAAAACTGAAAATTATAGTTATTAAGAAAACGCCCGTTTCCATTAATCCTCATCCTCGTTATTCAATGCTATATTATTACTAGGCTTTTGTTTAAGGTTTCCTTGAATTACTGCATTGATAAACTCTACTTGTTCTTTAGGTGGGGAATTTCTCATATTGGCAGTATTCTTTTCCCTGTTCCATGTTCTTTTTGGATAGCTTGAACGGTTCTCTAATTCTTTTGCTAGGTCCTCCCAGGAAACGGAATACTTTCCCATAAGGGCATAAAAGTCCTGGTGTGCACAATAGTATTTTTTTGATACGGCTCGCTTGAATCCCCTACTCATGCACTCTAGTTTCATTATTGTACTCATTGAGGCCCCGTATTTCTCTAGGGCTACGTCTACTAGATGCTTAGCAGATACCAAAGTTTTTCCGCTATCTGCTGTCCGTTCACATAAACCGCATTTATCTAAATGATATAGCATGAATTTCAATCTACCCGCATAAGTAACCAGGGCCATTCTAAACGGATGATTTGTTATGAATGTCCTGGTAGTTTTTGGGGCTATCTGTAATTCAAATTTATTTTTAAAAAACATCTGATAGGATAATTTTGAAAATTTATCTACATAATGGAAATCCCTGGGATTAACTTGATCCTTGATAACCTTGATCATTTCCTGATTAGTGATTTCTGTAAAAATTGAGAAAACATTCTGCATCCTCCAGGTTTTTTCCCAGGCGTAAAAGTGATGAACGTTAACTATTGAGATAACTTTTCTAGCGTTTTGTTTTCCCCTCATGTGCCTGATTTCTAAAAATGCCTGAATAATCTTCTTTTTCCTATCCATAGGCAAACCCTCCAGGGCCTTACTCACATCATCAAAAATTATGATATGATCCTCACTTGATAGCTCCTCTATGATTTTATCTGCATTTGTGATTTGTTCTTTTCCTATCCATACAACTTTGTAAGGGTGTTTTTTTTGCAAGTTGTGAGCTATGAACGTGGCAAGTGTAGTTTTACCTGAACCCATACCCCCTACTAACTGAACCCCGATAAAGTCCCTGGATTGGCATCCAAAATGAATATCATCTAAAACGTTTCTAGGCTGATGGAATTTGTTGATTTGGTGTACCTTACCATCAGGCGTTTTGTAATTAGTAGGGCCGTGATAATCCCCGCCCCCTTTTCCGTTTTGTACTTCGTCAAGTGTTGGCATGATTATAATCTATTTTGATATTGATCCTGATTATCGGTTCTGTAATCTGACATACTCTTTTGTAATAGTCCCATAGTCTTTATCGAATATTCATAAGCTTCCTTGTGTACTTCGTCATTGTACATATTTCCTTTTCCTACACCGAATCGTTTAAGGTCAGTAATACGGGCGGGAAGCGGATAAGCAAAATTCATTAGGTATGCAACATCAGCGGATTGAATATAGTTACGCTTGTTAAAGGCAAAGAAAAAGTTATCAGTAAATTTAAAAATTAATCCGTCAAGGTTTGCCCAATAGTCGCCCATACATTAAACACCTAGTACCAATACTAGATTATCACTATTATAATACATACATACACATAATACAAATTTCCTTTAAGGGTATCATCAAATCTGGGCACTAAGATTCAATAGTTATTCATTAATTCCTTAACTTACATTGTTCTTGGGGGCTCGATTTTCGTGCCTAGGTACACAAAGTTATTAGTTAATAACTTAAGGTTATACCATAGCAGAAAAAAACGGGGCAACTTTTTGAGGCCCCTTTAAGGGGATATGAGATAATACCCCTTTATTTCCTGTCCACGTACTATATCTTTCTAGTAAATCCCTTAATTATTAGATACAATGAATCCTTTTCATGGAAGCGGTTTGCGGTAATGACTTGCTAGGTTTAGCCCTATTCGTTTCTGTAACGGCTACTGCCGTTTCTTTAGGTTTAAGTTTAATATATGAAAATTCCAAAAAGAAAAAGCATGAAATTTTACATCGTAATAGCTGACGTTAACGGCACGGTTTTAAAATCAAGATATAGAACTTCTGATCAGGCGTTTGCCCGTGCTTCTGCATACAAAGCACAAGGACATAAAACAATAATCAAAGTCGTTGAGAACGGACAAATTCTAAATTGATATAGTAGTGATATAGTAAAATAATTATTGCTAGACCTGGCACAAATCGCATTTACAATAATCTATTCGATTACTGTTCCAGATAACTGCCAAAGCTGTCCAACTTATGAGGAATTAGATTTGATATATCCTGATAATACTCATCCTGGTGTATCAGGGGAATTAATCAACAATACACGAACGGCCCCTAGTATGGTAAATCAATGGAAATATTACGAGCAACAAGAATATGATTATCTAATATTTTATGATCCGCCTCCTGATATTGTCTTTAGGTCCTATCACATTACAATACAACCATCAATCCCAACTTACAAGCTAAATCAAGGGATTTCAAACAGTTTGAATTTTACAGAATCCAATAATGTTATTTTTGCATCTGATAGATGGGTTGGAAATAACTGCGGTACGGCTTCAATATCTGCTAAAGTATGGGTATCATTACTAGGCGATACCATGAACTATATGAGAAATGGATGCGATAGTTCTCAAACTATATTCAATCATAATGCCACATACGTTTATTCTAATGATGATGAAGAAAC
>JAERSJ010000180.1 GCA_016845825.1 Methanobacteriota archaeon
ATAATAATGTCTGAGGTAGAAGAGGTTGTAAGTAAAGAAACCCGCAAAAAGATGGCTCGTAATATGGCTAAGATAGCCAAGAAGTCCTCTACCAAATTAAAGAAAGCACGTGCGGCTATGAAGGTTGCTTCACCTGAAAAAATCCAGGCAAAGGCCGCCAAGAAAGCTAAAGATGTAATGGTAGGCAAGCTAATTGGTGATAAAAAATGGGCAGACTTGACTGATGCAGAGAAGAGTCAGATTGAAAAGAAATTAGCCAAGAAGAAAGGTGCTATTGCCAAATTAGCTAAGAAATTGGCCAAACAAGTGAAGAAGGATGAATTAGCTAAAGTCAAGAAAAACCGGGGGGGATAAGGATAATGTATAACTTTTCTACCTTCCTCGGTTCTTCCCTAAATGAGGCTAAGAATACACATATGACTCATATTGAGGACCTAGTTCTTGATGGTGGTGTTAATGGTACTAGGGATGCTATAAATGCACTAAGATCTCTTCGTGATATGCTGGGAGGATCTAGTGACTCTTCTCATTCTGTCACTGTTAAGTGGGATGGTGCACCTGCAGTCTTTGCAGGAATAGATCCTTCGGATGGTGAGTTCTTCGTTGCCAAGAAGGGTATATTTAATAAAAATCCTAAAGTATATAAATCCCATTCTGATATAGATGCTGATACATCGGGGGATTTAGCTACTAAGTTAAAGATAGCCTATACAGAATTAAAGAAACTTGGTATATCTAATGTCATGCAAGGCGATATTATGTTTACTAAAGGAGATCTCAAAAAAGAAAAGATTGAAGGACAATCATATATTACATTCCATCCTAATACTATTGTATACGCAGTACCATTTGATCAAGCAGATGAGCTATTGAATGCTAAGATTGGTGTGGTGTGGCATACTAAGTATGAAGGATCTTCTTTTGAAGATATGAGTGCATCTTTTAATGTTGATATTACTGGTCTTAGAAAGAGTAAATCCGTTTGGATGCGTAGTGCAGATCTTGAAGATTTAAGTGGTACCGCTACATTAACTGCAGATGAAACAACTTTGGTTAATTCCCATTTATCTAATGCTGGAAAGATCTTTAGAAAAATATCGGCCTCCACGTTGAAGGATGTTGCTGGGAATTCTGAGATTAATCTCTTAATTAACACTTTCAATAATACTAAAGTTAGAAGTCAAGAACGCATTACGAATCCTAAGAAGCATACCTCAGAATTAATAGATTGGATTACTGCTCGATACCAAGGACAGATAGATAAACTTAAAAGCGTAAAGGGAAAGGAACGAAAAGGTCTAGCCCGTGATGAAACCCTTAAATTCTTCTCTTCCACTAATAAAAATAATTTATCATTGATGTTCGAATTGCAGAACCATTTGGTTGATGCAAAAGAGATACTGATTAATAAAATGAACGAGGTATCTAGTATTTCTACATTCGTAAGGACCACTAGTGGATTTAAAGTATCTGGCACTGAAGGTTATGTTGCTATTAATAGAGATGGCAATGCCGTTAAGCTAGTTAATAGAATGGAATTCTCTGCTAATAACTTTTCAAAGAATATCATAAAAGGCTGGGAAAAATGAAGAAGATCGCAATCACATTTGGTAGACTAAACCCCCCAACTATAGGGCATGGTAAGTTAATTGATGCACTAAAGAAAGCTGCACGTGGATCTGAATATAGAGTCTATCTATCCCAGACACAAAATAAGAAAAAAGATCCTCTATCATATAAAGATAAGATTAAGTATGCAAGGTTAATGTTCCCATCTCATTCTCTTTATATAATGGAGGATAAAGACGTACGTACTGCTTTTGATCTTTGGGTTAAAGTATACAATGAGGGTTATGAATCAATCACTATGGTGGTTGGCTCAGATAGAGTAAGAGAATTTAAAAGTCTCATAGGGAAATATAATGGTAAAGAGGGCAGACATGGTCTCTACGATTTCAAAGAAATAAATATAGTGTCTGCAGGAGAAAGAGATCCTGATGCCGAAGGCGTTGAAGGTATGTCAGCTTCAAAGATGAGAGAAGCCGCTAAGAATAACGATTTTGAATCCTTTAAGAAAGGATTACCCAAGGGGTTCAAGAAGGACGAGGAGCTATTCCAACTTCTTCAAAGGGAAATGAATATAAAATCATTTATGGAGTGGGAAGAATTGCTTGGATCCAATCACCATCCTTTATAAATAATAAGTATAACAATGAGCTGAGTCCCAGTATAACAATTCCCAGGAGGGTTTAAAAAATGGCTAATAAAAAGATAACACAACTAAATGACATAGGAACATCAATAGATTCTGATGACTTACTCCATATCATCGATGATCCTGCGGGAACACCCATAAACAAAAAAGTATCGATTGGTAATTTATTTGCCAATATCCCAGGGTTACTGAGTCTAAAACAAGCTCCAGAGACCATTACAGCCGGGGCAATTTCAACAGAGACCGTTATCACTAACATTGCAACAGAGTCTATGGGTGTCGCTTTTAGTTTAGCTAATGGTGTTGAAGGACAATTAAAAATAATTATAATGACCCAAGATAATGGTGATGCAACAATAACTCCTCTCAATTTACTGGGACCTTATAACACAATAAGAATGGATTCTGTGGGTGAATCCATAACC
>JAERSJ010000181.1 GCA_016845825.1 Methanobacteriota archaeon
GAAGTTAAGTGGGCAACTTTGTGTTTGTTTGGTGGTTCTGTTGGCAAATCTGCACAGTTTCCTTTACATGTTTGGCTTCCTGATGCTATGGAAGGTCCTACCACTGTTTCAGCATTAATCCACGCAGCTACCATGGTCAAAGCCGGTGTTTTTTTAGTTGCCAGAGCATTTCCATTGATCGTTCACAGTCCTGACACTGCATTGTATATTGCTGTTACAGGAGGTTTGACTGCCTTGATTGCGGCTAGTATGGCTATGGTTATGAATGATATAAAAAGAGTACTAGCTTATTCAACTATTTCTCAGCTAGGATACATGTTTTTGGGACTGGGTGCTGGGGCTTGGGCTTTCTGGCATTCTACCGATTCAGGTACAGATCCTGGTAGCTCGTTGGGCTACATGGCAGGTTTGTTCCATTTAATGAATCACGCATTTTTCAAAGCTCTTTTGTTCTTGGGTTCTGGAGCTGTTATTCATGCGGTACACACTCAAGATATGAGAGAAATGGGAGGATTACGAAAAGAAATGCCCATTACTTCTCTAACGATGGGTCTAGGAGTGTTATCGATTGCTGGAGTTCCTTTTTTCTCCGGATTCTGGTCTAAAGATGAACTTCTTGTTTCTGTTTATTACAATGCCGAGTATGAAGGCATTTTCGGAGGACTGTGGTTCATGGCATTAATTACAGCAGGAATGACTGCCTTTTACATGACTCGAATGTGGATGATGACATTTAGTGGGCCATCTGGTAGAATGGTTTCTAATATAGTCTCATCTGAAGATCACTCTGTTACCGGAAATTGGGTTTTGGAAGAAAAGAAAGTTCACTCTCATGCTCATGAGGCACCACTTGTTATGACTATACCTCTTATGATTCTTTCTTTACTAGCTGTAACCTCTGGATTGACTTTAGTTTTCGGCGGTGGATTTAGTTCACATGTATATTACGGGGAGCCTCACGAATCTCATGGAATGATTCAGTGGGAAATCATTGATCATATTTTGTCTTCATCCTTAACTTATTTGTCCGTTGCTGTTGGATTAACAGGCATCTTTTTTGGAGTTATCTTTTACAAGCGAGGTCCTGATGGTAACGCAGCTTTTTCGACTGACTTTGTTAAAGATACATGGATATTGAATGTTTCTCACACATTTTTGTCTAATAGACTTTACATGTCAGATTTATTCAATTGGTTTGGAATGCGAACGTGGGACACTTTTGCACAAATGTCAGATTGGTTTGACAGGAATATAATTGATGGTATCGTTAACAAGATTGCCTCACTCTCTATGCATTTTAGTAATAATGCAAGGAATATTACTACTGGATTTACTGGGCATTATGCTTCCTTAACAATCGGAGGTTTAGGTGCTCTTGTTCTACTTACTCGAGTGGTTATGCCTTTCATGGGGTGGTCTATTTGAATAATTTAAGATTGCCTTTGGCTTTTGTTTTTGTATTATTACTATCTGGTGTTTCATCGGCAGAAGATCATACTGTGTTAGTCGGAACTGAAGATAATCCGTACATATTTAGTGAAGCTAATCTCGTTATTGCTCCAGGTGACAATGTAACTTTCGTATGGACTCCAGGTCAACCCCATAATGTTGCTCAAGTTGAGTCATCAAGTTCTAATGTATACGTTTCAGGTGGAGATATTATTTTCTTCTATTCTGGTGAACCTGTGGATGGTGTTGAATGGGTATTGAATTCCACATATACTCAGGAAGAAGGGATATTGTATTACATTTGTGAGCCACATGCAGGTTTACAAATGAGAGGACAAATTGTCATAGAGAGTAGACCAGACATGACCATGGAGCTCGGCGACTTTCCTTGGTTGTCTTACCTTCTAGTTTTCCCATTGATTGGCGCCCTTTGGTGTTTTGCTTTCAGAAATAGTCCTGAAGCTCATAAGTATATCGCGTTGAGTACCACTCTTTTTACTTTAGCAATTTCAGTTATTGTTTTTATCAAAGCTGGGAGTGGTAATGGTTTTAGGTTAATGGAAGAGTATGAATGGGCGCCTAATCTTGGAGTATCCTTACTCCTTGGAGTTGATGGTTTGAGTAGTCCTTTAGTGCTCCTTACAGGTATAATTTGTCCTTTGACTGTTGTATTTTCTTGGCACGAGAAGGAAAAACCGGCTCTATTTTTTGCTCTTCTTCTTGTAATGCAAACTGCTCTTTATGGAGTTTTCATAACGCTAGACTACTTTGTTTTCTATATCTTTTGGGAAGTAGTTTTGATTCCTATGTTCTTCCTTATTGCCATTTGGGGAGGCGATAACAGAAGATACGCTTCTATTAAGTTCTTCATTTATACTTTTACAGCATCCGTGATAATGTTAGTTGGTTTCATGGCACTTTATTTTGAAGCTGGCGTAAACTCATTTTCCATGATTGATATTGCTAATAATAGTTCTGGGTTTTCTAGGGAATTTCAGATATGGGTTTTTGCAGCTTTATTCATTGGTTTTGCAGTTAAAATCCCTTCAGTTCCTTGGCATACTTGGCTTCCAGATGCTCATGTCCAAGCTCCTACTGCGGGATCTATTCTTCTTGCTGGCGTCATGCTGAAGATGGGACTATACGGACTTATGAGAGCAGCTCTACCTCCATTACCTATCGGTGCTGAGTTTTTCATTCCATTAATGGTTGCATTAGCTATAATTTCTATTTTGTATGGAGCTGTTTTAAGTTTAGGTCAGACGGATCTCAAGAAATTAGTTGCATACTCTAGTGTTTCACATATGGGTGTGGCTTTGTTGGGTGTCGCAACCATGACAGAACTCGGTTTTGCTGGTGCAGTTTTCATGATGTTCGCTCATGGCATTCTCAGTCCTGCAATGTTCATGGTCGCCGGTGTACTATTGCATCAACTTGGTACTAGGGAAATTCCTAAGTTGGGAGGTATTGCACAAAGCCAGCCAACAACTACAGGTTTGTTTGTAGTTATTTTCATGGGCAGTCTTGGTGTTCCAGGAATGGCCGTATTTGTTTCTGAGTTAGCGGTATTCATAGCCTTCTTTCAATCTCATGGTTATTTGCTATTGTTACCTATATTTGGTATGGTCATTACAGCCGGATATCATTTGTGGGCGTTACAAAGGGCCATTTTTGGCGCTGAAAACGAAAGTGTTGATATTAAGAAGGTCCATGAGGCTCCTTGGTATGAAATGTATCCGATGTTCATTTTGATTGTTATTGCAGCATTCTTCGGTATTTTCCCTCATTACTTGATGGATCCTATCTCAGTAGCTTCTTATGATATATTGGATTTCATGGGGGTTCTATAATGGATTCTACTTTCTTGTTCCTACCTGAAATGATACTAATTGCTAGTATCTTAGCAATTCCTGCAATTTATATCGCTACGGAGAGTACAAAGTCTTACTCCATTTGTTCAAATATATCGCTTTTTGTTAGTCTCCTACTAGTTGTTTTGTTCTGGTACTATCCTGATGATGTTTCCTTTGACAAGTCTTCTTCATCTTACATAATTTATGATCATTTTGTAATTAATGATTTCTCACAACTTTTCAAAGCTATATTTTTGATTTCAGCTTTAGCAGTATCGGTTGTTAGTTCATCATACTTCAAGGACGATGAGCCTCACCAAGCTGAATACTATGTTCTTTTGCTTTCAAGTACATTAGGTATGTTGATTACAGCTTCAGCTAATGATTTCCTTACTATTTTTGTTGGGATCGAATTGTCAGCTTTCAGTAGTTATGGTTTGGTTGCTTTTAGAAAGACAAACGATAAGTCTACTGAGGCTGGAGCAAAATATTTACTCATTGGAGCTTTTTCATCTGCTCTAACTTTGTATGGAATATCTCTTCTATACGCATTAACCGGCTCTGTTACTTTTGAAGGCGTTAATGCTTTCCTTACTGGTTTAGAAAATGGAGTAATCGATGGAGATTTTAATGAATTAGTATTCATTTCAAGCTTGTTTATTATCGCAGGTTTGGGTTTTAAAATTGCAGTAGTTCCTTTCCACGCTTGGGCCCCAGATGTTTACGAGGGTGCTCCTACTCCTGTTACAGCATTATTGGCTGCAGCTAGTAAGGCGATGGGATTTGTCGCGCTTCTCAAAGTTTTCATATTTACACTTGAACCTTTCGCAGATGAATGGAAATTGGTTTTCGGAATTATAGCTCTTGTATCTATGACTATAGGTAATTTAGCAGCTTTGTCTCAAAAAGATATTGGTAGAATGCTTGCGTATTCTTCTATCGCTCAAGCTGGTTACATACTGATTGCATTCCCAGCTCTTACACAAGATGCAGTTTCAGGTGCTATAGCTCATACTATGGTTCACGCTTTCATGAAGGGCGGAGCCTTCATCGTAGTTGCTGGTGTTGGTGCTGCCGGTTTAGGATATAATGTGAGTTCGTTTAAGGGTCTTGCAAAGAGATCACAACTTCTTGCATTAGCTATGACTGTTTGTTTACTTTCTTTAGTTGGCCTTCCACCTCTCGCAGGTTTCATTAGTAAGTTCTTATTATTTTACGGTGTTCTACAAGCTGGTGTCGCTGGTGAAACTTGGATAATAGCGTTAGTTGTAGCTGGAGTTTTGAATTCTGCTCTTTCCTTGTATTATTATCTTAAG
>JAERSJ010000182.1 GCA_016845825.1 Methanobacteriota archaeon
CGGCCAAACTGATCTCGAAGAACTACTGTATTTGTCTCTGAATAGTACTTTAGTCCATTAAGTACTGAATCAAGATAACTTGTTAATTTGGGTTTAGTATAAAGAAAGAAAGGTATAAATTTTATTATTTTATTACCCTTATTGAATATGTAAGTCTTGACATTAATAGAAAGCAAACTCATAGAATCATCGCCTTCTAAGCGCCAAGAAACAACAGAGTCATTACCTCTGGAATCTCCAATAATTAGATCGTAACCTTTACCTTCTAACCATTGTGTAAAATTTCTCTGTAATTTTCGTCCGTTATAATATTCAAGCTTATCAATATAATTATTGTTATCCCACGAAATTACTTCATTTGTCTTACAGAAAGGATGAAACTTTTCAAGATTGCGCTCCGATGAAATAATTTTCCAAACTTTCGTCTTGCTTGAATTCACTTTAATTTTTCTCTGGACTGACCAAAAGTATTCTTCAGACTTGTTTTGAATCATTGTCATCTACGGCCCCATATACGGTAACTGCAATTATTGAACCAAGAATAAGAAACATACCTATGCCTTGTTGCAGAGAAGGTGATTCAGACAAAAGAAGTATTCCCCAAACTATTGTCAATGTTGGTTGTAAAAGAATAGCAAATGAAGTATAAGCTGCAGGTAAACGAGGAAGAGAATAAGCTATTGCTAACCATCCTACTACTTGACTCAAAATGGCTAATGCTAGTAACCATCCATGCATTGGTAAATTAGGCTGAAAATCTATAGGTTCTACATGTATTGATTGCAAGGGTAAGAAACTAAGAATTACTAGGCCTAAAGCGCATCCTGCTGTTGAATCAAACTGCAAATTTACTGCAGGAGCAAGTTCTCGATTTGCAAACCTATAAATTATCAAAAATAGGGAATAAAATATGGCAGTAAAGACACCAGCTATTACACCTCTTACTGGATGATCTCCATAAGGATTATCGTCTAAAATTCCGGATATTAAAATTAGACCAAACATTACTATTGGTAAGCAAATAAGTATCGATAAATTAGGTCTTTCTCCAAACAACCACCAGCTTACTAATGTCACAATTATAACCTGTGAATTGCCAATTAGGGTGCCTATTCCTGTCCCTATCCAATCAACTGTACTATGATAAGCAAGAAAATCAAGCGAAAAAGCAAATCCTGCAATTACTGCAATCAATCTTGTATTTATTGAACGGGAATCTATATCTTTCCTGAACCAAATAATCAGCAAAAGAAAAGGAAGCGCATAAGTCATTCTGAAGAAAGCACCAGTTAACGGATTAGCATCTGATAATGCATATAATATTGGAGCAAAGGAAACTACTACACCTCCAAACATCGCAATTCCCATTGGTTTCTGGAGGTTAGCCGATTCCATGCTTTTCTGCATTGGAAAGCCCGTATATGAAGTGGCCTAACACTTTAATTTTTTAGAAAAAGTTGGTGCTCCCGCCGGGATTTGAACCCGGGTATTCGGCTCGAAAGGCCGAGATGATGGGCCGGACTACACCACGGGAGCTAATTCACATCTTACAAAGCTAGGATTTAATGTTATTGTAGTATTCTATACTTGGAATGATTGCAGTTGAGATTTTAATTTTTCTATCTGCCTTTGGAAATTTTCTCTCTGTATCGCTAACTCTCCCTGATATCTTGTCTGAGAAGCTTCTAATGCATCATAGTTATCAGTTTTAACTCTTTCAATTTCAGATTTATGTGATTCTCTTTCTTTTTCTAACAAAGATTCTAGCTCTTTAATTCTTTGTTTAAGGGAATCTATTTCACTCACATTATACTTACTGTAATGCACTTTAAACAATTAGTTCCATAACTATCTTAATACGCATTGTATTGATTGGGTAATGTGGAGAGATCCTTCAAGAACTAATCAGAATTATCAGATTAAATATGTAGTATCTGATGGTTGGGGAGATCCTATCCAAGTTAATAGAAGGTCAAACTCCAAAATGTCATTCTCAAGTTATGAGAAAGAACAACTAAAGGAATCTATAGGAATTTTGACTGTTGCCTTCACATTGGCTCTTAGTGATGGATTAAGGGTCGTTATGGATAATCCAAATATTCTAGTAACAACCTTACCTTTGGCTTTTGCTGCTGTAATGACTGGATTTTTACTCCATGAATTAGCACACAAATGGATGGCACAACAATATGGATGTTGGGCCGAATATAGAGGAAATAAAAACGGATTGTATTTTGCATTAATGATGTCTGTCTTTGGTTTCTTATTAGCTGCACCTGGTGCTGTAATGGTCTCTGGAAATATTACTAATCGGCAAAATGGAATTATTGCTGCCGTAGGTCCATTAACAAATATCGCTATTGCAATTATAGCATTTCCTTTTTACATATTTACTGCAAACATAGATGTTTGGATAGTAGGGGAACTTGCAAGATTTCTAATTATAATAAATTTGATTTTAGCAGGTTTTAACATGATACCAGTTCAACCTTTAGACGGTTCAAAAATAATTGTATGGAATAAGGCAGCATACTTTGGAATTGTTGGAGGAATTATTACTCTAGCAATCGCTTATTGGAACATGCCAACTTTCTCTTTCTGATGGCTACAACATGGGTTCTTTATGATGGAATTTGCTCTTTTTGTAAAAGTAGCGTAAGTAATTTTGAAAGAAGTCTTGAAAAAAGGAATTGTAAAATAAAACCCCTTCAGGATGAAACTGTAATGAAAATTCTAGGTATTAATGATGGAGACGACTTACCTGAAATGAAGATAATCGGCGATGATCGAAAGGTCTATGGAGGTGCGAGAGGTATTGTATTTCTTTGCCGAAAGATCTGGTGGGCGTGGCCAATTTGGGCTTTAGCACATTTGCCGTTAACTATGAATATTATGGATTATATCTATAAATGGGTCGCAAAAAACAGACATCGTGCTGTTGTATGTGAAATTTAAATGAGAATTGCACCAATTATAGCTATCGTTTTCGCTTTCTTTTTAATTGCTATTTATCCTATTTATTCTGACGATGGAATAGATGAAAATTTATCATATTCTGATGAAGATAACGACGGCATTCCAAATGATAAAGATAAGTGCCCTGAGGAAGATGCCAGCGGGAAAGATATTGATGAGGATGGATGTATAGATTCTGAGATTACTAAAGAAGAAGTAGATTATTTGGAAAGATTGGCTAAAATTAACATTGGTCAGTACATAATATTTGCAGTAGTTTCACTTTTCTCAACGGCAATATACTGGGAAAGAGGTAGGATTAGTGCCTTACTAACGGATAAAGACGAATTAAGCGCTGAGAATTATAAACAAATTAGTGGCGATGATACTATTTCCGAGTCAATAGACTATGATGAACTGGGTAAAAATCGCGAAATCAAAATACAAAAGGATGAGCAACGGAGTAGACTAAGCTTCTCATTTGCTGAACTAAATGCTGAAGCTAATAATAACATTCAGTTGATGGCTTTAATTTGTATAATCTCTTTTATTTTTATTCCCGAATTTTCATGGTTAAATGTTGACGGAACTCGGGTTAATAATGATAGTTCTGAAATAGATTTCGAGGTTGAACACTATTCATTTATTCAAGAACATAATTATCCATTAGCTGAAAACGGAACTAATTATTTAGGATATACCAGCTCAGAGTGTACTAGCGATATTGATAAAATTCATAATTGTAATTACCGTGCTTCATTGTTTGATACAATCGATAGTATTCTCTCTATTTCGATTATATTGTGTTTCATGCTAATCCTGCTTGCATTTCGTGCTGAAAAATACAGGCGAATTATAGCTATTGTATTTTCGTTGACACTAATAGTTACAATGTCAAGTTTATTGATATTTACTGCACTAATAGATAACGCATTAGAAGCAGATGAGCCTTTAATTGATTCTAAACAATCTGGTGGAAGTGGCTGCTGGATGTCTTCACCAATTATATGGGGTGACGGAAACTGCGTAGGGTCTGATAATGAAGGAAATATTTACTTTGAAACGTTTACCTTTAGCCCTGGATCTGCATTTTATTTAATTTTAATCTGTACTTCAATTCTTTTCTTAGGACTATTTACAATAATTGAACCTTTATTAGAATCAAGAAAAATCAGCTGGACTGAAGCTATGAAAAATAACTGGCAAGTCTTTGCAATTATAGCAATTACAATATTCCTCTGGAGAGTAAACGTTCTAATTACAAATATTTAGATGGTGCGGGGGGAGGGATTCGAACCCTCGTACCACTAAGGACCGGATCTTAAGTCCGGCGCAATTGGCCAGGCTATGCGACCCCCGCAGTTCAGAACCCATGTAGAGAACCTTTAAAGAGAGCTTCATTGTAAAAATGTTAGCCAAAGTTTAGGAAATTAATAATGTCTACTGCAACCACAGCAAAAATAATCTCGCAAGCTGGTAAGGCAAATCCGCCTTCATTGGTAGCATTATATGGGGGAACTTTAGGAGAGAGAAAGTCTGCGATTACTGAAATTGAAAACGATCTTCAAGCAGTTGGATTAAATATTATTGAATTTAATGCAAGGCGGTATTTATCTGAGAATGACTTATGTTTACCGCTTGTTCAGCAAATAGTTACTGAATTAAAAGTAAATGCTGGGAGTAATGGAACTACTTCGGATTTAGTTAATCGAATCAATGAAAGTGCTCCTGTAATTCTATCTGCTAATCTTTCAAGTGAAAATAGAGTTGAAATGATTCATCAATTTGACTCATCCATGAAAAAATTAGCCGCGATTTCTATACAGAAAAAACCTCTCGTAATTACTCTACAGGGAATTGAAAGAGCAGTATCTGGTTCATTTTCAAAGATATCTGAATTCATTTCAAACTATTTTAATATTAATGGATTCATGTTTATTATTTCAGTAGGAAAGGAAAATTTAGAAAATGAATTACTGGAAGCTAATGTAAATATTTCATCAGATGATTTTCTAGAGGATACCTATGATTTCGTAGCTGAATTTGGAAACACAAACCAAGTTGTTAATGATAATAAAAAAGAAACTAAGTCTGAAGATTTCTTCAAGCCTCCCGTTGGTTTAGAAGTTGAAAGTGGAGCTGCGATTGCTGCAAAAAGAAAAGGCCGCCCTATTCCAAGTGCTCCCATAAAGAAGAGTTCAAGTGGATTCAAAGTAAGAGAATTGTCTGGGAAAAAGGCCACTATCAGAAAAAATAAACCAAAACGAAAAATAGTTAGAAAAGTGTCCTCGCAAAAGAAAGCTGTCAAATTTAAAGCTGTTAGCGCAAATAAAAATGCCTCATTCTTGAAAGCTGTGCAATCTAGTGACATATTTGCAGCTAAGAAATTCTGGTCTAAAGCTAATTCACTATCTTACCAGGAATTTACAAATGTAGTAAATTCTATCTTAAAAGAAGCATCAAACAAGGACTCTCGAGTTAGAGCTACTGCAATTACAGGTCTAGCATCTATAGCTAAAGGCGTATCATGGGAAATGCCTGCAGAGGTAATGGATCGTGCATTGATAATGACTGGAGATGGGTCTAAAGAAGTGAAAGATGCTGCAGCAGATGCGATAAAGGAAATGAACTCTGCAGGAGTGGAAAAAGGACCTTCAGGCAACCAAACTACAACCGATTCTGCTAATAACTCAGGATCTATGGAACTAAACGAATTAGATACAGATAGTATGTTAGGCAATACTTCTGGAAGCGTAGCTTCAATGTCAATTGGTTCTGGAGCTGGAGGTGGTGTCAAAGTTATGGGAGGAAGCGAATCAAATTTCGGAAGTGCCCCTACATTCAAGATGACTGAAGATATCCCTTCAATGAAGAAAGATAATGTCCCAAAATTCAAACCTACTGAAGGTAAGAATACATTCAAGGTAGTTGACGATAAAAAGAAAGTCCCAAAATTTAAACCTACAGAGAAGAAAAAGAAAAATGTGTTTAAAGTAGTTGATTAATTAACTTTAAAATATATTTTATTGTTTTCAACTTGGAAATTATCTAAATCTTTTTCTGGATTTCCTATAATTAGTTCAGACGGGTTCGATCTAGTTTCAGATATGATATATTGCCAATCCTCTTCGTTTAATTTTGGAGAATCTAGTTCTAACCAAACTTTTAATGATATTGAAGCTTCTAAATCTAAATCCAACTCTTTCCTTTTTGATTGAATACGTCTAGTTATCTCTCTTGCTAATCCCTTTGACACTAGATCATCAGTAATTTCTACATCAAGTACAAGAGAAATATCTCCTGTCTCCTCTACTTCAAACGTTGAAGCTGCATAGCCTTCTTTTTCCACACGCTTGATGTTAATATCTTCCGATGTAATTTCAAATCCTGCTAATTTAGCTGTACCTTTTTCAATATCTGAAAGAAGTGAATCGGGGTCTAATTGTGATAATTCAGAAAGAACTTTTGGCAAATCTGCTCTGCACTTTGCACCTAAAACTTTATGATTTGGTAAAACCTCAATCTTTTGGAAGCGATCTAAATTATTCTCAGTTGTTAAGTTTTCAACATTCAATTCTTCAGCTATAATCGAATGGAATTCACTGAGGTCAGGACCTCCAACAATCCAACCTTCTTTACAAGGTAATCTTTGCCTACGTTTGGCCTCAACACGAATTTTACGACCTGTTTCAGCAAGCATTCTAACAATCGACATTTCCTTTTCTAAACCTAAATCTTGAGGAGGTAGATTTTTATCAACTAAATCTGAACCAAGAGGCCAATCTGCAGTGTGGACTGAAGTGCCTGTTAAATCAAAATGAATTTTATCTGGCATAAAAGGTGCAATAGGTGCCATAAGTTTACTAACAGTCAATAAAACTTCATGAAGTGTAAATTGACATGCTCTTTTATCATGGCTCTCTGCCTCATCCCATAATCTTCTTCTTGAACGGCGAACATACCAATTTGAAAGATCATTAATTACAAAATTTTCTAATTCTCTTGCAGCTTTATGGAATTCCCATGAGACATATTGGTCATGATAGTTTTCAGCAACAGAAGAAACTCTAGATAGAATCCATCTATCTAACGCATTTCTTTTATCAACTGGAATGAAATCTTTGCTGTAATCAAAATTATCGAGAATTGCATAATCTAAATGGAATTTATGAACATTCCATAAAGTTAAGAACATTTTAGCATAAGTTTCTCGTACCCCATTTGGATCGAAATTCATTGGATTCCAAGGTGCGCTTTGTGAAGTCATATACCATCTAATGGCATCTGTACCTTCTTTGTTGAAATGATCCCAAGGATTGACTACGTTTCCTCGAGACTTACTCATTTTCTTGCCTTCATTATCTAAAATATGACCTAAGGATAAGCATCTTCTGTATGATATATTATCGAAAACTGTAGTAGATACTGCGAGTAAGGAATAAAACCAACCTCTTGTTTGGTCTACAGCTTCACAAATGTAATCTACAGGGAAGCTATTTTCAAATTTTTCTTTGTTTTCAAAAGGATAATGCCACTGTGCAAATGAAGCACAACCTGAATCAAACCAGCAATCCATAACATAAGGTTCACGAACCATTTCCCCATTACAACCTTCAGCTGTACAACATAATTTTACATCATCTACATACGGCCTGTGAAGCTCTTTAGGAGTTGGTGAATCCTCTGTTTTTAACGTGTTCATTTCATCAATGCTTCCTATACAATGCTGATGTCCACATGATTCACAAATCCAAACTGGCAATGGAGTTCCCCAGTACCTTTCTCGACTTATGGCCCAATCCTTGATATTTCTTAGCCATTCTCCAACACGGCCTGTACCAGTCCATTCTGGAGCCCATTCAACTTGTGAATTGTAATCGATAATTTTGTCTTTAACTGCAGTCATTCTTACAAACCAACTATCCATTGCATAGTACAACAATGGATGGTCTGTTCGCCAACAATGTGGATAATCGTGAGTGTAAATGTGCTCTCTGTATAGCTTATTCTCTCCATCTAATAAATCAATAATTTTGGAATCGCAATCTTTTACGTAATTTCCATCCAATGTTTCATGAGTTCCTTTGATAAATTTTCCATCCATACCTACTGTATGTTGAGCTGGAAAACCAACTTCCATACCCAATTGATAATCGTCCTCTCCGTACATTACAGCCGTATGAACTATGCCAGTTCCATCTGTAGTTGTAACAAAATCAGCTGCAACTACTGTCCAAGCTGTATCTGAATCACCCCTATCTATTGCTCCTGGGAAAAGAGGTTCATAGGCTTGACCCACTAATTTACTACCTGGAAATTCTTCAATAATTTCTGCGTGATGACGTAATACTTCAGGCATCAAATCCTTAGCTAAGATTAATTCTTCACCTACTTCTGCGCCACCTCGACCCTCCCAACTATCAGAAGGCTTTGAGGTTACTTTTACTCTACAATATGTAACATCTGGACCAACTGCAAGACCAACATTTCCGGGCAATGTCCAAGGTGTCGTCGTCCAAGCAACTATTGATCCTTCTGAATCTTTTAGCTTAAATTTAACATAAACTGCAGGCTCGGCTACTTCCTTGTAGCCAAGAGAAACTTCATGTGTTGAATAACTTGTCCCAGTTTGCGGACAATAAGGTAATACTTTGTGACCTCTGAAAAGAAGATCTTTGTCATGCATTTGCTTTAGAGACCACCAAGCAGATTCAATATATTCATCATGTAAAGTAACATATGGATTATCCATATCTACCCAGAAAGCCATCCTTTCACTCATTTCACGCCAAGCTTCTTCATAAGTCCAAACACTTTCCTTACATTTCTGATTGAAAGCTTCCATACCATAAGCTTCAATCTCTTCATTTGACATTAAATTCAGTTGCTTCTGAACTTCGATTTCTACAGGCAGACCATGAGTATCCCAACCACCTTTTCTCTCTACCAGGTGACCTTCCATAGTTTTCCATCTACAAACCATGTCTTTGAACAATCTGGAAAGAACGTGATGAATTCCTGGCTTACCGTTAGCTGTAGGAGGGCCTTCAAGAAAAGTAAATGGTTTCGATGAGCGTCTATTCTCTATACTGTTCTCAAAAGTTTTGTCGCTTTTCCACCTGTCTGCTACTTCTTTCTCTAGCTCAACTGGGTTATAATTCCCTGTTTTCGCTTGTTTTTTACTAGAATCAGTAACACTCATCCTTTAGCGTGATTAAGGGCTTGATATAAAGAATCACCGAACTTAAACTTAAAACCCCTAGTGATTCAACATGCTCGGAGCCGGGGTGGCTCAGCCTGGTAGAGCGTCGGACTCATAGGGTAA
>JAERSJ010000183.1 GCA_016845825.1 Methanobacteriota archaeon
GAAATTGACTTTATTTTAAAAAGAAAATAGGGTTTGTACCGGAACAAGTTTGACTGTATGGAAGGCTAACTGCTAAAGAATCTCTACAATTTTATGGCGGATTTTATAATTTGAGTGATAATTTAATAGAAAAAAGAGGAAAGGCCCTACTTGCTAAATTAGGATTAGAAAAGGATTCAAGCAGAAGAGTTAGTGAATATTCGCTAGGAATGAGAAAAAGACTTGCTTTGTGTATTGCATTACTGAATAAACCTGAAATATTAGTAATGGATGAACCAACATCAGGCCTTGACCCTAGAGGAGTAAAAGCTCTACGGATTGTTCTTAAGGATTTGAATAAAAAAGGATTAACAATTATACTTAGTTCACATGTTCTTACCGAAGTTCAAGAAATATGTTCACATGTAGGAATTATAAACAATGGGAAATTAATTCGGGAAGAGTCTATTGATAGTATCAGTAAGGAAATAGAGAAAAAAACAATTAGGCTATTACTAAAAGTGAAAGATTTTCCAGAAAAAACTTCAGAAGAACTTTCTAAAAATAAGAAGATTAAAAGTATTAAACAAAAAAATAATGGAAAACATGAAGAAATCACTTTAGAATTAAAAGAGGAAAACATTCCTTGGATCACCGATTTTTTAGTGTCTAAAGGAATACAAATTTTTTCAATAGAACCACAGAAAAATTCACTGGAAGAAATCTTCCTTAAAGAGACGGGAGGTGACTGATTGGGTCTGAAAGATAACTATATTCAGAAATCAAAGGATAGCTGGAATAAGAAAAAGACTTGGCATCCATTGATTATGTCTTTAGTTTTAGTTATCAGTCTTGCAATAATTCACAAAGCCTATTGGGTTTCAACTACAGAGACTAATCCCGATGAAATCTGGGGAAATAAACAAATTACTAAGAATGGAAACAACTGGACTATCGATTTTGAAGAAGAAGTTGGAGATAGTATCACATTTAAGGGAATTTTGAGAACTGCACCAAAATTCGAAGTCTATAGAAACGATACATTTGTTCCAGGCAAATATTCTGAGGGTGAAGCTCTAGTTTATTCTGAAGATTTATATGGGAAAACCATGTTAAATGTTAGTGGAATTAGAATTCTAGTTAATGATGACCTCTCCAAACAATTCTTTGTAAGTGAAATAATTACAATTAAAGCTACACTAGTTAGTAATGTTTCAACGTTTGATAATAATGGTGAAATAATAACACTGGTAAGAGAGGGATGGGTTGCTGAAGCTCAAGACATAAACCTTTCATCATCAAAAGATAACTATTTTTTTACAGCTGAATTATTAATTTTCTTTACAGGCCTTTATCTTTCTTTGAAACGAGTTACAAACCTAAGGGAACAAACTGGACTAGTTTGGCATTTGGCAAAATTTGAGCTTAAACAAGGAATATCATCGCCAAGAATGATAGTACTTGGCGTAATATTTACACTATTTATTATTGGAATGGGGTGGTTATTAGGTGATTTACAAAATGGAGATCCAGAATCTGCCTTCTTTGTACAAAACGCTAACGG
This sequence comes from Methanobacteriota archaeon, assembly GCA_016845825.1. GTDB lineage: Archaea > Thermoplasmatota > Poseidoniia > MGIII > CG-Epi1 > CG-Epi1. The sequence continues at coordinate 1,544 of JAERSJ010000183.1, forward strand.
AGCACTACAACAACTATGTTTCTTTGTTTTCTTTGTAGTCTCATTAGCTGCAATTGGAGTCTCTGTGGATTCTTTTCACAAAGAAAGACAAGCAAATACACTCAATATTTTACTTGCTAAACCAATAAACAGGGAAACTATAGTAATAGGAAAAGCTGTAGGGCTCTCTCTAGTCGTTGGCATTCCTGCACTTGTGGCACAAATTTTAGGTTTAATGTTTATGATTAATGCTGGAGATCTCCCCTCTTTAAGCGGAATAATTGCTTTTATCATTTGTGGACAAATAATGATCTTTACGCTCGTTTGCTTTCAGCTATGCTTTGCAATAGCAGCTAGAAGCGGTACCGATGTGGTGATGTATGGACTAGGAATGTGGCTACTGTTTGCAGTTGTATGGAATTTATTAATTTATGCTATCTCATTTGCATTAGGTATTGATGTAACTGCTGATGATTTTGAAAATGATCCTAAATTTCAAAGTATCGCATCTCATATGGGAATGCTTAATCCGGGATATGTTTACCAATTCGCAGTCGGATTACTAACTCATAGAACTTTAGCCATAGATTTAGAAGGGATTCCTGGATGGTTAATTTTATTGGCACTAGTCTTATGGCCTATAACCTGTCTTAGAACTGCGGCCAAGCTTTTCAAGAGGGAAGTCAGAGGATGAACAGAAGAAATATAAAAGAAGAAGATGCCGTTACACACGTCATTGAGTTCACTATTGCTTTAACTGTATTCGTAATAATTTTACAAGCTTTCACATCCTCTATGAACTTCAGAATTGGAATTGACTTGAATAAAAATGATAATAATATAGTCATGGCAAGAGAAGTAATTTCTGAATTAACTGGCTCACAAGGATCGATTGGCAGCTCTACAAACTGGGAAGACAACGAATTCGGTACGGGTGTAGTTCAATTGCGTAACGGGACAACTGTTGGAATTTTAAACGCAAATGGAGAAATTGATTCGGATAAATGTTCATCTTTGAGTAAATTTCCATATTATCCTCTAAAGGAAGAGCTAGGAGTTACTGAACAATTGAGAATCGAAGTCCAAACCTTAGTTCCTAAAGAAACTGTCTGTCTCTGGGGTGGAAATCCAAATACTGCTACGGTAAGCTTTGAATCGCAAAGATATTTATTGTACAATGATGGAACTAAGACAGTTCCTGCTTTGCTAACTGTTACAATTTACGAGGGAGACACTCCAACCAGTAATCTTTACCTAACTGAAGTAATGTACAGCCCACAAAACAACGGTTTTGACTATGAATGGGTTGAGTTTTACAATCCAAATGATATCGCTATCTATGTAAGTAGTTGGACAATTGCCGATGAGGATCAAAAAGACAATATAGTTTCTGATGAAAATGAAATTATTACTATTCCTGCAAAAAGTGTTGGAATCTTAACATCATCACCATCGACTTTTAGAGAGACATATCTAGACTACAAATATGTTTTCTCTGTTGAAGACGTCGCCATAGGCAATGGCCTAGGAAACACTGAAACTATAGTTTTATCAAAAAATTCGTATAATGATGTCTTTAGCTACACATCAGAGGATGGAGCTGATGGAAACGGTAAAACGTTAGCTAGAGAATGTTACGATTGTACTGATTGGAACGAAGCCGCATCTAGTCCAGGTACCCTTTAATTATTCAAAAGCTTGAAGGCCAGTTATCCACCTTCCGAGAATTAAATTATGAATATCATGAGTTCCTTCGTAAGTATATACACTTTCTAAATTAGCCATGTGCCTCATAATTGGATATTCATTAAGAATACCGTTAGCCCCATGGATATCTCTTGAGGTTCTAGATATTTGTAATGCAATATCAACATTATTCATCTTACCTAATGAAATCATCTCTGGTGTAGCTTCTCCTTTATCTTTCGCCCTTCCTAAATGATATGCCAATAATTGACCTTTTGTTATCTCTCTAAGCATCCAAGCTAATTTATTCTGAACTAATTGGAAACTAGCTATAGGTTTTTTGAACATTATTCTGGATTTAGCATAATCTACAGAAGAATGAAAACAACCCATTGCCGCACCTAGAGAACCCCAGGCAATACCGAAGCGAGCTTGATTCAAGCAACTGAGAGGACCTTTCAGACCCTGCACTTCGGGAAGTATCCTATCTTTTGGAATTCTACAATCTTGAAATACTAATTCACTTGTTATTGAAGCCCTTAAAGAGTGCTTACCTTTCATTTCTGGAGCTGTAAATCCTTTGTCTCCTTTTTCAACTATAAATCCACGGATTTTACCGTCCAATTTAGCCCAAACTATTGCTAAATCTGCAATAGTTCCATTTGTAATCCACATCTTAGCACCGTTGAGAACATAAGAATCTCCGTCGTCAACTGCTTTAGTTTCCATACCTCCAGGATCTGAACCATGGTCTGGTTCTGTGAGTCCAAAGCAACCAATTAGTTCACCTTTAGCCATTCCAGGCAAATATTTGTTCTTCTGTTCTTCAGTTCCAAAAGCATGTATAGGATACATAGTTAGAGAACCTTGTACAGAGACACAACTTCTAATTGCTGAATCTCCTCTTTCTAATTCTTGACAAATAACGCCATAAGCTACATTTGATAGACCTGCACATTCATAACCTGACAAGTTACAACCAAATAGCCCCATTTCACCAATCTTTGGTATTAATTCCAAGGGAAATGTGCCTTTTGTATAATAATCCTCAATAATAGGTAAAACTTCTTCATCTACCCAATCCCTCACCAAGTCTCTTACCATTAACTCTTCTTCAGTTAAATGCTGATCTAAATTGTAAAAATCAACACCTTCATATTTTGACATTATTTTGTACTTAATATAGGGATATATATGTTTTACATTATAGGGGTTAATCCAAATATAGAACGTGCTGCTAGGAGTCTAATGGAACAGATTTGGATTGAAAAATACAGACCAAACAACCTCTCTGAAGTAGTTGGCCAAGAGGCTGTTACGACAAGGTTGAAGAATTATGTTAAGGAAAGTTCCATGCCCCATTTACTATTCGCAGGACCTGCAGGTATAGGAAAAACTACCAGCGCTTTGGCATTAGCAAGGGAAATGTTTGGAGAGTTGTGGAAACATAATTTGCACGAATTAAACGCATCTGATGAGAGAGGAATTGATGTTGTTAGAGGAAAGATTAAGGAATTTGCCAGAACTGCTCCTCTTGGTGAAAAGGGATTCAAAATAATATTTCTAGATGAAGCCGATGCTTTAACCGGAGCGGCACAAGCAGCTTTGAGAAGAACAATGGAAAAGTATTCCAGAACATGTAGATTTGTCATGTCCTGTAACTATTCATCAAAAATTATTGATCCTATCCAATCTCGCTGTGCTGTATTCAGATTTAGACCAATAAAAGCTGAAGATTTAGAAAAATACCTGAAATTCGTGGCATCTAAGGAAAATGTTAAGGTTACCAAAGAAGCTTTTGAATCTCTTACATATCTTGCACAAGGCGATTTGAGAAGAGCAATAAACGGATTACAAATGGCTGCTGCAGCTAAAACTGAGGTAACGCCTGATGTAGTCTATCAAGCTGTGGCTGCTGCAAGACCTGAGGAAGTTAAGGACGCCTTGGAATCTGCTTTAGCTGGCAATTTCTCAACTGCCAGAGAAAAATTAGATACTTTACAAATAACCTATGGACTTGCGGGTGAGGATGTCTTAAGGCAAATGCATAGAACTGTAAGAGATTTAGAGATCCCAGATAACATAAAAGTATTAATGATAGAGAAAATGGCTGAAGCTGATTTTAGACTATCAGAAGGTGCTAATTCAAGAATACAAATTGAAGCGGTTGTTGCAAGTTTTGCTATTTTGGGCAGAAATTTAAGTAAAACATAGACAAAAAGGTTTTGAAAGACCCCCTTCACAAGTTGTGGCTCAAAACAGTAGTTATGTAACTGTTGACGGTGAATTTGATAGCCTAGAAGATAGAAGTTTTCTAACTATAGATGATTATGATTTAAACGGCCAAAATATAATATTGAGAATAGATATAAATTCATCAATAAATCCAGAAAATGGAGACTTATTAGATGATACAAGAATTAAAAGACACTCAGCCACTGTTAAAGAACTATCCGATAAAGGGGCCAAGGTCATAATCTTAGCTCACCAATCTAGACCAGGGAAATTAGATTTTGTAAATTTAGAGAAACATGGAGATAGAATGTCTCAAATTATCAATAAAGAAGTTAAATTCATTGATGATATATACGGAGAAAAAGCAATCGAACACATTAGTAA
>JAERSJ010000184.1 GCA_016845825.1 Methanobacteriota archaeon
TGTAGCTATAGAGTTGTATAAATCCAAATAATCATCCGTAATTTGATAAATTATTCCTACAGTTTCACCATATTTGTACAATGGGATATCCAAATGAGTTTCCGATGATACTAAAGCGCCTAGTTCGGCAGCAGTACCGTAAAGAGCACCAGTTTTCTTCTTTATTCTGTGAAGGTATACAGATTCGCTGTAGTTTTGTTTATCTGTAAAGTCAGCGATTGCTCCTTCGGACAAATTTCTTATACATTTGGCAAGGGATTTTCCAGTTGCCATTGATACAGCTCCATGCAATGAACCTGTAGCTACCATTAGATCAGCAATTAGTATGGCTGAGCGTGGTCCAAGTTCTTCCCAAAGTGCAGGTGCAGCTCTCCTAAAAGAATCGCCATCTATCCAATCATCATGTATTAACGCGCCTCCGTGAACTAGTTCTAATGCCATACCACATTCAAATGCCAAGTGGGCATCTCCATCCAATGCGTCAGAAACTAGTCTGCACAAAACAGGCCTTAACATTTTTCCACCTAAAACACCCTTTTCTATCAAGGGTGCCATTTCTTTAGATTCCTTAGCAATTTCGATTTTAAGGAAATCTTCGAATTCTGCCTTAACTAATTCGTAATAGCTGTTTAATTCTTCATCAAATATTAGCTTTGTTTTAAGACCCATTTAATCACCAATATTGTATTCCTAAAATCATTAGTATTCCACAAAATGAATGTATGCCTATTGTTCCCCAATTAGACAGTGCTAATTCCCTTCGATCGTAATTGTTCATGACATAGTAGGATAAGTATAATGCGAAAGGAGCTGCTAATAACCCCAGCAAGGCACCTTCAGTTACAATCCCGTAGAAGAATAGAGTGTACAGTGAGGTAAAAGCAGAAATCATAAGAATAAGGTATCCCCAGCTTGCTCTTTCTAAACCTAGAACCACAACTAGATGATTCTTACCAGCTATTTTATCAGAAGCTCTGTCAGGGAATTGGTTAATCCATAGAATAGCAGTTGTCAACAGTCCAAGAGGTATTCCGAACATAAATGCATCCCATGAGTGAACTCCACTCATTGCAAAAACAGTCCCCATCGTCATCAAAGGTCCGTAGTTCAAACCTATGAGAAGTTCTCCCATCCCTTTTCTTGCGACTAATCTAAGTGGAGTTCCAGTGTAGAAGTAAGCAGAGAAAGCACCTGCCAGTCCATAATATAATAGTCCAAACTTGTCGTCATCCAATGAAGCCATTATTCCAAGACCTAGAACTCCAGCTAAAGCAAGGAAAACCGTAGCCAATTGGAATAACTTTTTTTCAGTTATGAGTCCAAGTTCTATAGCTCTACTTCCTCCAGAAAGCTGTAAAAAGTAATCATTGTTTAATTGATCAGTTCCACTTGTCCAATCGAAATAATCGTTGTAGGTATTTGCTGCAAGATGCAAGAAAGAACCTCCTAAGAATATTAATGCGAATAGCGTCCAATCCATTTGAAATAGATTTGAATTAAGACCCCATATTACTGCGGCGATTATAGGTATCCAGGTTGCCGACAAGAACGGAAGTCTTGTTATAGCTACTATGGATATAAATTTAGTCAAAAGAGAGGTATTGGGCATGGTATCTTTAGGAGAAACATCTTTCAACTCTCGAGTTCTTCCACAATATCCTACGTGCTTACCCTTGATTATAGTGGCAGTAATTTTGAATGAAGCTGCAAATTGTTCGCCACTTTTCCTAACAAAAGTAGTCTCTGTGGAATAACCATCCTTGTTTTCCTTAGCTTTGTCTAGCCAATTTGCAACGTGTCCAAGTACAACCATACCTGGAGAGAAAAGAGAAACTCTCTTTTTTCCAATGACTTCATCTGCAGAGTATCCAAATAGCTTTTCAGCATTAGGGTTGAAAGTTTCAATTCTTCCTTCTAAGTCACAAGTAATTACACTTACAATTTCTCTTGTTTCGGTCATGATCTTACCAATACTTTACGTCCGATGTAGTACTATATAAAAGAGGTACCATAGTGCCAAACTATTGTTTGTTAATTGGCATTAGATAATCATTCTCTCCTTCCTCTAACGATTGTATAGCAGCCTCAGCGCCAGTTATAGTTGTTATGAATGGTATTCCTAGCTCAACGGCAAGCCTTCTCATTTGAGCACCGTCTGTTGCAGCTCTCTTTCCTGTAGGTAGATTAACAATTAAATTTACATTTCCCTCTCTCATAATAGATAGTATATCTGGACTCTTTTTGTCTGAAATTCTCCATATTACTTTTGAATCTATATCTGATGCTCTGAGGTGTGATGCAGTTCCTTTTGTTGCTATAAGTTTGAATCCTAATTTTTTGAGTCTCTTAGCTAGACCTACAAATTCAACTTTGAGTTTGTTAGAAATAGATAGGAAGACGGTTCCCTTAGTTGGTATTTTCTTGTTTCCTCCTTTCATTGCCTTAAGGTATGCAGTTCCGAAATTTGGTCCATGACCCATTGCCTCCCCGGTCGATTTCATTTCAGGCCCCAATACTGTATCAAGACCAGTAATTTTTAACCATGAAAAAGTAGGGACTTTTACAGACGCCCCGCTCATAGGTAAAATCTCTGGTAAATTCTTAATCTTTTCACCCAACATTAAGTTTACAGCTATTCTTGCTAATGGATATCCTGTTGATTTGCTAACAAAAGGTAGTGTTCTACTAGCTCTAGGGTTAGCCTCCAAAAGATAAATTTTTTCGTCTTTTATTGCAAGTTGAAGGTTCGCAGCTCCCACTACATTCAAAGATCGTGCAACCTTCTTAGAAATTTTGATAATTTCTTTCATAGTTTTATCATCTAGAGACTGAGGAGGCAAGACACATGCACTATCGCCAGAATGAACACCTGCCATTTCAATTTGTTCCATTATTGCCCCGATTACAATATTTTTACCATCAGATATTAAGTCAACATCCAGTTCAACAGCACCCTCAAGGAATTTATCAACTAAAACAGGTTTTTCTGGAGTAGCATGCGATTCTAATTTCAAATATTTATTCAACTGTGAACGATTATGTACTATTTCCATTCCTCTTCCGCCAAGTACAAATGATGGCCTTACTAGTACGGGATATCCTATTTTCTCAGCAAATTCAACTACTTCGTCAGAATTTTTAGCTGCAGCCCACTCAGGCATGTGTATCCCGTTTTTTTCCATAACTTGACCACATTTCTCTCGGTCTTCTGCCATTTCCATATTACTAACAGTAGTTCCCAAAATTTTAGTAGGTAATTTTTCTTGCTTTATATATTCTTCAATGTGTGTAGCTAAATTAACGGCAGTTTGACCGCCTAGTTGCAATACAATTCCATGAGGTCTTTCCAAGTCTAGTATCTCAAAAATAGCCTCACGATCTAATGGTTCAAAGTATAATCTGTCTGAAGCGTCAAAATCTGTCGAAACAGTTTCTGGATTGTTATTTACAACTACAGCTTCGTAACCTGCATCTCTAGCAGCTTGAACTCCGTGAACAGTAGAGTAGTCAAATTCAATTCCTTGGCCTATTCTAATTGGCCCTGAACCCAAAATAACTATACTTTTACCTGTTTTGATAGGTTCTTTCTTATCTGCATAAGTTGAGTAAAAATACGGAGTTTTTGCCTCAAATTCACCAGCACAGGTGTCCACCATAAGGAAGCTTGAAGTTATTCCAAGTTTCTTTCTCTGTTCCCTTATTTCTCTTTGGCTAATTCGAGTGAGGTGGGAAATATGTTTATCTCCAAATCCATTTCTCTTCAGTTCAATCAATAACTTATCAGGAATAGTATCTTTACAGCTTTCAACTTTAATTTCTAATCGAACAAGTTTGGCTATTCTTTCAATAAAGAATGCATGAAAATCGGTTATGTTGCAAACTTCATTGATACCTTCCTGTGTTGCCCCTTTGTTCTTGAGATAAGTCCAAATAACATGCAGTCTTTGATCATTAGGAACCTTCAAATTTTTCTTTAATTTACTTTCATTCCAATCTAAGCATTCGGGATAACCTTCTCCCTGCCCAATTGAACGCCAAGCCTTCATCAAAGATTCCTCAAACGTTCTTCCAATAGACATTGTTTCTCCAGTGGATTTCATTTGTGTGCCTAATTCGCGATCGGCAAGTTTGAATTTATCAAAAGGCCATCGAGGTATTTTCGTTATTACGTAATCTATTGATGGTTCAAAAGCAGCACTAGTGTTTCCAGTAACTCGGTTTGGTAATTCATGTATTCTATGTCCTAAGCAAAGCATTGCAGCAATTCTAGCTATTGGTACACCAGTTGCCTTAGAAGCTAAAGCGGAAGATCTTGAAACTCTAGGATTGACTTCGATTAGAATATAGTCCTGTGATTTTGAATGGTATGCAAATTGAACATTACACCCACCGATTATGCCTAAACTCTTTACAACTTTTAGTGCAGATGTACGCAACTTTTGGTATGCATTTTCAGGTAAGGTAAGAGAAGGAGCTACAACAACAGACTCGCCTGTGTGTACACCCATAGGATCTAGGTTTTCCATAGAGCACACAATAATTGCATTATCATCCTTGTCTCTTAGTACTTCAAATTCAAATTCTAACCAACCTAGAATTGATTCTTCTACAAGTAATTGTTTAACAGGTGAAAGTGCTAATCCTCTTCCAGAAATTACTTCTAACTCTTCTTTGGTGTATGCAATTCCTCCTCCGGTTCCCCCTAAAGTAAAAGCAGGTCTTACAACAACAGGATAGTTTAGTTCCTCAGCTAATTTCAATGATTCTTCAATTGTGTGAGCAATTCCACTCTTTGCAACAGGCTCTCCAATTTCTTCCATTCTTTTTCTGAATAAATCTCTATCTTCAGCCATTTCAATAGATTTTAATGATGTACCAAGTATTTTTACATTATATTTTTCCAAAACACCTTTCTCATCAAGACCCACAGTTAGATTTAGTCCGGTTTGCCCGCCCATACCAGGTATAATGGCATCGGGCCTTTCTTTCGCGATTATTTTTTCCACTGAATCTACAGTTAATGGTTCAATGTAAACTACATCTGCAGTATCAGGATCGGTTTGTATTGTAGCTGGATTTGAATTTACTAGAACGACTTCATGACCTGCTTCTCTTAATGCTGAGCAGCATTGAGAGCCTGAATAATCAAATTCAGCTGCTTGACCAATTATAATTGGTCCTGCGCCAGGTACGAGAATCTTCATTTTATTCATTAATCATTTCCCCTACTTTTTCAAACAATACGTTTGCATCCATAGGCCCTGGTGCAGCTTCTGGATGGAATTGCACAGACCAGCAATTTTCACCACTGATTCCCTCACAAGTCCCATCATTTAGATTTACAAACGTTTCTCTAACGCCTTTTGGTAATTTATGTAGTGCAAAACCATGATTTTGTGAAGTAATGTAAACATTTTCAGTTCTAACGTGCTTTACTGGTTGGTTTCCTCCACGGTGGCCATATTTTAGCTTGTAAGTTTCTCCACCCAATGCTAGACCCAAGATTTGGTGGCCTAAGCATATTCCAATTGTTGGAAATTCTTTAATCAGTTCACTTATGTTATCTACAACAGGTTTCATTTCAGGATGATCTGGATCTCCAGGTCCATTACTCATAAAAATTAAATCAGGTTTAGTGCTTCGGATTTCTTCAATACTATAGTTCCAAGGAACTACTGTAACTTTGTTTTTCTTTGCCAAATTTGTTACAATCGACTTTTTCACACCCCAGTCGAATAAGGTTACATTAGGTCCCTTCTTTCCTTCTTTATAACTTTTTTTAGTTGAAACATCAGCTACTAGGTTAGAGTTTGAAGGCCATTCCATTACTTTCGCTTTCTTTACTCCTTCCTCAGGAGTCATTTTACCATCAGTACACATAATGGCTCTCAATGTTCCCGATTCTCTTGTTGTAATAGTTAATTGTCTGGTATCAATTCCCTCAAGTCCAGGAATTTTTTCGCGTTTTAACCACTGGTCAAAATTCTCTTCCCCTTGGTGGGGCGAACGGCACCATTCTTTGACAATGCAGGCCTTAGTTTGAATTTTATCGGACTCATAGTTATCCTTGTTACATCCGTAGTTTCCAATTTGTGGAAAAGTAAACATTAGTATTTGTCCCGCGTAACTGGGGTCTGTAAGAGCTTCCTGGTAGCCCGTCATTGACGTATTGAAAACGAGCTCTCCTTCAACTGTATCTTGATAACCAAACGAGTCACCAAAAAAAACAGAACCGTTCTCTAGTGCAATCCATCCCTGCATCTAGGTAGAACTAGTTCAAAGGGGGCTTAAAACAGGAACGGTTACAGGCTCTCGAGGAAATCCTGTTCCGTGAAGTGTAATTTAGAAGGAACAACAACGCTGTGTGGTTCTTTTCCGAGATCTTTATTTGCCAAATATTTTAATTTTCCATACCATAATTTTTGGTCTTCTCTGCCAACTCTAGCTGCAGCGGCAACCATTGTATCTTTTGGTATTCCAGCTTCTATCATCTGTTCTGCAGCCTGAGAAGCAGTCATGTATCTTGGATCTTCATCTGGATTATCAGCTTTGATATCTAGTAGAACTAATGAATGATTTCCATTTTCTATATTAGTCTTTATTTTATCTATTGGGCTAAGTGGTTTGTAATCTCCTTCTGGCAAAACAAGTGTGGCTACAGGTCCAAAATTATAATGCTGAAGACCCAAGACACCAGCCACAGCAGTAAGAACAGAGGCATTGTGAATTACTTGATATTCAACATTATTTTTTTTACAGTCAAGAAGTAAACTTACGTGAGTTGTCGCTGACAATGCATCACCTACGACTAGCAGGGAAACATTAGTTATTTTTGCTAAATCTACCAGTTCTTTTGGCTCTTCTACTTGGTTACGAGAAAGATGAATAGGCTTTCTCTGTGATTTCATTTCAATCCACTCTAATGTTTCAGAATGAATTGGAGAAGTATATGTTTCATAGAATATATGTTCAGACATACTTAATGCAATCACTCCATCCATGGTTATCGAATTTGGCCCTCCTAGTCCCAAGCCAATTATAGTTAACATGATAGTCTTATTTGCGGCTCTCTTAATTAGTTACTATGGCGTTATACCAAAATACTTTGGAAATTAATACATCGCCTAAATCTTTTCTAGATATTACTAAGAATGTCCAAGCTCTTGTTTCAGAATCTGGCCTAGATAATGGAGTTTGCAGTTTATTTATCAAACATACAAGTGCTAGTTTAGTTATCCAGGAGAATTATGATCCTTCTGTAAGACAAGATTTTGAAACTATTTTTTCTAAACTAGTTCCAGAGGATTTCCCTTATGTTCATAATATGGAAGGCAAAGATGATATGCCTGCACATATTCGTTCGGCCTTGACTAGCACTTCTGAAACAGTCCCTGTAATTAATGGAAAGTTGTCATTGGGTACTTGGCAAGGAATATATTTATGGGAACACAGAGACCAAACACATAATAGGAAGGTTATGGTTAGTTTGGTCGGTGATTAATATGGATACAGACGTGGAACGCACAATGTGGTGTCCAAAAAAGTGTGACCTACTAGGACTGAACACAATTTCAAATCCTTATGAATTTAAATGGAGTTTGAAGGGAGCTATTTTTCTTTTGATAGCTTTGCTATCTGGTTATATTGCGATTAATGAAACTCCATTTATTTTTGACAATTTGCCTATAGAAATACCTGCTTTTTATTTTCTTATTATCGCAATATCAAGTCTCGCAATTTCGTTGCGTTTTTCGCAAGGTACAATAAACGAATATGTTTGTCCTTCGTGCAAAGGTGTTCTTTTTGATATTGATAGATTTAAGCACATTAGGAAAGGAAAGATTACAAAAAAAAGTGCTAAGAAACACAACAGGATTCTACAACTCTTGAATGATTCGTCTGAGCTTAGTGAATTGCAGTGCCCTAGTTGCTCTAAAGATATGAATTTTGTCAAGGTATTGTATAAGATTAAACATGATAGTCAGGCAGGAAATTTTATTTTGGAGGAAGTAATAGAAGACTTAGTAGACAGTGTAATGGCAGGCGAGAAAGAAATGCAAGTTGAAGGCTGTAAAAGTTGTAAATCATTATGGCTTGATAAAACAAATAGAATGTATTTAGGAGCTGCTACTATTTTATCTAATAAAGAGAGTTTAGAATAATGGAATTTAGTCAATACAAATCAAATGCAATGAAGAAACTTGAGTATGCTCTATCTGAAGGTTTAGTAGATGAGGGTGTTATCTCGGTCATCAATTCATTCAATTCACATCCTGATATTTTCACAACGTCAAGTTGTGCAGGTAGAATACAATTAATTATTCTTCCAGATGTAGGGCGCAAAGATTCTGTACAGCGTAGAAAGACCTGGCACCGTGAAGTGACTATTGACGACGTGGAAGGTGCTATTTCTGAATTTGATATTCCTGACAATTCTATTGTTATTTTACAGGCTCAATCACCTATTTTCCACTTATCCTGCCGAACAATGGAATTAGCAATAAAATTGAGAGGAATTGTTCACGGGCAGGGGTGGAAATATTCTTCATTAATTACAGGAAATGATGAGAAGTGGAATGTAGAAATACTTTCTGCGAACCGTATTGACAATTTACTTTTCAGAAAAGGAGTAATTGATCCGCCAGATGCAGATAGGTTAAATTTCATAGTCGAGGAATCAAATAAGATTCTTGTTAAAGCTCAAGCGAGACTTGAAGCTTTAGAATATATACCGTCAGGTTTACAGTAATTGTATGAAAGCACTCTACTTTGAAGAGCATGGTGAAAGAGAGGTATTGCAATATGGAGATTTACCCGATTTAAAAAATAAAGAAAATCATGTTTTAATTAAAGTGGAAGCATGTGCCCTTAATCATTTAGATGTCTGGATCCGAAAGGGTTGGCCAGGGTTAAATTTGGATATGCCGCATATTGGGGGTAGTGATGTTTCCGGCACAGTTGTTGAGGGTAGTGGTTCTTGGAAAGAAGGAGACAAGGTTGTTATCGATCCCGGTATATCAACAAAAGAAGATTCATGGACCGAAAAAGGACATGATAGTATGAGTCCAGGCTACAAAATTCTTGGTGAGCACATGAGTGGAGGTTGTGCAGAATATGTTTGCGTCCCTGTAGAGAACGTTCATAATCGCCCAGAGGGTTTAACTGCAAGTCAGGCTGCAGCTCCGCTTCTCGCTGGTTTAACAGCTTATAGAATGCTGGTAACTAGAGCAGGAATACAAAAGGGTGATAATGTTCTTGTAATGGGTTCCGGAGGAGGTGTTAACTCTTTATCAATTCAAATTGCAAAACACTTTGGTGCAGAAGTTCACGTGGTTGCAGGCGGTTCTGAAAAGAAAGCTAAAGCAGAAGATTTAGGGGCTTCTTTTGTTGTTGATTACAAAGCTAACAATGATTGGCACAAAGAATTATTCCCAGTCATTGGTAGAAAAGGATACGATATTGTTGTAGATAATGTTGGAAAGCCTACTTGGTCTCGTTCAATTAAATTGGCAGGGATGGGAGGCAGAATAGTTACAGTAGGAAATACTAAGGGTCCTATTGCCGAAACTGATATTCGATATGTATTCTCCAAGCAATTGTCCATTCTTGGATCAACAATGGGTTCGCATGCTGAATTTGTTGAATTATTAAAATTGATGGACTCAGGTGCAATCAAGCCAGTAATTGATTGTGAAATTCCTCTTTCAGAAGGTGTAATGGGTCACGAAATTCTAGAAGAAGGAACTATGTTTGGTAAAGTAGTTCTTATTCCTGAGTAGTAAAGGTTTCAATCTCTTCAATTAAATAAGGGAGACGAACTGGTTTAGTTTCAAATTCATCAAATCCCCTGCATTTTGATATTTAGCTATGTTCTGGGTTGCCAAATTAAATTTTTTGTAAATATGCAATTATATGACTTTTACTTGGTCCATAAAATTTTACACGTTCAAATTTCATTGTCTCAAAACCATTTTCCTCCATCAATTTAGAAAATTTAGTAGGTATAGATCCCCAATCACTTCTCTTCTTAAATCCAAGCCATGAGTTATTGTATGCTTCATGAAAAATGGCTATGCCTTTATCATTTAAGTTAGAGTGGGCATGCTCTAAAAAATCTAAAGTATTACTAATATATCCAAGATGTATAACATCTGCCTTTTGATTTATGTTTCTGCAGTCATCATTCACAACTTCTACGTTGTTAATGTTATTAAATTCTAAATTTTGCTTTAAATATTCTACTGAATCTGGATTCTTATCTATTGATATAACTTTAGCAAGAGGGTAACTTTTGGCAAGTTGTATACTAAAATATCCGATACCTGCGAAATAATCAACTATTACTTTTGGACTATCAAAACTGTAGAATGAACTTACTTTTTCAGGCCCATCTAAAACAGCCCTCCATCCGGTATTCCCTGGAGACCACATGGTTTTAGATAAATCCATCTTATATCTCAATCCATATTCAGTTATTTCAGTTTTAGTGTCTTCACCAAATAATATCTCGGTTCTTTCAGGCTTTCTTAATTCCCCATTGACTTTATTCTTCTGTAGAACTGTTTTAACTTTTAAAATCTCCGCATATACTTGAGAGATCTGAGATAAATTATTCGTATCTATTTGTGAAAAATCAGCTACAAGAATATTACCAATTTTTTTCCACTTTTGGGGTATCTTATGATGTAAATCTTCGTTTATTTGTTGTTTAATCTTATCAAAGGGTTTCATTTTTCAGCTAATTTTCTTAATGCTGCAATTTCAGGTTTCCACATCTCTGGACCTCCTGGAGTTTCCAGATATGCCGCCAGATGTTCCAATCTTTTTTCTTTCATGAATCTTTCAAATGCAGCCTTACCTATCTTCCCCATGCCTATGTTATCATGTCTGTCTACTCTGGAACCTACATCACTTTTTGAATCATTAAGATGTAAAGCTACTAAATATTCCATTCCAACGGTGTCATCGAAATTATCCCAAATATTGTCAAAATTATTTCTCCAATCGTATCCCGATGCCCAAGCATGTTGAGTATCAATGCATACTCCAATTCTTTTTTTATCATCAATGTGATCTATTATATGTTGAATTTCCTCAAATTTAATGCACACGTTAGTACCTTGTCCTGCTGCATTCTCAATAACTAATTTAGATTTGTAGCCTTTAGTCTGATATAATGTTGTGTTCATGTGCTCTGCTATTCTTTCAAGAGCCTCATATCTAACTGTTTTATCGTCCCTCATCGACTTTTTGGGATGTGTGTGAGAACCAGGATGAAAATTTAGATAAGCTACACCTAAATCTTCACATCTGTGATATTCTTCTAGGAAAGCATTTTGAGCTCTTTTACCTTTTCCCTCATCAGGAGAACCCATGTTGATCAAATATGAGTCATGAATCATGAGTGGCCCTAGTTCTGTTTTGGATAGTGGTTCTTTGAAAGCTGTGATTTCTTCATCTGTTAGTGGCTTAGCAATCCATTGTCTTTGATTTTTACTAAACATTTGGAAAGTATCAGCTCCAATATCTATTGCCGCAGGAATTGCATTATGCAAACCTCCAGCCACACTTACATGTGCTCCTAATCTCATTATATGTGCATGAAGGCTACCTTAATAATAACTATTCGATGAGAGGTCGTGAAATTTTCCATAGTTGCTAATACCAAGCAAGAAAATATCCGTGAAATTCTAAAGAAAGTAATAGGATTTGTTGATGACTTTGAATTAGATGTGGCATCTGCAAACTTCCTTGGATTAAAGGGAGTGGAAATTAAAGATCTAAGTGGAGATGTTATTATTTCTCTGGGTGGAGATGGAACTATATTACACATTTTATCTCAGATAAACAAGCCTATTTTGGGAATCAATTTCGGAGGCGTTGGTTTTCTTAATGAACTCGAACCAGATAGTGATATTTTTACTGCAATTGATAATGTAATTAATAAAAAATATTTTGAAGAAAAATTACACAGGATTGATACTTATCTTAATGACTTAAACGTTGGAACAGCAGTAAACGAGATAGTTCTTCATACTTCAAGAGTTGCCAAAATTCAAGGTTTCGAAATATCTACTAACGGTAAACTAATTGACAGTTTTAGGGGAGATGGAGTAATTATTGCCACGCCAACTGGTTCAACAAGTTATTCAATGTCAGTTGGAGCTCCAATTATTTACCCGACGATGAAGTCTAACATAATTGTACCTATGGCTGCATACAAATTAGGTTCTAGGCCTCTCATTTTACCTGCTGATTACGAAATTTCCGCAAAAATTACAGGACATCCTGAAGCTGTCATGGTTATAGATGGTAAAGAGGAAATATTCATCAAAGGCGAAGATAAACTAGAATTTAAAGCTTCTAAAAGCCCAGCTTCACTAATAAGATTCAATAAGAATTTCTTTGATAGGTTAAGGAATAAGTTAAGGTTGTAAAATGAAAAAAAGAAAGGCAAGACTTCGGGGAACTAAGACTGCAGGTAAATTTGAGCAGAAAAAGTTGCTTGAACGTATGGAACAGATTCTTGAAAATCCTAAGCTACTCCTGCCAAAAACTAACAAAAATGACATAGGTAGTAAAATCTACGATAAGGTCTACGAAGATATGCTAATTGCAAAGGAGCAGTACAAGAATCCTCCTTCATTAATATCAAGTATTTTTGGTAAAAAACCAAAAGACCCACTTTCCAAAGCTTACGC
>JAERSJ010000185.1 GCA_016845825.1 Methanobacteriota archaeon
CCAAAAAACAGATAGCCAGACAACTGGAACGTGCCGAACTGGTGGCACAGACCAATCGATTGCAGCAGAAACTATACTATATCCAACATAAAGAGGAACTCAATCAAAAACGAAAATTATACAAGAGGACTAGAAATTGAAGTGTGGATGTTCTTGTCATAATTTTAAGACAAATTCAATTTGTTGTTCGTGTGACTGTGATATTGAAAAACTTCCTACCAAAAGTAATACGGTGATATTATCATGAATTGTATATTCTGCTACCGTCAAGGAACTAGGGTACGACCAAGAAGCAAGTTTCCAGTTTGTGAAGTTTGTGATGGAAAATTAAACATCGAATTGACTTACTATCAAACGCAGACGAGGTTGATGGAATGATTCCAAACAACGAAAAAAAAAATCATTACATCAAGCTATTTAGAGATCACAAGTTCAACTGTTTTCCAATTCCACCAAATCAAAAGGTTGCAGATTTCAGATACAAGGCAAGTATGACAATACCAAATCAAACAATCAAAGACGAAGAAAATTACGGAGTCTTACCAACTGCTGGAAGTGGCAACTGCATAGTTGACTTGGATAACAAAGAACATTACAGAAGATTTGCAGAACATATGATTAAAGACGGATACATGATGATTGAATCCCCACATGGATGGCATATGCCAGTTGTTGGATTGGGTGGGGGTATTTCCAAAATCGAGTTATTTGATTATTCCATTCAACCAAAAAAAATTGTAGAGATTCAAGGATTTGACCATTATTGTGTCGGAGCTGAATCAGTAATCATTGATACTGATGACAGAGAACTAACATACACCAACCAAGGAAGTGACAGAATTTGGAGTGGGGATGGTAGGGATTTTCATGAGTTTGTTGACACCATATGCAAGAAACTAAAAGTTGAAGCAAGAAAGAAAAATTCCAATTCTTCTTACAAAAATCTCAGAGATAGATTCAGAGAGGGGGAGTTGCCAACCAAAGGAACTTCAAATGATTATTTCCACCAAGCTGCAATTGCCTGTAATACTGATGGATTATCAATCCAAGAAGCCAGAGATAAAATCAAGGTGGTATACCATAAATGGTCCACCAGTGACCAATACTCCAACAGACCTTGGAGTAACATTGAAGATAAAATTCAAGAAGTGTACGACAAGAATCAATCCGTTAAAACAGGCAGACCTGAAAAAGATGACGATAAAAAAACTGCCAATATTGCAAAAAATATTGTCAATGAAAGAAATGTTTATTCCAACGTAGACACTGATGAAATCTTTGAAAACAAAGACGGATTCCTGGAGTTAATCAACAATTCTTTGGTACGTGAAATGTTAGAGTTACATCCTGACATGACACAAACACAATACAATGACGTATTATTCAAGTTAAAGGGATATGCAGCAGATATCCCACCAACCAACAAAGACTTGATAGTTTTCAAAAACGGAATCTTTGATAAAACCAAACAGGAATTGATAGAAACTGATGAATTAGCTGATATGGGTTTTAGAGATTATAATTATTTACCAAAAGGAATAGAAAACGAACCAACTCAATTCATGAAAGTAGTATTTGATGATACTCCACTACATGAAAAACCAAGAATCAAAGCTGGACTTCGTTCAATATTTCAAAATTATTTAGATCCTAAAATATCGGTTCTTTACGGAAATTCAGGAGTGGGAAAATCAACACCTCTTTTAATACTCGTTGAGGTACTCGGTAATCAGTACGCACTTTCTGTGGAATTAAATCAGTTCTTGGAAGACAAATTCATTCGTGCAAAAATTATGGGAATGAGATTATTAGTTTTCCAAGATTTGCCAAAGGAGTGGAAAGATTTTACCACCCTCAAAACACTCACTGGAGAACAGAAAAAAACAGAACGTGGATTTATGAAAGATTCAGTTAGTTTTGATAATAAATTAAAAATTTGGGCTTCAGGAAATTACTTGGCAAAGATTCCAGAAGCAGAACAAGATGCCATGTATACCAGGAGATTATCATTAATTCACAACAAACGAGAAACAGCCCATAAAGAAGACCCCACCTTTGCTGACAAAATTGTATCTCAAGAAGCTGAAAAAATAGTATCTTGGATAATTAATTTTTCAGACGATGAGTGTGAGTATGAATCAAAGGCAACCGTTCAAGAAGAATGGGAAGAAACTGCTTCTCCTGAATTGTCATATTTGAACAAGTTTTGGCAATTATCTGACTCCAAGACAGAAAAATCAGTAATGCGTATAGTTAAAGACTTTCAGCAAAAATACCAACAGAGAATCTCCATTGACCAAATGGCAAAGTCATTAAAAGGACTTGGATATGCAGTAAAAAACAACATTATTGCCAACATTGAGGAAAAACCTGTCAAATCAGACAAAAAAGAGGTAATGTACAAACTTGACTAATGTTTGTACGTTTATTTTGTACGTTAAAAAAACGTACAAGGATTTACGCCTAGCAATTCCAAATGAACCAGTTTCAGAAGAAGATTTTTTAATTTTCACGCCTAGAAATGTCAATTATTTT
>JAERSJ010000186.1 GCA_016845825.1 Methanobacteriota archaeon
GGTCAGGCGCCTCCCCCTTTACTTTCTTATAACCAAAATCACTCGTCCCTTCGCCGATTTTTCTGCCCGTAATGTGGTTGTTAAAAATGGCAATAATGGAATGTTCAGGATATCGGAGATCATGGACAATTACCTCTAAATGGGGTTTGAACATTTCTGCTAACATTTCTCCCATTTTTATATAGTGAGAAAATATTTCTTTATCTGTCAGTCGATTGATTTTAGCCATAAGGGGATGGTTAATTTAAAAACTTAAACTGGTTCTGGTTCTAATTTTTCAATTTTAAAATTGAGGAGTCCGTAAATAAGGGCCACGATGGGATTGGCAATATTGAAAAAACAAAATGGCAAATAGGCAAAAGTAGCCACGCCCAGCGATGCGGACATATAAGCGCCACAGGTATTCCAAGGGATTAATGGTGAAGTAATTGTGCCTGCATCCTCCAAAGTTCTGGATAAATTTTTTGGGGCCAATTTTCGTCGGGCAAACTCAGTACGATACATCCGCCCCGGCAACACAATGGCAATATATTGATCGACCGTAATGATGTTCATCCCAATACATGTGGCAATTGTGGTAACGATTAATGAACCGGTAGATTTTGCAAATTTGAGCAAACTCTCTACCACCCGATTTAATGCACCAATCGTTTCTATCACCGCGCCAAATGTAAGGGCACACATGACGAGCCAAATGGTATTGAGCATACTCACCATTCCCCCACGGGATAGTAAATCATCCACCACTTCAACGCCACTATTTAATACATACCCCGAATGAAGGGCCGTCCACACACCTGAAATCATGGTCAAGCCCCCAGACAAATCGGAGCGACCTACAAATGTACGTACAATGTCAGGCTGAAGAATAACGGCAAATAGTCCACCCAATAGGGCGCCAATTAATACGGTGGGGAATGCAGGCATTTTCTTCATTGCCAAGCCAAATACCACCAATAGTGGAATGAATGAAAATACACTAATATTAAAAGTGCTTTGGATGGTGTCTTGGAGGATGGCAAATCCACCTGCTTCTCCTGAAGCTGACCCTGTTATACCTAAAACTAAAAATAGAACTAGGGCAATGATTAAACTTGGGCCTGTCGTCCAGATCATGTGCTGAATGTGGGTAAAAAGGTCCGTGCCTGCAACAGCAGGTGCTAAATTTGTTGTATCGGATAATGGTGACATTTTATCACCGAAATACGCCCCTGAAATGACAGCACCGGCCGTAATCTCCGGCGACAAGCCCAATCCAGCTGCAATACCCATGAGCGCCACACCCAGGGTACCGGCCACAGTCCATGAACTGCCGATGCTTAATGCTGATACCGCACAAATGATGCATGCAGCAAAATAAAAAATGGACGGCGATAATATATTCAGTCCGTAATAAATCATTGCCGGAACCGTACCAGACATTATCCACGTACCGATCAGTGCACCCACAGCCAATAAAATCATGATAGCGCCCATCCCCATGGATACGCCTTGGACAATACCATTTTCAATTTCTTTCCAGGTAAATCCATTTTTGATACCAATAATAGCACCAATACCGGCTGCCAAAATGAGTGCAATCTGATTTCCGCCATATGAGGAGTTATCACCATAAAGATATACAGACATAGACAGCATAATAATCAAAAATATAATGGGAATTAACGCATCCGTGATTGAAGGTGTTTTCTTCGTCTTATTCATGATTACTTTCTAAAATTAGGAGATCGTTTTTCCACAAAGGCAGTCAACCCTTCTGATGCTTCTTCCGTTCCAAATAATTTGCTGAAATTATCAACTTCAATCGCCAATCCCTCTTCCGTGGACTGCCCCACTCCTTTTCGAATACAATCCAAAGATTGGGCGACGGCATTGGGCCCATTCCGTAAAATTTGATTGGCAATCTCAATACATTTATCCATTAATGCATCCTGAGGAACAACATGATTTACCAATCCGATGGCCTTGGCTTCATCTGCCTTAACCATGCGACCGGTGGTTATTATTTCATTGGCTATGCCAGTGCCCACCAATCGCGGTAATCTTTGGGTGCCACCCCATCCCGGTAGAATCCCCAATAATACTTCCGGTTGGCCGAATGTGGCATTCTCACTGGCCACGCGGATATGACATGCCATACTAATTTCACATCCACCGCCAAGAGCAAATCCATTCACAGCAGCAATCACAGGCTTAGGAGAGTTTTCAATTGTCAACGTCATTTGCTGACCGGCTTTCCCAAATGCCAATGCACCCTCAGGACCCATGGATTGCATGTTTTTAATATCGGCGCCGGCTACAAAGGCCTTATCGCCTGACCCTGTTAATATGACTACACCGACGTTCTCATCATCAATACAGGATTGGACTGCCGACTCCAAATCGGCCACCACTGAATCATTCATGGCATTCAATGCCTCTGGCCGATTGATGGTTAATGTGGCAATATAATTATTTATTTCTTTCCCTACGAATGACATGGATTCCTCTATATTATTTCCAGAACGTTCGACTGAACAGGACCATAATTGTAAATATTTCTAACCGACCCAAGAGCATACAAAATGTTAGCATCCATTTTCCGATGGGATGAAGGAGTGCATAATTATCGGTTGGACCAAATTCACCTAAACCTGGACCAATGTTTCCGATGGCAGATGCGGCAGCGCCAATGGCCGATTGCACATCCAAATTAAGTGCGGTGAGTATCAGTGCGGTTAATGCAAAAATAGACATATAAATCAAAAAGAATCCTAACGTATTTCGAATCACATCTTCCCCAATATATCGATTGCCAATCCGAATAGGAATAATGGCACGCGAATGGAGCATTCGTCTTGTTTCTGTGGCAGAATACTTGATCAATAAAATGATTCGAGCAATTTTCATTCCCCCGCCTGTGGAGCCACCCATGCCCCCGATAAACATGAGAATGAGCAATAAATATTGACTGAAAAATGGCCACAGTTCATAATCGGCAGAACCAAATCCAGTGGTTGTCAAAATGGATATAGTTTGGAATAATGCGCCTAAAAAATTATCATGGGACCAGGATTGACTCGCTGAAGCGATATTGATAAAAATGAAAAATGTAACAGCGGCAACAATGCCGATATAGGTTGAAAATTCAGTATCTTTGAAGTAACCTTTCACATTCCCGGT
Source organism: Methanobacteriota archaeon (assembly GCA_016845825.1). Lineage (GTDB taxonomy): Archaea > Thermoplasmatota > Poseidoniia > MGIII > CG-Epi1 > CG-Epi1. The sequence continues at coordinate 3,163 of JAERSJ010000186.1, forward strand.
GAGTGCTCTGAAGTGGAGGGTGAAATTCACCCCTGCAATAAACATAAATAAAATAAGAATATAATGAATCACCGGATTGCCATAGGCGGCAATGCTGGCATTTTGCGTACTGAAACCACCGGTAGGCATGGTGGTAAATGCGTGGCATACCGCATCAAACCAAGGCATGCCGCTCATACCCAGTAAAATGGTTTCCAATACAGTCAGGCCTACATAAACCATCCATAAAATTTTTGCTGTTTCTTTTACGCGAGGCCGAATTTTATCTGCAACCGGTCCGGGAACTTCGGCTTTAAATAGCTGAACACCACCCACACCCAATAGTGGCAAAATGGCAATGGTAAATACGATAATACCCATACCGCCAATCCACTGGATAAATGACCGCCAAAACAACACACCATGGGGCAGACTTTCGATACCATTGGGTAAATTAGGGAGTGTTTGGGGATTCCCGATTATAGATGCGCCGGTCGTCGTAACACCAGACATGGATTCAAACCACGCGTCCGTAAAATTCGGGATAGCCCCAGTTAAATAAAAAGGCATGGCGCCAGCAAGTGCAACCAACAACCAAGCCAAGGTTACAATGGCAAAACCGTCTTTACTGTTTAATGAACGATTTTTTCGGGTAAAAGCCCAAATGGGAATACCAACAGCAACACATAATACCATTGATTTGATATGACCATTCAAATCCCATTCACCATACCCCCATGCAATCAGCGCTGGTATGGCCATGGATAATCCTGTTATCACCAGCATGGCCCCCAGAATATTTGAAATGGTTTTTAAATTCAATTAAACCTCAAATAGACGTCTCAGTTTAGAAACTGCCTTTGTTTTAGCAAATACAAGCACTGTATCCTCTTCAGTGAGTTGTGTAGATCCTCTGGCAATGGACAAATGGCCATGATGATTGATGACACCCACAATACTGTCTTCAGGAAATTTTAAATCCTCTAATGGTGCTTTAGTCACCTTACTGCCCGGATCGGGACTAAATTCAATTACATCCACATCGATCTCATCAAATATGGTAACCGAAGTATCGGTTTGATCACTGGTAATAAACCTGAGGATTGAATTTACAGTGGACATATTTTTGCTTAAAACCGCCCCGACACCCAATTCCTTCACAATCGGCATATATTCTGTGGTGCTTACATGGATGACTGTTTGCTTCACCCCCAAATGATGGGCCAACATACCTGAAAGGAGATTGGTTTGTTCACTTTCTGTCACCGCAATGAAACTATCAGCATCTTGAATATTTTCGGATTTAAGCAATTCCACATCAGTTCCATCGCCATGGAGGATCATAGTTTCTTTCAAATTGGATGCGAGCCATTCAGCCTTATCTCGGCGATTGTCAATCAGACGGACACTCATTTCACCTTCCAATTTCTCCGCCACACTGCGGCCAATTTTACTGCCACCTAAAATAATGATAGAATTGGTCTGGGTGGCTTCTTTCCCGAGGATATACAAAAGGGATTCTAATCGTTCAGTTTTCACAATGAAATAGGCGATATCACAATCTCTAAACTTAAAATCTGCCCAAGGCACATGGGATTCCCCATCCCGAACTACGGTAATGATACCGAATTTAAAATCTCGTTCTTCTTCGCAAATTTCCCGAACTGATTTACCTATAATCGGACAATTATTTTCAAGTCGAATTCCAATCATTTGCATCCGTCCACCTTCGAAATCCATCACCTGTGTGGCATAAGAATGACGAACAAGTTGTACAATTTCACGACAGGCTTCTTTTTCAGGATGAATGACTAGATCAATGCCGAATTTCTCAGGTTTTATAATGGAATCCCGTGTGGTATACTGTTGATTCCTCAACCGGGCGATGATTTTTTTGGCACCCAATTCGTGGGCTTGTTGGGATGCAATGAGATTGACTTCATCCACGCGGGTAAGACATAAAACGTAGTCCGCATCCTGCACATTGGCCATGGAAAGGTTTCTGGGGCTTGCACCATTCCCTTCCACCACAATGACGTCTAAACTTTCTGTGGCTCGCTTGCATTTGGCCGGATCAATATCCATAACAATGATATCATGATCTTCTTGGCTCAATGCCTTGGCAACGTGGTAACCCACTTCACCTACACCTATAATAACGATTCGCATGATGAATCCTTTCTGGTAAAAGCACACATTTTAACTAAAAATAGTAAATGCTTCCCATTCTTTTATTCACTTTCTCGACGAATATCTGCCCCGAGAGATTGAAATTTTTCTTCGATTCGCTCATATCCGCGATCAATATGATAAATTCGGCTAATATCAGAACGGCCTTCTGCCATTAATGCACCAATCACCAAGGATGCACTGGCACGAATATCTGTGGACATGACCGGTGCCCCTTTTAATGACTTCACGCCCCTCACAATAGCTACATTATTCTCTAAAGAAATATTGGCGCCCAATCGATTTAATTCCGGTATGTGGGCAAACCGATCTTTATAGATGGTATCTGTAATAATACTGGGTCCCTCTGCCACTGTCATGAGGGCAATCCATTGTGCTTGTAAATCGGTGGGGAATCCGGGATGAACATCGGTGGTCATATCCACTGCTTTTATATCATCACATTTATGAATTGTAATTGATTTTGAAGATACATTTAATTCACATCCAGCCTGCTCCAATTTCTCCAAAACAATGGCAAGATGAGATGGGTCCACATGATTTAGAGTAATTTCACCCAAAGTAGCCCCGGCCATCAAAAAAGTGCCTGCTTCAATCATATCCGGTATGGTTGTGATTTTTACAGGATTCAATGCTTTTACACCATGAATTTTTAATCGACTTGTCCCTATACCTTCAATTTGTGCACCCATATCATTTAATACATTACATAACTGGACAATATGTGGTTCCATGGCTGCATTGGTAATGTGGGTTGTCCCTTCTGCCAGTACGGCTGCCATTGCAATATTTGCGGTAGCACCAACGGAAGGAATTTCAAAATGAATCCGTGCCCCTTTTAGCTTTTCTGCTCGAGCAAGAATATATCCACTTTCGAGTATAACTTCTGCACCTAAGGCTTCAAATCCTTTTAAATGATAATCCACCGGCCGTGGGCCCCATGCGCATCCACCGGGCAATGACACACGCGCTTCACCAAATCTTGCCAATAATGGACCCATAACATAAAATGAAGCCCGCATGGTTTTAACTAAATCGTAGGGTGCTTCTAAAGAAGTAATATTGGATGCATCGATTGAAAGTTTATTATCGGCAAATGTGGAGTTTGCACCCAACATATCCAGTAATCTTATAAAGGTGCGCGTATCCCTGAGATCCGGCACACGATCTAATTCCGTTTTACCGTCTACGAGCAGCGCAGACGCCATCATGGGCAAAATGGCATTTTTTGCGCCACTGATATCGACAGAACCGCTCAGGGGCTTTCCGCCATGAACGACCAATTTATCCACGAGCCTGACTCCTAAAATGTTTTGCGGATGATATGCCCTCAACCGAAATGCTTTCGCCACTAAATAATTCTGCAATTGCTTCTACTTTTTCTGATTCGGTCAAGTAACGCACCTCTACATCTGTTTGTTCATTTTTAATTTTTTTATGGACATATAAATGATGATCTGCCTTTGAGGCGATTTGGGGTAAATGGGTGATGCAAATCACCTGTTTTTCTTCGGATAAATCTGCTAAGGCTTCTGCCACTTTTTCTGCGGCTTGGCCAGAAATACCTGAATCAATCTCATCAAAAATCAACGTTTCTATAGGATCACTTTTCTTTAGAACCGATTTTATAGCCAACATAATACGAGACACCTCCCCGCCTGAAGCCACCTTGGTTAGTGGTTTCGGTATTTCGCCAGGATTGGCACTGAGGAAGAATTCCACCTTATCATATCCTTTTGGGCCAAATTTCACACGATTTCCATCTTTTTTGATGGGACTATCCACCTCTGATTTTGTATTAATGGTAACCTCAAAAGTTGCACCGGCCATATTCAATTTGGCCATTTCATCTTCAATTTGTTTTGAAATGGCTTTGGCCATTTTAACTCTTTGATTATGCAGCGTATCGGCCATTTTTTGATATTGGTGGATTAATAATTTTTGTTCCGATTCTAAACCATCAATTTTTTCACCCAATCCAGATAAATCTTTTAATTTTTCTCCTGCCGTTTGAACAAAATCTTGTACAGTTTCAATAGATCCACCATATTTCCGTTTGAGGCTTTCAATGGCGTGGAGCCGTTCTTCTACTTCTTCGAGACGATTCGGATCACTTTCAACACCATCTGCATATTGGATGAGATTAGCTGAGGCATCCTGAATCGATACGGATGCTTGTTTCATGGATTCAATAAATGACAGAATAGACTCATCATATTTCGATAAATTTTCCAATTCACTCAATGCGGAAGATAATTGACGATATATAGAATGATCGTGCTCTGTGAGCGATTGATTCAGTCGCTGCACGGTGGATACCAATTCGTCCATATGGTTCAATCGTTTGAACTCTTTGCCTAAAGAAATATCCTCATCGATATCCGGAGATACGGCCTCAATTTCTTGAACCTGAAATTGAAGAAGCTCCTTCTCATTAGACGCATTTTCTAATTTGGATTTGGCCGCTTTAAGCGAATGAATATTGTCCATCAAATGGTTATAAATAGTATCAATTTTTTCCACCATCATTTCAGCTTTACAAAACCGATCCAGAAAATCAATATGGGTTTTTGAATTCATGATATACTGTTGTTCATGCTGGCCATGAAAGTCTGCCAGTAACTGGACGGCTTCTCTATATTCTGATTCAACCAAGGGTTCATCATCGATAAATGATCTTGTCCGACCCCCTTTACTAATTAATCGTCTATAGATTTTTTCATCGGTTAGTTCAGTTTCCACAACCGATTGCGATTGCCCACTTCTCACGTCCGTTTTTTCAGCTTTACCCCCAAGGGCTATGCCCAAGGATTTTAACAAAATGGATTTACCGGCACCTGTTTCACCCGTAATCACTGTAAGGCCGTTCTTGAGTAATACTTCAGCTTCACGAATGATGGCAAAATCTTTAATATATATCCGCTTAATCATTTGTCTCGATTCCCCAATACCAAAAGTGCGCCAATAGCGACACCGATTGTGTCCGCCAACACATCCCATCCACTGGAATATCGACCAGAGATAAAAGATTGAAGATATTCATCCAATATACCAAATGCCAATCCAAAGGGAATGACCACCAACAGCATTTTGGATGAGAGCTTATTCATACTTTTCATGGCCAAAATTCCAAAAATAAAATATTCCACCAAATGGATGAGTTTATCCCAAGTTAATAACCATGTTTTAGGAAAACTTTGGCCAGGCAAAGAAGATACGCTGAGGATGACAATCATATAGGCCACCAATAAAATACGAAATGTTTTATGATTCATAATCTGCTATCACGCTACCGATTTGATTTAATAAATCGCTGGCAATCAATCCACGCTGACTCATTGATTTTGCCAATTGATCTCCTGCTTTTCCGTGGATATACATGCCTGCTTTTGCTGCATCCTCTATTTGAATCCCTTGAGCGATGAATGAAGCGATTACACCCGTGAGTACATCGCCTGACCCTGCTGTGGCAAGGCCTGGATTCCCTGTAGAATTAACATACCCTTTTGATTTCAATGCAACTAAAGAAGGAGAATATTTTGCCAATAAAACTCCAGTAAAATCAGCCATGAATGATTCAATTGCTCCCGGATAATCATTTTGTACATCCTCAATCGAATCGCCAGTTAATTTTGAAAATTCTCCGGCATGGGGTGTGATGATGAAATCTCCTTCAATGGCATTGAATAGGGCGTTATTCCCATAGAATGGACGGAGACCATCTGCATCAATCACCATTGGTTTATTCACATTTTTTACCAATTTTTCTACAAGCGCAACTGTGTCATTATGATCGCCTAAACCGGGACCAATCGCCAACACGTCACACCAATTCACATGTTCCATTATGGTGTCGTAGTTCTCAATTGTGAAATACCCTCTGCCTTCGTCAGCGCAATTTACCGTCATCCCTTCTGTAATTTTCGTTTCATAAATTGGATGTAAGGATTCAGGCGCAAATGAAATGACCAATCCTGCCCCGCTTCTTAGTGCAGCCATAGATGTTAAATATGCTGCACCGGTCATGCCAGATGATCCCGCGAGGACAAGCACTTTGCCTTGAGCGTGCTTATGGGTAGCCTTATCTAATGGGTGAAGTATAGATCGAATGGTCATATCTTGAATCACCGACCATTTTCTTCCTTCTATATCCTGAAGTATATTCGGGAATCCAATATCCACAGAATGAATTTCGCCACAATTGGTCTTCCCTTGTTCAAGCGTCATACCCAACTTTGCCGACCCCATGGTGATGGTTTGATTCGCACGGACTGCCCCTTTGGCCACATGCCCCGTATTGGCATTGACACCGGAGGGCATATCTGCTGAAACTGTAATATGATCTTCATTCAACCATTCTGTCCAAGAGAGAAGTTTTTCTCTCAATTCGCCGAAAAATCCAGTACCAAGAATAGCATCAATCATTAAATCATATTTTGGTTTTAATTCAGGAAGGGATTTAGCATAGAAGATAGACACACTATTTGTCAAGCATTTGTCATGAAAAATTAGGCTGTCACCTTTAATATCACTTTTTTCCATTAATACATAAATGGTGATATTAAATCCACGAGTGCGAAGAGAATATCCAGCCGCAAATCCATCGCCACCATTGTTTCCTTTGCCACAAACAATGCCAATTTTTGGAGAATGGATATCTCCTAAAACCGACTGAACATGGGCAGCGATTTTCTCACCAGCATTCCCCATTAATGTTTCACCTGGAATGCCATGAACATCCATAGAAAGTTGATCTAAGGATTGGGCCTGTTCTCTGGATAAAACTCGCATTTAGAGGATAAGAATTGCCATGGCAATGGCATAATCAGATTCATGGGAAATGCTGACCTTGACGTCAGTAGTGGAAAGATTATTTATGAGAGAAACAACCGGTGCGCCGTTTGACGCATTTAGTATTTCGATGGCGGTAAAATCAATTTGATCTAAGGCTTTGGACGAAAGAATACATTTCTTAATGGCTTCTTTTGCCGCAAATCGGCCTGCATAGTGAATAGCTGGATTTGCTTTGCCATCGCAATAGGCGATTTCATCCGGAGTGAAAGTTTTTTGTTTGAACCGATTGCCGTGTTTTTTCAGCAATCCGTCAATCCGATGTACGGCAACAATGTCCGTTCCGATGAAAGGATTAGACGTCGTTCAACTCCTTAATTATACCTACCACTTCATACACATCATTTACATCCCAATCTGCACCAGATTCTACGGTGCCAAATGTATCGCCATAACGGGCAAAAATGGTTTTCATACCAATTTGTTTTGCACCCACCACATCTCGATCTGGCCAATCGCCAATCATGAGCGCTTCTTCCGGTTTTACTTCCAATTGCTTCAATGCCATTTCAAATGGTTTGGGTGAGGGTTTTCGTACGCCGGTGTCATCAAAAGTGAGTACGGGCTCAAATACATGATGAAGATTCAGATAATATAATCGCATCCATGCTTCACGGCTGGGTGCATCGGATACCACCGCCAACTTGACACCCATTTTAATCAATTCGATTAATGTTTTATTTACGTTTGGATATACCAGTAATGTGGCTTCACGAGCACGACGATAGGATACGATGCCGGCAGCAAGAATTTTATTGCTAACCTCTCCAACAGTCTGAGTAAGGTAGTCATCGAAAACCTGTTGATTCTCCCATCCTTTTTCCATGTAAAGATTAAAAATATCTTCGTAGGCCTTTTCTTCATCTACCCCCAGACCTGCTTCATTCATAGCGGTGATGGCTGCTTTGACCGCAAACTGCTTCATCTTGATAAAATCAAGCAGCGTGTTGTCCAGATCAAATATGATGGCCTTTATCATGAGTTATAAGCCAAATTTTTATAATTAATTTTCGTACTTCTGTGGGTTCTTGACTTTATCCATTTCGTACTCGGCCATTTTCCGCCATGCACGATCATTCCTTGCTTTTTCAAACGCATTTAGGGCTGCAGTTTTATTTCCTTTTCCGCCACACCATTCAGCCATACCCAGTTCAAACCATGCACCACCAAAGCGCTGCTTTAATTCAGTACTGCTACGGGCTGCAGTTTTTGCCCCATCACAATTGCCTAATGTATTTTGGGCACCAGCTAACCGGAAAAAACTCATAGCATCTCGCTCGTTTAGTGCAACAGCCATTTCAAGATTAGACACGGCTTGTTCCCAATCCTGTTCTTCACCATTGACCACACCAAGGTTTGCATATCCTTTGGCATAATTAGGATTGACCGTAATAGCCATAGTTAAAACTTGTTTGGCCTTTCCAAAATTTTTGGCATTAATATAAATATCCCCCATCGCACCATATGCTTTATCGTAACCGGGATGAATATCTACTGCTGATTCCAGTGCAGCAATTGCGCCATCAGCATCATTCATAGAACTTTTGGCCAAACCAAGGGCAAAAAACCCTTTGTAGAATTTTGGATTCACAGCCAGTGCTTTTTCATAAGAAGTGACAGCAGCATCTTTATCACCCATCTTGGATTGAATAACACCAATTTGGTAATGGGCCTGAAAAAATGATTCGTCCACTTTGAGTACTTCATTATAAGATGACAATGCACCTTCTAAATCACCTCGCTTATAGGACTGGTTTCCACTATTGAAATAATTTTTTGCCACATTGCGGATGGCTGCAGAAGCTGTTTTGTGATCCGGAAAGATTTCTAATGTTTTATGAAAATAACCCACGGCATCTGAGAATTCTTTTTTCCTGAAATGGGTAAGCCCCATATTGAAAACAGATTCAGGATAGTGTGGAAATTTATTGTAAGCAACACGAAAGGATTCAAACGCTTGATCTGCATCACCATTTTTCATGGATCGATTCCCTTTACTCATGAGTGTATTGAGTTCACCCATTTTTTCATACTCGGCCCGAAAATCCTGATTTTCAGGTTCAAGTTCTATCGCCTCTAAATAATATTCTTTTGATTTTGGAAGGTCACCCTTTCGAATTGATACTCGAGCAAGACCTATGATTGCAGGGGCGAATGTTTCATCAATATCTTTTGCGGCGTTAAAACCTGATTCAGCTTCGGATATATTTCCTGCATCTAAACTGGCTTGTGCTGAATTGAATAACTCGTCAGGTGATTGTGCCAAAACAGCTCCAATTACCAACATCATTATGGACACTTTTTTAATCATTATCCTCATTTTCCTCATTTTAAATTTTTTGTGCCGAAGGCCGGACTCGAACCGGCACGAGGTTTCCCCCACTGCCCCCTCAAGACAGCGTGTCTACCAATTCCACCACTTCGGCCATCGGGCAATTAATTATTTTCTTTTTCCAGAACGGGTGTCGTAGGTAAATCTAATGATTCAGCTGAAGGCGCCAATGTCCGCTCCTCCTGTGCTTCTTCAACAACCGACCCGCCACCACTCGTATCCGGTGCACCGACCAAACTAATTAGCAACGCTAATCCCATGAATGTAATGGCCAGATAGGTCGTTATTTTACTCAGCGCAGTGGCTGCACTCCGACCGCCAAATATAGCATTTGTGGTTTGGCCACCAATAGACCCTGCCAATCCGCCACCCTGACTCGCCTGCATTAATACCACTGTAATCAGTAATAAACTGATAATGGCATGAATTGTGATTAAAAATCCTAACACGTTTTACCTCTTAATAATGCGCTGCCACTTTTTCAATTATGTGGCAAAAACTTTCAATTTTCAAACTGGCTCCTCCAATGAGGAAACCATCTACACCTTCTATTTGGATCAAGGATTGTGCATTCTCAGCATTCACCGATCCACCATATAAAATGGGTATGTCTGTACCATTGGCATCAAACAAAGATCCCAAAATATTTTTCACATCTTTATGGGCCGCTTCTACTTGCTCAACCGATGCAGTCTCTCCTGTACCGATAGCCCACACAGGCTCGTAAGCCACAATGAATTGTTCTGGATTAATATCTGTTAATCCTGCCAATCCTAACTCAATTTGTTCTTTTAGAACAGTTGACGTCCGCCCGGATTGTCTATCATCTAATGTTTCGCCAATGCAAAACATAGGCGTCAATCCACTTTCAATTACCGTTTGGATCTTTTGATTGATCCATCCATCTGTTTCGCCGAATATATGTCGGCGTTCAGAATGACCCACAATCACGTAATCCACACCGGCTGAT
>JAERSJ010000187.1 GCA_016845825.1 Methanobacteriota archaeon
ATACCAACCATTCCTGTAGAAACGGGTAAACCAATAAAGACCCAAAATAGTACTTGCTGAAGAGGCTCATATGGTATCCATTCCACACTAAATACATAACCAAAGAAAATTAGTACAAAAAATGAAACTATTGCAATTAAAACATAATCGTATATTTTTTTGCTAGAGCTTAGCAAAACGTTTGTAGTTCCTAAGAATAATCCTACTAATATTCCTGCTATGACTGAAGTATTTAGTTCATTAATTATGTTACTATTGTACAAACTACTTGTAAAACCATCAAGTGCACTAAAGAAAAGTGAATCTTCCATTGGATTAATTAAATACGCAAAACTCAAGCTAAGCATTAAAGATAAAGTTGCTACGGATTGCATAATTGCTAAAGTATTGCTTGTTTGCATTATCGTATTACCTCTGCTAATGAAGTAGATAGGACAGAATCAGGATTCCAACGCATAGCACGAGCCCCTAATGAACGAGCTTCTGTAATTTTGTTTTCCAATGAAGCTGAAGCTGTGAAGTAAACCGTAGGTGATATTATCCTAGAATCTCTATCATAATCCAAGGTATCCGGTGCAATAACTGTCAATTTGAAACCTCTAGCTGTAATTTCCCGAAGTGCGGTCGCACTAGTCTTATCGTTTTCTAAGGTAGATATGACCATTACAGGAGAACGAGGCGTAAAATTTCGAAGATCGCCTAATACGGTATGTAATCCTAGTGAACCTGCGGATTTAATTTCTGCTAAAGCTGTTAAAATCTTAAAAAGATGTCTTTCGCCAGTATCGGGGGAAATAACATTTACAGATTCACCGTAAGTAATCAAACCTACCCGATTTCTAGTTCTCAAAAAGAAATTTACTAATGATGCTGCAGCTTTACATGAATAGTTTAAAGGATTCCTTAGAATTGTACCTGTTCCTGTAATCTCACGCGCATCTAAAACAATCATTATGTCTGAAATATCTTCTCTTTCAAACTGATTAACCATTAGTTTTCTGGTTCGTCCAAACACCCTCCAATTTATGTTCTTGAAATCATCCCCCGGAAAATACTCGCGAATACCATAAAATTCTCCGCTAGTCCCTATCCTTCTAATTGGCATGGCCCCTTGGTACATCTTTGGAAAGTCTGTTGAAAGATCAACGCCTTCTATTTCTTCAATTTGAGGTAAAACAACTAGACTTGACTTTGATTCAATTTCAGATTCATAGTAAAATAGGAACGAGGGGTTGTATATTCTTAGTCTTGGATTGCCGAGCCTAAATTGACCTCTCAGCCTACAATCAAGTAAATATTGGTTAACAACGGTCTCATTTTTTCTCAAACGAATTACACTATGATTTAATCCAGACTGAACTTCTACTTCAGAAGGAAGATTGTCATAAATTTCCAAAAAACCTACTGCACGTCCTTTATTTTGAACAACTAGATCAATACTAACACTACTATTTTCAAAAACTTGATCATCATTAAAACTTCTTGTAATCTTTACGTCAATAGGTCTGGTATTAACAAGACTATGAACTGCTACAAAAGCTAATATTGTAGTTCCGAGTAAAAAAAGTTGAAGATTATTAATGAAAGGAGCAAATAATACAAGAATGACGCCTGAACCAACGTAAACAATTGCTTTACGTGTCCACATTGAACTATTCCACAGTTACTGCTGGAACTTGGACTGTCATAAGTAACTCACCTATAACTTCTTCGACATTTACACCACGAATGCGTGCTTCTGGCTTAAGAATTATTCTGTGGCCGAGCACTGGAATTGCAGCTCTTTTAACATCATCAGGAACTACGTAATCTCTCCCAGAAAGAACTGCCAAAGCTCTGGACAGCTTAAACAAACCAAGACTTCCACGAGGACTTGAACCTACGGCAACACGCGGATCTCTTCGTGTTGATTGAACTAAGTCTACAATATATCTCATTACTTCTTTCTTAACGAAGACTTCCTCAATTGAGGCGTGCATTTCATCTACTTTATCTGGAGTAGCTCGGGATTTAACAGTAAACGAATCTTTCTTTCTTTGTGAACGCCCTTCTAAGATACCAGTTTCAACATCTTCATCAGGATAACCTACACTTAATTTAATTAAAAAACGATCCATCTGAGCCTCTGGGAGAGGATATGTTCCTTCGTACTCAATAGGATTCTGAGTTGCTAAAACAATGAAAGGAGATGCTAACTTGTGTGTTGTTCCCTCAATAGTAATTTGTTTCTCTTGCATCGCTTCTAATAAAGCAGCTTGAGTTTTAGGTGGTGCTCTATTAATTTCGTCAGCTAAAAGAATATTACAGAATATAGGACCTTTACGAAATTTGAATTTGTTTTTCTCAGGGTCATAAAAATAAGAACCTGTGATATCTGCTGGTAATAAATCTGGTGTAAATTGTATTCTCTTAAATTCGCATCCTAAAGCATCGGCTAAAGTATTGGACATCAATGTCTTTGCCAAACCTGGAAAATCTTCAAACAAAATATTACCATTAGCTAGAATGCCTGCCATGACCATTTCAATTGTTTGTTCTTTTCCTAATACTACATTAGAAACTTCATCTGCAATTTGTTTTGCTGACTTATTAGTTTTCTTAACTAAGTCAAGAGATTGACTAGAATTTTCTTTAACATCTTTTTCGCTATTCAATTTACCACGCACTCAATTTTTTAGCTATACTTCTGAGACTGTCTGGCCTTATTTCTTGAGGATTACCCAAAAGCATCTTAATATCTTCATCTAAGGCCACATTATAACGATTCAGTACGTCTGTTAGCATGGCCATTCTATCTTTCCTGGATTTATCGTCAAACTCATAAATTTGATGCTTCAACCTTAACCTCTCCAAAAACACATCTTGTAGTGCAAGAATTCCCTTGTCAAGACTATGCCCATATGATCTAAGAGGCCTAGGCTTTCTGATGTCAAAAATATGATACCAACGTTTAGGTTCAGCCTGCCTCATCGACAAGCCCATTGTCAAAATAATTACTAAAACAAGAACATTTAACCTAATTACTTGAATGATTAAGGTATCTCCTGCTAGAAGAAAATAAAATCCTAATGCACTCTGAAATAAACTAGCTCCAAACGATTCTTGTGTATGTCTAGATTCATCGAATAGAATATCACCTTCAGAACCTATCATTGATTCTATTAGACTTAATAAAAAATCTGAATTTCTATCTTCATTCCACATCATGTTTATTGGTAAACTTGAATCTGAAACAAAAACCGCTGTGCCTAATTGTACCCCCTCAGCAGATTTCATTTCACAACGCATTCCAACAGTAAAACCTTGAGGACCAGACACTTCATCTTCAGGAGTTATTAATCCGTCATCGTCTGAATCAATCCAAGAATTTTTAGAGGTAGAAATAAAGACTTTCTTATTCCATTCAAAACCTTGACTCCAGAGATTTATGTACTGAGAACCTAAGTCTCTAATCGCAACAGGTTCATTCAAAAGTATGTTGTACGATTCACCTTCGACAATTGCAGTAGTAGGAATCAATGATAAATTATCTCTGTAGTTTTGGTCCCAGAGTTTATGCTTTACAAATTCTATTGCAAATAATTCCGCAATGGTATTAGAATAATCAAAATCTCCAAACACAAGTATGCTTCCACCGCTTTCCATATACCTTGCTAATATCTCCAATTCCAGTGAAGAATATGGAGATTCTGTACCTACTATAACAAATAAAGTTGAGGACGGATCTGAAATTTCATCTAGTACACCAGGATTTGACAATACTGCACTAACATTATAGCTTGTATTTGGATTGTCTTCCAAGCCTTTTCTAAAATTTGAAATGTCATTCCAATCATCATCATAAGCTGATAATTGAGGATCTCGTTCTGCTACGTATTGTAATAGAGGAAACAGAACTAATGTACAAACTGCCACCGTTGCAAAGAGAATCATTATACCTGAGCGGCTAGATATTTCCATGCTAATCTTCTAGTGATGATTCGTTTAAATCTAAACTTTCAATTACAGTTCTAAGTGCAGATACTGCATTAATTCTGTGGTCATCATCCAATTCCTTCTTAGTATAGTCCGCTTCCTCATAAAGAATGGTCAATCTAGCAACTGAATCTTGATCTAGAGATAAGGCACTTCGCAGGGCTTCTTGAAACTCCCTAACTGTTTCAAAGTGTTTTCTTAGATATCCATGGCCCTGTAAGATCTTACACATCTCTTTGTAGGAGAAAACAATTGAATCTCTGTAATCCATATTTGCTTCTAAAGCTAAAGCTGTGGATTCCAAAATTCTCTGGATTTCTCTGAGATGGCGCTCTCGATACCATTTCCAGCCGAGTAATACCCCTGAAGATGCGACTAAAGTAGCTCCAATTATTGCCCATATTGCATAGTTGGATTGTTGAGAAGGTGCTCTGTATATAATTGTAGATTCAATACTACTAGCTACGTATTCTTCATTCCCTGTATAATTTACAGTTACTTGCATTGGAATAGTTGTATTCCCTGAATAATAAGATGAAAACGTTGCAGTACCATTGAAATCTGTAACAACCATTGTAGTCATTCCAAGAGGCTCAAAAGATATTAGCAGTGGAGCGCCGGAGACGTAAGTTCCGTCATACATTTGAAGAGTAATAGTTCCTATGAACTCCTGCTCAAATTCTAAAGAAGCTGGAACGTTTAAAGTCAAAAACGTTTGACCCTGAACAAATAATTTTGAAGTTGTACTATTTCCGATATAGTAATTGTTACCAAGCGATTCAGCAGTTAAATTATGATATCCTAAAGAGGTACCATAGGGTATTTCTAAATCTACACTAAATTCACCATCTGAATTTGTATTTGTAATTAAAGGAAATCCAGAGTCTAAGGTTAACCTAACTTCAAGACTGGAAACTGGACGATTTGCTTTATCGAATACAAAACCTGAAATTGATTCGGTTGTATTTGTCATTGAAGAATAATCTGGCAATTCAATTCTAATATTGTGGGAGACTTGTAAAACCCAACTTGAAGATGAAGATAGATAAAATTCATCCGGAATATAAGTTACCATAATTGTGTTTGGACCTGCAATGCTTTCATCTGGAACTAAATAAATATTTTCAAAATAACCATTTGAATTTGATTCGATTGTCTCAACGATATTACCATCAAA
>JAERSJ010000188.1 GCA_016845825.1 Methanobacteriota archaeon
ATACATCTTTAATCATGGATGTTAAAAATGGTAAATTAATTATTGAGGAATCATATAATGAATAAAAAATTAAATGAATGTGTATTTTGTAAAAGTAATCAATATATTCAAAATATCTAAAAGACTTTGAGAAATTTTTAAACCGTGATTTGAAAGTAGCTTTAGAAAAAATTTAGTTTATCGGTTCTTACTGCATTAAACCCCCTTATCCCTTGGAACTATTACCAACTAAATCTTAATCCTAATACGGTTTAGTGTCCTAATCATTACTAGTGAAATATCGTGCCTAAAAATAGCAATAAAAAATAATCTCATTATATATACTAATTTTACATTTAAATCCACTACTCGCTCGTAAGTATATATCTCATAGAACCCTCACGACTAATTTTTTACCTGTACAGAGTGTTTGGCAAATAACTTACCTGTACAGAAAAAAATTTTGAAAAATTTTTGAAAAAAGTAATAGTTTTAACAAGTGTTTAACGTGTTATTAACGTGGGTGATTACTAATACAGGCTAAACTTCCTGATCTCAATGGTTATTGGAAAGCTTATCATATTGAAGGAAGGGCAGCATTGAACAATCATGAATATTACGATTGTATATCTGCTGTACACTGCATGAACGCCTTAATGCCTGATGAGTATAGAATAGAAATCAATACAGAGAAATACAAACAATTAACCCATAATGCAAAAACCATCATATGCCAAGACTGTGGAATTGAATTTGACTTTACAGACATTGAAGTTGTAGAAACTCTAAATTCATTTCTAGATTATACTATTACTGGTGATAGACACACCAGGGCATGGTATTGTCCAACTTGTAATTTTAAGAACAAAATATCATCATCTCAAATGGTAGTTACTGAAAGAGAAAATCCATTTTATTATAAAGTAATTCCAGATCCCCCAAAGATTAAACCACATATTGTACAGATTGCCCTACATGAAGCCATGACTGAATGGTGGTTTAATGCAAAGGCAGAGATTGACCACCAACTGGCAAAGATAAGAAATGACTATGCAGCAGAAGGGGCATATGATGACATGGCTGAAGATGAGGATGATGACTAATGGAAGTAAAGAAAAAGAAGGTATCCTACTCAGCAAGTGGTAAGGACAAAAAACCAACTCTCATAAACTGGAATGACGAGCCAATGATTCGTGGTCATTCTATACAGGCAGTGTCCAGGCAAATAGTCAGAACAGTAAGGCGTGTTGATGTGGTGAAAATTAACATAGTTGGTGACATGGGAATGGGAAAGACTACGTTAGCTAGGACCTTGAGCCATCTCATACATTATTACTCTGATAAGAAATATGGAATACCATTCACTGTAAGGGAATTTACCAAAGAAGAACTGCTAAACTTTGAAGAAACTGTCATGTCACTTGAACCAGTCAATACCATACTAATCTTTGATGATGTGTCTTTTATCAGCAGTAAAAAGAACAAAGACAAAATTGAAGAAATCAAACAAAAGATGACAGAGATTAGACATCTTCGTTCAAAGGAAGATGGCAGCGATGTTGATGTAAAAATCGTAATTATCATGATTACCCATTATACTTTGGCTTTACAGAAATATCTCAGACAAGCTCAGTTTTCGTTTTTTGTGACGGTGGGATCTTCTGAGATGGATAATATGTTAAAACTGGTAGGTAACCACTATCAGAAATTATTGTTCAGGTTTCAAAAGATTATTGCCAATGCATTGGATAAAGGCAAATTTACATTCACATTGGGAAAAAAAGATAAATTCTTCACATATCGATATCAAAAGCCGTTTGCACCAATTTTGTTTCACAACGTAGATAAACTGAGAATTGTAGTTTCTCCAATGAGAGATTGGATTGAACCAAATTGTCCAACTTGTAATAACTCTCAAGGCAATCTAACCAAAGAGGACAGAGTTCCAGTTGCAGAGTTTTTAGCTGACATGGAACACAAATTTGGTCGTGGTATAGTTAGAAACGCTGTACGGTTAAAACTATGGCAAAATGGAATGAATGTTTATCCAAAGTCAGTCAAACGTTGTCTGACATATATGAACAAGTATGTCACTGACAAACTACCACAGTTCCAGGAACTGGCCGACCATTACAACTATGCTAATGATACAACTAGAGTTGACAGTGTTCATCTCAAGAATTTAGATCCAGGCCATGTAAAGAGTGTGAAACACAAATGAATCCCACTCAAGAAGAAATTGAAGAATTTCATAAAAATATCATTCCAACAACAAGAAAGGATGATGGTATAGATCATTGTTGGTTATGGCATGGTAAACATATGAAGGGGGGTTATGGTATTTATCAAACATTAATTTCAAATACATCGCATCAATTTGCATATAGATTATACATTGGTGATGTTCCTGATGGGAAAGTAATTGATCATTTATGTGAAATTACATCTTGTTGTAACCCTAATCATCTTGAAGCAGTTACTCAGAGTGAAAATATGAGAAGAATACATTCACGTCAAAACATAGTACAGCAAATGTATGATATGACATACATTGAGTATGACGTAATTCCATATTCTTCACCAGTAACATCTGAAGTGAAAAAATGTGTGGATGCGATGGAACGTAGATGGATGCATTTAGGACATAATATTAAAAATCATGGTCATGATATTGGTCAAAAAGTGGTTATTGATATTTTAAACACGTTACTTTATAACCGATTTCTCATTTTTCGACCTAATTTTGAAAATTATGATGATGAATTAATTAATAATTACAAACGGCGATGGCTTCATGATTTCATCTTGGAAATATTTGAATTTTATGAAAAAATCACATTAAAAGAATTTTTTGATTACTACACCCCATATTTACTTGAATCTAAATTTGGTGAAATAGATTTAGATAATATGATAAATCGATTGTTGGATTGGTTAGAAGAATGTGAAATTACATCATATCATCAAATTAAAAATCAAATAGAAGTCTATGAAGCAGAAATAAAAAAATTAAAACAAAAATATGAAAAAAAACGAGCAGAAGATATTAGGAGTATTTGGTAACAAATGATCTGTGGTCAATGCTTCAAGCCAATTAAATCATATAATTGGTACAACAACATGAAATTATGCAAGGATTGTTTGCACAAGGCACAGCCTTGGAAGAAAAAACATTGTGATGGAGATTCCTGTAAAGCACCAACCTTACTGGACCTAAAGAAAAAGTGGGAAAGAAAATCTTAATTA
>JAERSJ010000189.1 GCA_016845825.1 Methanobacteriota archaeon
CAGAAATAATTGCAGTTTTATTTGCTTTATCAATATCGCCATTTTCAACAACACCTTCTCTGTATCTCATAGTAAGGTGGATTCCATAATCTACGCCTAATCCAATCAAAAGTATAGGTATTATTGTTAAGAAAAAACTAGGCTCAAAATCAAGTATAACTCCAAAAGCAAAGGTCCAAATTATAGAAATGAATAGAGCTACCAGAGTCAGTAGCATGTCAATTCCAGATCTGAAGGTTAAGTATAATACTAGTAATATGAAACCTAAAACAAAAGGCATTAGTCTGCTTCCAATATCTTCTTCAAATTGAGAATTAATTTCAGCATCCATTGCGCCTTGACCCAGAGAATATGCACTTGTATCAGTGAATACGTTTTCACGGTATTCCATTGAAATAGTGCCCATTACGTTTTCTACCTTAGCAACTCTTTCTAGAGCCTGAACTGAGTTTTCACCTTCACGGTTACTGTTGTCCAACTTCAGCGTAATTATTGTAGATTTAGCAGTAGTAGAGTTTTCATCAAATTCCCCAAGCAATTGGATAATTGCAGTTCCTGCATAAGGGTCTTCAATTGCATTTTGTAGTGCAGATTTTATTTCCTGGTCACTTTTTCCATCGTAAAGAGATTTTAATTCAGATAAATTAGCACTGCTGGCATTGAATTGCAAAGCTAATGAGTTTGGTAAGGAAACTATACTATTTGCCTTTGTTTGCTGGTCGGTTAAACTGTTAGAAATATCTTCGTCCTCAGTGAATGCTATTTGAAGTTCCAAGATATCTACAAATGTTGATGATGATATTACGTCATCAGATTTTATTAGCGTTACGACCGAGTATTCAGTACTGAACTTTTCACCAATATCTGTCATAGCGTCCACAACCTCATTTTCAGGTATGAATCCAGACTGACTTGGGTCTCCAGCCTCAGGTGCTGTGACTAAAATAGTAAACATGATTGCAGTTACAATCAATATAGCTCCAATTACTACAGAAGGGTTACGATTTACTTGTTTAGCAAGGACATCTAGTTGTTCCATATTGTGCCCTTGACAAAATAGTTTAAATAATTACTGACGGATATATAAAGGAAGATTAAAGTTTAGTATTTTTTAAAACATTTATATACTAGAAATCATCTTTCTATGGATCGGACCAAATTTCCAAGGTTCATATTTCTTAACCTAATCCATGAGGGGATTGTTGCAGATACACTTAGGAGAATAACACAAACAATCATTACTATAGGTAATCCGCTTGGAAAATAAGTTGGAACATAGTAAATCTCGTAAGTAAATGTTTGTAACAACCATACAGCTATAGGGTAACCCATTATAATTCCTGTAACTCCTGCAATAGTTCCCATCACAAAATTCTCAGCAGATGTGGCCTTACTCAGAATAACGTCACTGGTTCCTAAGGTCTTTAGTGTAGCCATCTCTCTTTCTCTTTCCAGCATATTTATTGTAGCTGTGTTAGCAATAATTAAAAATGCCATCACAGCAGCTAAACCATAGTATAAATTTATAAAAAATGTAAACAGTTCCATTAGCTTATCAACTTGACCTTTCAGGTCGTTTTTAGCTATAACTGCAACCATGTAGTCAGGAGATTCGTTGTTTAGTCTTGTAGCATCTCCAGTTAGATATACTCCACTAATTGGGTTAATTGGCAAGTCGGGTAATTTCTCAATTTCAGTTTCGTTAAGAACTGAAGAGTTAACTGCCAAAGATTTTATTTCATCTTCCCATTCGTGTAGCCATATTTGTAGCCCTTCAAGGCTCATGAAACCTCCACCAAGTATTTGTGTGTGAATAGCAGCTACTGTTAAGTTCTTTTTTTGACCTAATAATGAAGCTTCAAAAATATCATTTACTTCTAAATCGTTCCTCATAGCAAACAAAGAATCTATAATTATCTCGTTATTAGTTGTAAATTGATTAAATTCATTTTCAGTGGGCAAACTAAAAACATTGCCATAGTTAGATCCAATTACAACTATACGTTCGTTAAATGCTCCAATTTCCCAAGATAAAACAGGGTCTGCGCTACTAATGTAATCTCTACTTTCCAATTCATCAATTGTCACATTTTGTTCTTGGAATGAGTCGAAAACTGCAGTTCCATCCCAGCCTGGAAGATCAAAGCTAGTTTCCACTGCATTTTCTGTACTTGACAGTATAACGCCCAATGCAAACGGAGTTACTAAGGCAAGTGAAAGACCAACAGTAGTTAGCATGGTTCTTGTTCTGTTCCTTGAAAAATTTCTAAATGCTAATCTTAAAGATAACGATAGTTTCGAGCTTATTTCCGTTATCTTTGAATCTTTAAAACTAGGGATATCAGGAGACATGGAATCAGTTATCGCAATGTTAGCAGCTTTTCTAACCGGTAAAACTATGAATACTAAACTTGAAATCATACTTAAAGCAATTCCAAATAGTACTAATCTTGGAGATAAACCATAAACAATTCCAGGTATTTCGGTAGCTAAAGAATATTGGTACGTAATATAAACAGAAATTCCAAACCCGGCAATAATTCCGCCTACAGAACCGATAGCACCGATGAAGATTCCATACCAGGTATAGAAAGACATAACTTCGTTAGATGTCATTCCAGCAGCCCTCATCACACCTATTTGTTTCTTCTGAGATTGTATTATTCTGTACAGGTTTAGAGAGATTGTGCAACCTGCAATTATTAGCCAAATACCAGCAAGTTTTGGTGTTACCTGTTTGACACCTTTTTGATCATTATTTAAGATCATATACGATTCCATATTTTCCTTTTCGTATGAAGAAATAATTACATTTTCTAAAGGAGTTCCACTAAATAATTCATCAACATTACTATCTGATTTGATACTAACTTGATTAATCATTCCATCAAATCCAGTTACATTTTGCAATATTGGTAAATCTACAAACATTACTCCAATCGTCGATTGCCTAGGTACAAAAACACCTTGATTTCCAGTGATGAGGAAATACTCAGCAGATACTGCGACTCCAACAATTTCTACAGTTACATTTATGGTTTCAAATTCAATCGCTTCTTGATCAATTTTAACAATACTTAGATTAAAAGTATCACCTAATCCATAGCCATGATATTTTTCAAACCTTGATTCAACTACAACCGGAATATTATCAGACTTGGCATTGGTCGCTAAATTTCCACCTTCAGTAATTCTCAATTTGTTTATTTTTTGCTCATCAGGCAGGCCTAAGATTTCAATAATTATAGGTCCATTTTCACCTTCCGATTTACCATAAAGATGCAGTCTGGGCTGCATTACATCTATCTGAGGTAAAATTTCATTAATACTGTTATCATCATTTTGCTTACTATACTCAATCAATTCATCAGGAGTAGGTATTGGTATTGGTTGTAAATTTATCCATGAATCCCCTAGATTCATTTCGTCATATTGTGAGTCTACTGTTTCTTTGATATTGTCTGAAACCTGAAAGAATGTAATAAATCCTCCAATTCCCATAGAAATAATAATAATGGAGACTGCGATTTTTGGTAATTCAGAGTATAGATCTCGTTGAAATTTTTTGAATATGATGCTCATTTAATTTTAATTAGTTTCCCTTCATTCAACTCATAAGCTTTGTCTGCAATTTCAAGATAATCGTTGTCGTGCGTTGCAATAATAATAGTTGCATCATTTGATATTTCTTTGAAAAGGTTTCTTACAGATTGTGAATTATTCTTATCTAGATTTCCAGTCGGCTCATCGGCTACAATAAGTGCAGGGGTTTTTGCCATAGCTCTTGCTATTGCAACTCTTTGCTGTTCTCCGCCAGAAAGTTGGGCTGGAAAACGCTGTGATTTATCCTCAAGACCTACCTTATCTAAAATTATTTTGGCATAGTCCAATTCTTCTCCTTTCAGTTCTAATCCTAATGAAGCATTTTCCATAACAGTTAGGTTTGGTAATAAATTATAAAATTGGAATATATATCCTACTGAATCTCTTCTGTATTCAGTTAATTCCAAATCAGTCATCTCAGACAGATTTTTTCCAAGTACCAATATTTCTCCACTATTTGCAGTATCTATCCCTGCAATCAAATTCAAAAGTGTTGTTTTTCCGCTTCCGGAAGGGCCGAGTAAAACAATCAACTCTCCTTTTGCAATGTCCAGATCAATACCTGTGAGTACACTGGTAGTACCGTACGATTTTACGACTCCGGACAGAGCTACTAACTTTTCCATGATTAACTGTAGAATATGGTATAATAAATGAATTATCTAATGCCTACGGCTAAGTTAGATTTCCTATATTCTCTACGACACTTTTCAATTCAGTTATACTCTTTGCAATAGAACGATTAACTTTCAAAATATCATCACGTTCTTTCTGAAGTTTTTTTGCTTGAATAAATAATCCTTCCATAAGGGCCCTTATTGTATTTCCAGTCTCGTCACAGGAAGGGCAAAAGTCAAATAATTCTTTATCTGTTTTGAATACTTCACGCCTAACATAGTCTTCAAGTGTTGTTAGTTCCATACTTTCTCAAAGGTCGGAGTTTAATACTTCTTTGCTTCTATATTTTTAAGTATATGATTGTAATACTTAAATTTAGTGGAAGAGCCAATCTTTTTAGCTAAAAAAAATGCACACGAGAGAGATTCTCATATCTCATTTGAAGAAGGTCCTCACATATACACAATAGATGGAGATTCAGACTATATGTCTGTTACATCTTGGAATAGTACACATTTCCCTAAATTTGACTCAGATAAAGTCATAACTAAGATGATGAATTCTCCTCGCTGGCCAAATAGTCCCTATTTTGGCATGACTAGAGAAGAAATAAAAATGAAATGGAAGAATGATGGCATTGTGGCCTCCGAAGCAGGGACAGATATGCACTATAATATTGAATGTTTCTATAATGAAATGGATGTTAAAGATAATGGGAGTTTGGAATGGAAATATTTCAAAGAATTTAATGATTCATTAGATTCGAAGTTAATTCCGTACAGAACGGAATGGATGGTTTGGGATAGTGAACTCCGGCTTGCAGGGTCAGTAGATATGCTTTTTGAAAATCCAGATGGTACTTTACAAATTTATGACTGGAAAAGATCAAAAAAAGTTGTTAAAGAGAACAGATGGGCTTCTGCGATTGTAGATTGCATTTCCCATTTACCAGACGCTAATTTTTGGAAATATTCATTGCAATTAAACACTTACAAATGGATTTTAGAAAAAAATTATGGTAAAAAAATTAGCAACATGTTTTTGGTTTGGCTTCATCCAGATAATCCCGGTAATTCTTATTTGAGATATGAAGTAGATTCTTTACCTAAAGAAATGGAAGATTTAATCGAATTAAGATTAAGACACACAAATTCAGGTGAAACTTCAAATCCTTTCATTGATACATCAACGATGACCGCAGTTCAAGCATCAGAAACAG
>JAERSJ010000190.1 GCA_016845825.1 Methanobacteriota archaeon
TTGTAGGTCCATCCTTCTAGAGGCTCATAAGCTTCTGAGCCGTGAACCATTTTTGTATGGTCTTTTAGCTCATACATAATTTCAAACATGCCCATTAGACAAGCATCAAAACCTATTAGTGTAAAAGGAGATTCATTAGTAGCTTCTCTATATTCCTTAAGTGAAAGATTAATTTCTGGTACTGTCAAAAAACTATTTCCGTCTTCAGCTACTTTTTCCCATCCACTTCCATGATTCCAAATTATCAATATCTTTCTTTTAGCAGGAAATTCATTAGATGCCCAAATTAGGAAATCTCTTAAGGTATCTCCATCACCCATATCCAATTCATTACCCCAGGTCTCATTCACTTCACTTAAATTTCGTTCAACTAAATCATGCTTTAGAACATGATACAGGTGTGAATCATTATCATCTATCTTATCTGTTAAAGCAACTATATCTAAGTTATCATTTGATCCAACCATCTTCATTTCATTTAGATCGTCTGTTAATTCATTGTAAAGTGTGTTATCTCCAGCCATATATACGTAAAATCCCCACTCAGGAATTTCATCTTCTGCTGCAGCATCATAATTAAAGTGTCCAAAAAAGCCGGATAGTAAGAAAAAAGCTAGAGCTATACTTATTTTCTTACTCATAATTAGTCGTTATTGTAAGAGTATAAAAGCTCTTTGAGTTATATTTCGCTAGTATATATCCATTCTACGACATCACCATTTGTGATGATATTTCTATTTGCGGCGATGTCACTATAAAATCCATTTAAGGTATATTGCCAACTGTATCCTTCTTCTTTTTCACAAGCATCACAATCACTTACAACAATATCTGTAACAGTTATTCCTTGTCCATCATTTGTAGTCATAACCTCATAATTTCCCTCACTACTAGCAGCCATCAACAACCCAAATACTGTAGATTCAGTAGTTGTAATAGATTCGAAAGTTAAAGTGTCATTATCTCCTGCATTTGAATAAGATATAGTTAGTTTTGCAGTCACTATTGTTGAAGTATCAACTTCCTCATTCCCAAAGCCTAGCTCATTAACAATTCCAGCAATAACTACTATGTTTATCAGTGCAACTGCGACTAATATTTTAGTTTTGCTCATAACTAGTAATCTCGTCTTCTACGTTCAGCTTATTATTCATGCCTTGAGAGAAAAGAGCATAGAATGGAAATCCAATTAAAGTAAATGTAACCAAACTTGAGATTAGATGGTAGAGCATGAAAGGCAATCCTAAAACATAAACTAAAATTAAATTGTCTAAGGTGTGGTTGTAAGTCAATAAAAAGACTCCAAAGTTAGTCCATATATCGTACATCAAAGTAACTAAAATTCCAGCTCCCCCGAATCTATAGACTGTTCCCGGTTTAATTCCTCCTTTGATATTATCTTTAAATCTAGAAGTTAAAAGTGAAACAAATAAAAATCCTGAATATGTAAACAAAATTATTTTAGATCCACCAAAGTATCCAAGGTATATGTCGCTAGAAACAATCATAGTAATGGTTACTACAAACGTCCAGTTCCTTGGCAATACTAGTGCAGATAAGAAGCTAGCCACCATTACAGTTTCAAAATTTGGATAATCATGAAGCACAATTCTACCTACAAATCCTAGGATAAAAACTGAAATTGCGGTTGCAAATAATCTATTAGAACGTTGTTCCATTAACTTTGCAACCTAGGGCCTTAGATAAAAGTTAATCTGTGCTTCATTACTAGCTTATTTACCTATTATGACTCTCTTAGATATTTTTTTCCATACTGCACCTTTGTCTTTGTTAGCTAAAGGATTTGCTGGGCTCGGATGAGGTATCTCTTTTATTTTTATTTCTTCAAGTTTACTTTCTTCTATTGCTTTATGAGCCATTTTGCTAGCGTACTTTCCAACACCTATGATTTTTTGTGCATTTAGAATACTAATAACATCAGAAAGGTATTTGTTACAAATTCTAAAAATTTCTTCAGCTGATGATTTCTTCAGTTTATCCGGAGTTATATTTTGGCCTGCAGAGTTAAACATCCATAATGGGAAGTGGTTCAAAACGAAAATATTCTTGAAAGCATTTCTTGGTGATCCGTATATGTCTTCTATTAATCCCCATATTCTTTTACCTGATATTTCAGGTTTTTTACATTCTAGGCCAGTTATTCTTCTTTTGGGATGAATTTTTACAGGCTCTCTAACTTCTAAATCAGTAATATCCAAATAGTTGCTAACTTTTTCAGGACAACCAAACGGAATTCCAGTATTACCCATTCCGTGTCCTGGATTCATTCCCATAACTATAGTTTTGGCCCCGAGTGAACCATATTTTTCCAAATAGTTTTTATGTGGTTCCCATGCGTAGTTTAAAGGATTATAAGCGAATTCAACATTCTTATTGTCCTTAATTATTTTACCCTTGCAATTATCACAATTTTCTCTTAGTTTGTAAGTGATTTCTACAAGATCTGCACTCTTTAAATTCATATTTTCAAGCTCTTAAATGATTTAGTATATCTGCTGTACTTAAATAAACAAACCCCTTATTAAGGGGCCCAAGGTTGGTAATGTAGGCGATTTTATGGTAGATAATCGAATAAGTAAAGTGTTTGTCAGTTCAGTTGCAGCTTTGTTGTTACTGTCAAGTGTTGTATTTTTGGCAGGAACTCAAGCAGATGCCTCTGATGATTTACAAATTTTAGATATTTTTGAACCGGCTGGAACTCCACCACCACGTGAGAATATAGAATATGACTATATTGTCAAGTGGAGGAACATTGGAGATGATGCTTATACTGCTAAGGTAGTATTGTACGAACCTTCCTCAGGTGGAGATTGTTCATCATCTACAGTTGCTGAAGAAACAGATGAATTTACAATGTCTCCGGGTGAAAATGGTGAAGTAACATTATCGATTACCTTTGAACAGACTGGCGAAGTTTGTATCACAGCTGCTGTGAATGAAGGTGGTAGTGACTACGGTGTTTACGAATTCTTCGTAATTGTTGAACCTGAAACTGGAGAAGCTGACCTTTATGTTTCTCTAGACATGGAAAGCGATCAAGCAGCTCCTGGGCAAGATATTACAGTAATTTTTGAATACGGCAATGATGGCGACGTCAGTACTCAAACACCAATTACAATTATGGCTTGGTTCGATGCAACTGGTGAGTCTGATGATGGCCCATTTGTGATTGATCCTTCACCTTTAACTTTCCCATACATTAGTCCAGATCCTGCTGAAGATGAAATTCCTCCCGAAAGAATGGAGTGGGAATACACAATTCCACAAGTAGAAGATGGACTTTACAAACTAAAAGTTGAAATTGATTCAGAATCAAATAATACTGAAGATTCAGACACTAGTAACAACGTCGACAGTATAGATTTATGTGTTGGAGATTGCAGTCAGCCAGATCTTAGAGTTAAGGATGTAGGTCCTCAAACATTGACTAGTATTCCAGTTGAGCCTGTTGCAGGAACCATAGTTTCTTTCACTTACACTATAGAAAACGTTGGCGAGGGAGAAGCAAGAGGAACTCCTAGTGCGCCTTTAGTAATGCATTTGGAGGTTATGAAGTGTCCAAATGAAGATTGTACTGGCCAAAACTGGGTAAAGGTAAATGAAAGCCGACCAATAAGACCTGCAATTCCAGGTAATGGTGGCGAATTTAATGACGATTCATTCCTTAGATTAAATTGGACTACATC
The DNA here is from genome assembly GCA_016845825.1 of Methanobacteriota archaeon. Lineage (GTDB taxonomy): Archaea > Thermoplasmatota > Poseidoniia > MGIII > CG-Epi1 > CG-Epi1. The sequence goes on from JAERSJ010000190.1 coordinate 3,708, forward strand.
ACCTCAAGACTCTGGTTTCTGGAATGTTCGTGTTTTTGTCGATGGTGAAGAATCTATTGAAGAAACAAATGAAACCAATAACAGAGACTTTGCCAGCAGTTGGTTCAGAGTCAAGAGTGGTTATCTTGAATTAAAGGAGCAGAGACCCGATTTAATCGTAGCAAATATTGACGAGGGTGACGATATCGTTTATGATAATGAGGTAACAACGATTGAGGTAGCTGTGACACAATCGGATCTTGCAGATAGCGTTGCTAACGACGTCAAAGTTTATCTTAGAGTAGAAGACCCAGAAGGCGGAGCGGTCGATTGGTTCCAAATTGATGAAGGAAAAACAGTAGGTTTGAATGGTGAAACTACATTCTATGAATATGATTGGTCTCCTACTAAACTAGGAAGCTATGGAATCAGCGCTTACGTTGATAGAAACGATGATATTTTAGAATGGAATGAAGACAACAATGAGTTTGAAGATAAAGTAATTACTGTTTATGAGAAGCTTCCAGATCTTCAAATTACTTCAGTTGATATATCTCCAGTTAATGATGAGGGATATGCTATGGTTGGAGTCAACAGTGAAATTACGGCTACAATCGCAAACTTGGGTGTCAGAAATATGACTGATAGCGAGGGAACAAAGCTAGAGGTAACATTCTACACATCATCACCTTTTACATCTAAATTGGCTACAATTAATGTAGATAAAGCATTAGATATGGGAGAAACAACTGATGTTAGCATTCCATTTAAATTCTTAGAAAATGCAGCTTACAGATTTATTGTTAAAGTGGATGAGAGTCAAGAAATTGACGAGGGAACTGGCGGTCCTGAATTGAATAACGAAGCAGTTAAGAATTCTTATGCAGTAAGTTCAGTTGATGCATATGTTTCTGATATGACTGTTGATGTTGGAGATGGTCTGGCTGGTAAAGAATGTCCAATAACTTTTGAAGTAGGAGTAGCTAATATCCCTGAAGGTGGAACTTACAGACTTCACTTCAATGTTTCAGTTGATGGTACATTTGGATGGGGTGAAGTATTAGGCTTAGCAACACAAAACTCTACCGGATTTTATCCATTCGGCACAGGATATTCAGTCAGTGGCCAATATGGATATATTGACTTCAACACTACATACAGCAATCAAACTATTGTCATACCTTGGATTCCTAATAAAGATAGGACAGATACATACAATGTTTCAGTAGAAGTAAGTAGTTCTATTAACGTAGATGAAACTAACGATATGTCATATGTTAATAAATTGTCAATCGCAAAGTTAACTACAAATTTAGTAGTAGATGCTATCAAAGTAACAGAATCAGATGGTTCAGCTACGATTAAAGTTACGGTTGGATATCCTCAAGGAGAGCAATCTGAGCTTGACGTTGATGTAGCAATGCATGTTTACAAAGCATCTGATTATACTAACGGCAATCCACCAGTTGATACATTAACAGTCAAAAGTATTGAAGGGCTGATTCGTGGAGATTCTAGGTCGGTTTCATTCACCTGGGCAGTAAATGATGGCAGTTACATTTTTGTAACAATTATTGATCCTGAAGATTCAATTAAAGAAGTAGATGAAACAGATAATACATTCCCTTCCAAGGAAAAGACATTTGGTGCATCTAATACGGCAAATCTTGATGATGAAGAAGAAGAAGATGGACTTTTACCCGCACCTTCCCTTGCTGCAGCTTTGGCAATATTTGGTATGGTTGCATTAATCCGTAGAAGAATTTAATGGATCACACAGCCCTTCTTTACTTCGTAGGTCCAGCTGGAGCTGGTAAATCTACCTTAGTTGCTACTTTACAGGAATGGATGCAGCACTACAGATACGATGGAGTTGCAATTAATCTAGATCCTGGATCTGAAACTGTAGCATATGAAGCTGCAATCGATGTTAGAGAAAAATTCACAGTTTCTCAAATAATGGAAGAATATAGTTTGGGTCCAAATGGCGCCCAAGTTGTCTGTGCAGATTTACTAGCGGTTGAGCTTGACTGGATTAAAGAACAAGTTGATGAAATAAACTGTGATTATTTTCTTGTTGACACTCCTGGCCAAACTGAATTATTTCTTTACAGGGAAGCTTCAAAAGTATTGGTAGAAAATGTGTCCCCTAGAGCAGGTATTGTTTTACTTTTAGATCCACTACTGTCTAGGACTCCAGATGGCTTTGTAACTCAGCTTTTACTTGCATCTGCAGCTCATCTAAGATTTCCTATTCCCATGTTTCCAGTATTGACTAAGTGTGATTTACTTAAACCTGAAGAAGTCGATAACGTGCGAGAATGGGCGGCAAATTTGGACAAATTGGCAATGGATATGCCTAACTTGTCTGGTATGAGTGGAGTGTTATCTTCCGAACTTCTGAAAGTTTTGCAAGTTTTAGCCTTAGAATCAAATCTATTGGCAGTGTCTTCTAAAGAAGGTGAAGGAATGGACGATCTTTACTCTATTGTACAATCTACATTTGCTGGTGGAGATGATTTAGAGGCACACACAGATTCAAATTAGTGACTATTATTAATACAGGTATTTTTATTGTAAACTAGAATGTCAGATGAAGTGCCATTAATTGTAGAGAGAGATGGAGAAGCATTGATGCTTAGTCTCAATAATACTCAGAAAAAAAATGCCTTAACTTCGGAAATGATGGGCGCCTTAAGTGGAATATTGGAAGATGTAAAAAATTACGATGGCCTCCGTGTCATAGTTATCAAGGGTAATGGTTCTGTTTTTTGTTCCGGAGCAGACATAAATACGTGGAATCCAGAAGAACTACAAGAGTTATTATTTTCACTTTCAGACTGCCCAGTTCCAACAATTGCGCATGTACATGGAGTATGCTTTGGAGGAGGAATGGGTTTAGCCTCAGCATGTGATTTTGTTATAGCAGAAGAAGGCACGAAGTTTGGTTTCCCTGAAGTGAAAATTGGGATGATTCCAGCAGTTATTTCACCTTATGTTTCTAGAAAAATGAGTATAAGTCGCATGAGAGAGTTATTTATTACTGGCGAAAATTTTGGAATAAGGCAAGCATATGATTTTGGTTTTTTATATACTTTGGACTCAGACATAGAAAAATTAATTGCCAAAATTCGTAAGGGCGCACCCCTTGCTCAAAGTTTTATCAAGAAATTGTTATCTGAAGAAGTAGACAAGGATTACATTGATGAAAGAGATTCTCACTTAGCAGAATTAATTACTCAAATTAGAGAAGGTTCAGAAGGTCAGGAAGGAATGGCCGCTTTTTTGCAAAAGCGTCCCCCCTCATGGAGTAAAGAATGATTAAGAAAATTCTGATTGCCAATAGAGGTGAAATAGCTTGCAGAGTCATACGTGCTTGTAAAGAGATGTCAATCAAATCAGTTTCAGTATATTCAGACGTAGATGTTAATTCGCCGCATGTTAGTATGGCAGATGAGGCCGTCTGTATAGGTCCTGCAAATCCTTCTGAAAGTTACCTTAATTTTGATAAAATAATTGATGCAGCTAAATCAACATCTTCAGATGCGATTCATCCAGGATATGGCTTTCTATCTGAGAATGGGGATTTTGCTCAACATGTTATTGATTCAGGTTTAATATTCATAGGACCTAGTCCAGAGACTATCAAAGTTATGGGGGATAAGGCCGAATCTAAGAAAATGATGGATGAGGCTGGAGTACCAACAATACCAGGGCATGATGGAGAGCTTAGTGGCAATATTGATACTATCGCAAAAAATATAGGTTTTCCTTTAATGGTAAAGGCTGCAGCTGGTGGCGGTGGGAAAGGCATGAGAGCAGTATACAAGCCTGAAGAGTTATCGGGAGCGATTGAATCTGCTAGTAATGAGGCGCGTAATTCATTTGGTAATGATACATTGATTCTAGAGCGTTTCTTGGATAAACCGAGGCACATAGAGGTGCAAATTTTAGGAGATCAAAAAGGAAATATTATACATCTTTTTGAAAGAGAATGTACTATTCAACGGAGACATCAGAAAATAATTGAAGAATCTCCTTCGTCTGCAATAACTAATAAACTTAGGAAACAAATGGGAGAGGCAGCAATTAAAGCAGCAGAAGTAACAAACTATCATAGTACAGGTACTGTTGAATTTTTGTATCAAGATGGTGAGTTTTTCTTCCTAGAAATGAATACGAGATTGCAAGTAGAGCATGGCGTTACTGAGATGGTTTGTGGAGTAGACTTAGTTAAATGGCAAATCCGTATTGCTAACGGTGAAGAATTAACGTTATCTCAGAAGGACATCAAAC
>JAERSJ010000191.1 GCA_016845825.1 Methanobacteriota archaeon
GTCCCCTACCTAACGCTACATTTCCTATCTAAACTACTTATAGTAATTTAGCGGAGCCAATAATGTCTCCGGTTGCATCAAATTGGATATCTAGTTTCCAACCATCTTGTGCTGGCCCGCCTTCAGGTCCATATACTAAGAATTGGTCACCAGATGACAATTTGCCATCGCGGTCGTTATCAGAGAAGTGCACTGGGAACTGGCTTCCGTTGTCATCTGAAACATTGCCTGCTCTGCTCGTTAATGCGCTATCATCTCCGCTATAGGTCATATCGATACCCATCTCTTCGCCGCCCTGGAATTGCATAGCAACTTCGCCGAAGCCGTTGCCACCGACATATGTCGATCCAGATCCGTCTTTCAAGAAGAAACTAAATCCTAGTAAATCTTCTTGTTTGCTAACTTTAATCACTTCTACGTGATATACTCCTGCACTATCTTCAGATACGAAGAAAGTGGCTATAGGGGCTGATTCTCCTTGCTCAAGGAAACTGGCTGCCCAAACGTACAGCACAGCTGCCAAAACAACTGTAATTGCCACCATTAAAATAACGGCAATAACTGGGGAAACTCCCTCATCGTTTTTTTCTATTCTGTGTTCCATGGTTGCGTCCTCTTTCTGACAGTTTTGAACCACAAGTGATTCTACTGTCGGACATAAACATTGTCACAGACTGTATATAAAGTCTAACTTCAAGCCTTATTGAATTCCATTTTAGTATGTTTTAGCTAAGAAAACTCTGTTGTGTGTAGGTCTTCCTGTAACAACACATTTTTTCTCTTCTGGGTAAGAACTTGTAGATTCTCCTAGGAAAGAGTAGCCTGTTTCTTTTTCAATCATCTCAGCTTCAGCATCGTTTCCTTCAAATGCCATTTCATAAACAAAACCTTCTTCTAACTTTTGTTCAAATGAAATAGTCGAACCGTTAATATCTACTTTAGGCATTTTTTTAATGCGCTGATTAAAATGAGATTTAGCTCTTTCTTTCATATGCTGATTGACTAAATCCAACTCTTTTCTAACAGAAGTAATTAATTCCTGTAAATTGTAACTAGACTTTTCTCCTGTTCTTCTAGCACACATAAATGAATTTGATTTGAGATCTCTTGGACCTAATTCTATCCTCAATGGCACTCCCTTTATTTCCCAATCATAGTACTTTTGACCGGGTCTAATATCTCTATCATCTAACTTAACTCTAATCTTTTCTGATTTTAGCTCTTTAACCATTTCATTTGCTGCTGACATGATTTCTTCTGAACCGTCTTTAGACAAAATAGGGACAATCACCACTTGAATTGGGGCAATCGAAGGTGGCATGACCAATCCTTTATCGTCACCATGAGTTGCTACGGTTGCCCCAAGTAATCTTTCGGACATTCCATATGTTGTTTGGTGAACATACTTTTGCTCGCCTGAGTCATCTTCATATTTTACATCGAATGCTTTAGCCCATTGATCTCTATAGTGGTGAACAGAGGCTACTTGCAAAGTTCTACCATCAGGCATTATCACATCTATAGCAATTGTATACCAAGCTCCTGGGAAGGTGTCCCAAACTGGCCTTTTAGTTACTATTACTGGGAAATTTAATTTACCCATAAGATTTTTTACAATTTCTAAATCTTCATTAATTTGTCTAGTTGCATCCTCTTCATCAACATGGGCCGTGTGGGCCTCAAAAAAATGTATTTCTCGAACTCTAATAAATGAACGAGTCTGCTTAGTTTCATATCTAAAAGTATTAACAATTTGATAAGTTTTTAACGGCAAATCTGCATGAGAACGAATCCACAAAGGGAACATTGTATACATTGCAGTTTCACTTGTAGGTCTCAAAAACATTGGTTTATCTAATTTCGTTTCTCCTGCGTGTTTAATCCAATAAACTTCTTTAGCAAATCCTTCCACATCATCTTCTAGTCTTAGTTCAGAAGGATCTACGCCTGCTTCTCTAGCTTTTTTAAGTAGAGAAACTAACTTGTTCTCTTTATCTAATAAATCTTCAGGAATTAGTAATGGAAAATTAACTTCTTCATGGTCGGTTCTTTCCATTTCATCGTGTGTTAAATTATCTATTAATCTCATAGTTTTCCAACCATAAGGTCTCCACACGTCCATTCCCTTAATTGGATATCTTTTGTCAACCAATTCTGCAGCTTCAACCATAAAAGGATACCATTCTTTGAAATTTTCTTTAGATGGAATTCCGCGTTTGGCTGCTGCCGGTGATTTAGACATACTCAAATGCTCGTTACTTGCTTATAATTAAGGTTTATTCTTCCTTTTTGAAGCTGATTGAATCCTTTGCTCTCTAACTTCTAAAAACTTTCCTACGGTGTATGGGCCTACCAAAATAATTATAATGGAAATCAAAAGCATAGATTTGCAACCTGATGGTGCATTATCATAATTTTCAGGCTGAGTAATTTTTAATTTAATTAAACCAAACCACGGTAGTTCACCTCTTGCCATCCCGACTACCCAATCTGGATCTACTGGCTGAACTGGATTATTGTTAATATCTCTGTGTGTTAGTTGATCAGGATGTGGATTGCCAGTAGAATCTCCCTTTGTAATGTAACCTGAATTCTCTAAATTTTTTAGATGCGCACCTCCGCTGAGACCTATTTCTGAAAATTCTATTTTAGAACCGAAATAAGTTTCTATTTCAGGAATGTAGTAATAATCGGTGATATTATCGCCATTCATATCTCTTGGTTCTTCTAAAACATCTACCCAAGCCATTGCCCTGTGAATAACAGGTGTAACTGGGTTTCCATCTAATTCTCTTATTCCATTTTTGTAATAAACTATTACATCTCCATAATCTCCATATTTCTTGTAATCTGTTTTCTTACCTTGAAGATATGTAACAATTTCTGATTTTTCAGCCTCTTTGACTACTACTAAATCTCCTGTGTCTATTGTCCCAATGTGAGTAAAGCCGGGTTCATCGTACAGAGGATTATCTGTATGTTCCATAGAACCGGATTCGATAACTACCATAGGTGGCCAATTACCACTGTAAGCAAATGTTAATAGAAAAACTAAGAGAACGCTACCTATTGCCATCCCTATGTCTTTTGCAGCCTCAGGTATTTGTATTTTATCAGAATCTGACATCAGAGTTCCAACTACGGATTACGAGGTCTTTTTATTTTCTTAACTTTACGCACTTTCTTGCGGTTACTATGACTTGAACGTTGAGCGCCAAAATCGGTGGAAGGGCCGCTATCATCATCTCCAACCATTCTAACATTATTTGGTAATTCATCGGAAGAATCTTCATCTTCACTTTTCTCCGATGAAGAACTGAAATCTCCAAGAAGGTCATCTAAAGGATCACCAACGTTTGAATTCGCAGGTTCTGGAATTGAGGATGTGTCAACTGGAGTCGAAGGTAGTGAATCTGGTACAGCGCCACCCAATTTTTTCATTTCTCCACCGCATGAGGGACATTTTCCCCATTTTTCTTGAAATTCTTTTCCGCATGTAGAACACGCGTACCCTGAAGATGATCCTGGAGTTGACTGTTTGGAAGGAACACTTGCTGATTCTGAAGTTGATTCGCCTTTGTCAACGTATGGATTAAAATCGCCAGCACCTCCTAAAAGATCCTCCAAATCCTCTTTCCTTGAGGATGGAGCTTCATCTTGTTTTTGCTTGGCTAACTCAGGATTAGAATCGCCACCACCTAATTTACGGCGTTGTTCTGCATAATAAGCGTCTCGCTCTGCAAAAAGTTCTTTTGTTTCCTCAGAATAATCAAATTTTTTCTTTTCTTCTTTCTTTTTACCAAACCAGCCCATAACTACCGAATACGCGTGATAAATAAAGCGTTGGGTTTAGAATAAAGATAACTTTCCAGTTACTTCGTTAATTTTTGTTTCAGTAGCTGGACCTATTCCTAGACAGGTAACTGTTCCCGGAGGTACTTCAGTTAAACCTGCATCGGTTATCAGGCTATTAGTCAAACCAATATCTCTTGCATGTTGTTGCAATTGCCTTAATGAAGATTCGTTTGTTGTTTTAACAACTACTTTTTTTTGACCATCAGCATACCATTTTTTAAAATTAGAAGAATCAGATTTCTTTGATTGAAGTGAACAATTGACTGCAGCGTGTGATACTTGTGCAGCCATCTTACCTTTAGATATTCCTAAGTCTGTTCTGACTACTATTACTAACTTGTATTCCAAGTTTATTCCTCTTCATCTGAAATTTCTAATGAATCTTCTTGAACGACATCTCCGGATAAACCCTCGCCTTCTCCGGGCCTGTTCAAGTCTTTATCTAAATCTGCCATTTTAGAATCGATATCTGCTAAATCTGCCAATAGCGTTTTTTCTTTTCTTTCATAATATTTTTTCATCACTGAACTGCCTGAACGCTTACGGCTTTCAACTTCTTCTAATTTGCGTTTAACATTATCTCTGTCATGCTTTAAACCTTGAAGTTCTATTAATTCAGCAGGTATGTACTTTCCTGCTACAGCTAACTCTGATTCAATACGAATCCCTGGAGGCGCTCTAGCAAGACTTGGATGAATATTAGCTGCCCAAGGATAAGCTCCTCTGTACCAACCTGCAGCAAAAAATAATATTGACAAAGAAAGTAATGATGCTGTGACAAAAAATGTTTGGAAGTACCCTTTGTCATCATCAGAGTTACCCCAGGAGGGTGCATTGCCAAGCGCAGGGTTTCCCAAAATGAAACCTACTATGATCACTATACAAATTGACATAGCCATCCCTAGTGTCACTCGGTAAAGTGTATCAAATTCCTCATCCAATTCCCCTTTTCTAGGGAACATAGCTTGAATTAATGTGTATCCTGGAATAAACAAAACAAGCAACAAGCCTGCAAAAACTCTAAGCCAATTTATTTCTTCCATTAATAATCGCTAGAATAACCCCATTAAAAATGTCTGCCGCCTGTAAAACCACTTCGATATCCATGAGGTTCCGAACCATTTCTCCTCAACTTAGATTGATTAACTAGTACCTTCCAACGGGACTTGCAATTACAATGTAAACCTTTCAAGTCTCCTAAGCCGAGACGATGATTTTTCAATGCCTCTAAGACTTTCTTGTTACAATCATGACAATTATGTGCGCCTCTTCGTGTACCTCCTCCAGTTGGATCTGAATAGACACGAACTGGCAAATCCTCGCATTTTTGTAAAACCTCAACTACAGACCAGAGCCAAGGTGCAGTCCATTCGTTCCTAAGCCACAACTTTTCAACGACTGTATTTTTTTGTACATTTACAGGATTGATTGATATTTTATCGACGTGGGGTGCAGCATCAATTGCAGATTGCAAAGCGTCCTCTATGCCTTCTTTTTCACTAAGATAGGGCGGTTTAAGCAGAATGTACGCCTTAACTTCAGCTCCGTTATCTCTAGCAAGCTTACAGACTTTGACAAAATGTGGCCATCGTAAACGTTTGTTAACTGATTTATCTAAAACTACCGGACTTGAAGATTCCAAACCTATTGCTATTTCCAATTTAGGAGGATTAGTATAAGCAAAATTCTTAGGGGTGACAAACTCTGGCAGTGACTCGATTAATACTTTTTCAATCCCCATATCAGACATATCTGACATTACCTCGTCTGCAAAATCAAATGGAACTTCTGTTGGATCTATGAAAGAACCTGAAGTGTAAATTTTAGCATATTTTTTACCTTTTAAAATTGGTCTAACCTTTCGCCATTGCTTTCTTAGCATATCATCACTAACGCCTCCAGGAACTGTGTCATTGAAGTAACCACACATCGAGCAACCTTCCTTAATGGACCAATAACATCCTCTTGTTCTTAGGATTACAACGCCTGCTTCCACTACCTCACCATCCAAAACTTCTTCTTCAATCCATTTTGCTACTGGCTTATCTAAGGGATGATCTCTGGGTATTGATTTTGATTCATTCACAAAATCTGTCAAAGGAACAAATGCCTCAGGCATGGTGTCTTACCTCCACTGCGATTCCTCTTTTCATTGCAACCATTTCTTCCGGCATCATCTTTGCGATACCTACACCAGTTACTGTATCGTTTTGCTTGATAACTACTTGATCTCCTATATTCCAACTTCCTTCGTAAGACTTCACACCTACTGCAAATAGATCTCCTATTAATTTGAAAGTCTCTGCAATAATCGTCGGCCCCCCTTGTGAAGAATACTCAATTCCTCCTTTCAAAGTTAAGCCAAAGCCACCTACTACTGGAGACATTGCAGCTAAATCTCCACAACGCAATTTGTAAGGCATACGTCCACTAATTTCTGACTGCACTAAAAAATTAGAGCTATCTCCATATTGAAACTTAGCTAATCCTTTAGCTTCCCCTTTAGCTCTATCTTTAGTATTCAATAAAGGGACATCCGACAATGACATTCTAGCAATGTTTTGAAGTATTTCAAGTCCTTCATATGATGATGGTTTTTCAACTCTAGTATCAACAACATCAATTCCTAATTCCTTGATTAATTTGGTCATTATTTCTGATGAAGAACCTGCGTGAACGATTGCCTTGGTATAATTCTTTTTAAGGTTCAATTTGGTCAACTGAGATCTAAGCATTTCAATCTCAGATGCGCTCCATTTGCCTGTTACTGCAATATCATAATGGGCTGCAGGATAACAAAACTCTAACTCTCTAGGGACTAGCCCTAATGGAGAAGTAACTGAAACAACATGTAATGCCAAATAATTATCAACTTCGCGTAGTGCGTTAAAAAATCGTTTGTGACTGCTGCTTTTGAAATAAGGCTTTCTTGCTGAACACGGTAAAATCAACAAAACCATGTCTCTTGCAGGAGGCTCATACCTTGATAGTTTGTCTTGAAAATCGAGAATCGCCGGATGATTTAAGCTTAAATCATTTGACCTTATCATTGAATGGACTCTTGCCCCTTTCGCAATTAATAGTGAAGTAGAGTGGTGTAAAATTTGAGAAACACGTGGATTGTGAAGACTTGTCAATTCAACCAATTCTCTCAATTTTCCATTAGAAATTGCATTTCTTATTCTTAATATCCAGCGATTAAGTTCTGCACGGTTGTGCGAGAACAAATCTTCAATTTGCTTATTTTGTTTAATCCATTCTCCACTTTCTAAAACCCAACCTGTTGAACTACGTAATTCAACGTTTAAATCGTCGAAAACATCTACTCCTAAATATGCTAAAATTGGCATTTGGGATGGCTCTACAGCTGGCGCATAAAGTAATCTTGAATAGCCTGCTTCCAATCTAAATTCTTTCGCAATCTCTACCAATTTTTTAGGTTGAATAGAATATGCGTTGTCAATAACAGCTATATTTTCAGATAGCTGCAAGTACGGAGACTTTTCGGAATCTAAGCCTAATGGACTGGGAGGTAAGTTGAACTTTTTGCCAATCGTAATTGTTCCACCAGACTCTAAATCTTTAGGCTCTTCTAAGTCTGAATGACTGAATACAACGTGAGGTGTTTGCAGATTCTCTTCAAGTTTGAGAAGTCTGCCTAGTCCCTCGTGACCTATAGGTTCCATTATATCTTGCCAAATTGGCGCCTATATATTGGATTCTTTTATTATGCGTCAGGTTCTTTAAGCTCTTTAGGCGGTTCAGAAGCTGTCATCTGGTCCTTAATTCCTTCGTCTACAACCTGTTGAAGTGCTTCATCAGCTTCTTCCTTAATCGCATCCAGCTCAGCCTGCATTTCATCGGCTGTAGGAATTGTTCCAAGAATGTCTTCAGATTTACCTAGTGCTTTCTCTATATCTTTAAGATCTGATAATTGCCTGTCTGGGGCTTTACGTGAGTAACCAACATAATCTGCTGCACCTTCGAATAATTTTGTTAATTCAAATGGAAGAACAAACTTAGTTGATGCTCCAGCACCAAGATCCTTTAGAGATTCTAAACTCAAAACAGTTAAAGCCTTGGAGTCCAATGTGGATGCTCCCATAGCTGTAATTTTCAAACCTTGAGCTTCTCCCTGTTTCTCTAAAATAGTCTGAGAACGCTGACCTTGAGCTTCTAAAACCTTAGATTGTCTAACACCTTCAGCTTCTAGAATACGTGATTGTTTATCTCCTTCTGCAGTCAAAATTCGAGATTGTTTTTCACCTTCTGCTGAAAGAATGGCTGACCTCTTTTCACCGTCGGCTTTTAGAATAGCTGCACGCCTTTCACGTTCTGCTGAAGTCTGTTCCTCCATTGCTGCTTTAACATTAGGTGAAGGATCTACTTCTCTAATTTCCACATTATCCACTTTCACACCCCATGGATCAGTTTCAATGTCTAATTTATCTCTAAGAATTGCATTTATTTTATCTCTACTTGAGAAAATTTCATCCAATTCCATGTCTCCAACTACTCCTCTTAGGGTTGTTTGGGCCATGTTAACTATAGCAGCCCTATAATTTGCAACATTAAGAACTGCTTTCTTTGCATCTGCAACTCTGTAGTAAACAACTGCATCCACCATTGTAGGCGAATTATCTTTAGTAATAACTTCCTGACGCGGAACGTCAAGAACTTGAATACGTAAATCTACTTTGAAAACTTTTGTAATCAATGGAATAACAAAATTCCATCCTGGATTGAGCATTGTATGAAACTTACCCAATCGTAGCGCGACTCCTGATTCGTACTGCTCAACTTGAACAATAGTTGTCATTAATACGACAACTAATACTGCTCCAAGAATTAACAGTAAGAATATTATTTCTCCTATCATTTTATTCCTCTCCTTGTAAAGGCATTACTGTAACTGTGATTCCTTCTGCATCTGTAACTTTAACTTTTGTACCTACAGGTATATTTTGGTCAGATGTAGCTCTCATTTCTTCCATACTAATTTTTACTTTACCACTTCTATCATTTGCAATGACTTCTTTGGTAACAACTCCTTTTTCTCCAATTTTACCCTCAATACTCATTTCACTAGGAGTATCTGGAGGTGCTAAAGATTGGTAAAGCATCATTGTTCCGTACAATGAACCTAGTCCTACTGCTAATCCAATTGGCAAAAGTAATAGTCCGTCAACTACGTTAAAGGAAAGTAAAATTCCTAGGGCTATGAAAACTGTAGCTGGAACTGCAATCAAAAATCCTGGTTGAAATACTTCTACAACAAACAATAACACTCCGACTATTACGAAAGCTAGCCCTAGCTCGCTACCAAACAATTCATCTGCCATGCAGTATTAGAAACAAGCCCATATATAAGAGATTTTCAAAAAAAGATTATGATAAATACTTTTTCTCGATCTTGTCTAGTGATTTAATTATGACTCCATCGCTAGTGTAGATTAAAATGCAGTAATCTTTTACTAAATCTTTGTGTATAAATTTTTCTCCACCTATATTCATAAAACGTAACTCTGGTCCAAAATGAACTAGATTGTTATCTATACTAAAAATACTGTGGTTATTACTTTTTGTCTCTAGTAAGTACTTTTCTGATGACAAAGATTTGAATCTATGCCTTAACATTGAATCTTTCCTTTGCAAATCTTCTGTATTCTTAGGATTAAAAATAGATTTAGCACAGTCAGTAACTGTACAACTAGGATGATCTGCAACAAAAGATAGTATTGATATATCTAGATCATCAAACTTAACCATCTAACATTTACCAAAAAATGATAAAATTGTACTATTGCCCTCTCCAGAGGCCACATCTGAAACAGTTAAGCTTACTATTAATCCCAACAGTATAATTGTCAAATTAAGCATTAAAACTGCCATTTGAGGGGTATTTGCCCAGCCAGGAAGTAAAGAGTCCTCAGCTTTATTCAAGGGGAGTATCCGAGCTTTCTGATATCCTATAAAATCTTGCATTTCATTATCATCTGCCATAAATTAGATTAAGTTGTACTTTATTTAAAGTATTTTCAAAAAAAAATTTTGAATAATAATTTTATAACCAGTCTTTACATATTTGAATATGGCGAAATTGACTGAACTAAATCAATATCTAATTCGTGAAAAATTTTTGAAAATATTTGGAAATAAATTTCACATTATGGATGAAAATGATCAATTATACGGATTCTGTGAGCAAAAAAGATTTAGGATTAAAGAGGACATTAGACTTTATGATGACGAAAGTAAAAACAACGAATGGTTGGTTATCAAGCAAAGAAACTTAGTAGATGCATGGGGAGGATTCGATATTTTTGATCCTAAGGCAGGAGTTTTATTGGGAACTGTAAGAAGAAAGTTTTGGAAATCCATCCTTAGAACTAAATGGCAAGTTCTTGACGCAGATGGGAATGATATTGGAATGTTATTAGAAGATAGTATGGCTCAGGCAATTGCTAGAAGGGTTTTCTTAGGAATCTTGCCAAAAAAATACACACTTCACACCATGGGAAACGAAAAACCTATTACTATGAGGCAGAAGTTCAATCCAATAATTAAAAAATTAATAGTTAGTATTCCACCTGAAAATAACTTTAATCGCAAATTCATTGCTGGATTAGCAATAGTAATTTCTGCACTTGATGGCCGTAAAGCAAATTAGTTAACTAAAATATTTAATTGCTGAACTTCTTATAATCCAAGTAAGTGTGAATCCGAATGTTACAAATGCGTAGTCGCTATATTGATTAACTCCCACCAACGTAATTAATACCAAAACAATTATTAATATTATAGAAAATACTTGAATTTCTTTTTGTAATTCTTCTTTAGAAATGCCTCCCTTTCCAAAATTCCTTATCGAATAACTTACTACTAACCAACTAAATAAAAAAGTACAAACTCCGATGCCTACTTCAACAAAATCTGATATCCCAGAGACTATCAGTAAGATTACAAATATAGCTAGAGTTCCAAGAGCCCACTTTTGTTCTTCTTGTGTATTTTCCATTATTTATGCTCCAAAATTATCTTCCAAAGGAACTGGTCCTTCCCAATGTGTTGTAACAACATAAGTATTTGCGAGAATATCATGTAATCCTTGTTTATATTCTGTAAAACCTATCATTACTACTCCTAAACAAAGCAAAAAACCTTGAGCGCCAATTATGTAAAGAATTGTACGAAGAAATGAAGAAGTCATCGTTATTCTTTGCCCATTTTGATCAACAACTTTCATTCCTAATGCGTATTTACCAACTGTACCTTGATATTCAGAAGCTTCCATTATTGGCTTGTAAAGAATCGTTGCTATACTTGCTAAAATAAGAACAAGAAGGAACATGCCTACCCCTGCTCCCTCTCCTAGTGCTGCACCAAATATGACGAAGCTGATAGATGCTAATAAAATAATTAAAATTAACAGAATTATGCCGTCAATCAATGAAGCTACAAATCTAATCCAAAAGCCCTTGAAAGGATAAGGTTGCCCTGTTTCCATAGTTGCTATTTGCACTGCACTTATTTAAGTATACTTAGGAAGCAACACATCTTTATTAAATGTCAATCTACATTTATTGCTGAATGGTTAGCCTAGAAGAAATGCGCAAACAATATGACATTTCAGGATTAGACAGAAAAGATTTATTAGAATCTCCAACTGAAATGTTTCGTAATTGGTTTGAAAAAATCGAGGAGTTTGATACTTTAGAACCTAACGCCATGACTTTAGCTACTTCAAGTCCTTCAGGAAAACCAACAAGTCGTATTGTTTTACTGAAAGAATATGATGAAAAAGGCTTCATCTTTTACACTAATTATGAAAGTACAAAAGGAATACAAATTGAATCAAATCCATATGGATCTTTGACTTTCAACTGGCATCCATTGGAAAGACAAATTAGAATTAGAGGAAAAATTAGAAAAATTTCTCCAGATAAATCTAGAAAATATTTTTCTTCAAGGCCTAGATTGAGTCAAATCTCTGTGTTAGCTTCAAAACAGAGTACTACAGTTGAAAGTAGGGTCGAGTTAGAAAAGCTTTTCAAAAAATATGAAAGTAAATATGAAGGTAAGGAAATACCAATGCCAGATTACTGGGGTGGTTACAGGCTTGAACACAAGGAAATCGAATTCTGGCAAGGAAGAAGAGATAGAATGCACGACCGCTTTGTTTACACTCGCCATGGAACAACGTGGCAAATTGAGAGGTTAGCTCCATAATGTCCGAAATAATCCCTATATTCCCAATAGATGTAGTATTATATCCTAATCAAAAAGTTCCACTTAAAATCTTTGAACCTAGATACAGACAAATGTTAGATGATTGTATGAGTTCGAACCGAGTTTTTGGAATAAATATAATAGACGGACAAAAAACTGAGGGTGGATGGGCCAGTCCTGTTGAAATTGGAACTTTAGTATATATCATAAAATGTGAAGACTTAGATCTAACTGGTAGCAACTATTACATCGAAATATTAGGTAAAAAACGCTTTAGAATAGATAATTTAATTTCGCCAGGAATTGATAAGCCTGCCGAATATTTCCCTCCAGACACACCATCAATGCAAACTATGATGAAAAAAACATCTGGCGAACCTCTCTACTTTCAGGCCGAAGTAACTTATTTAGATAAAATTGAAGATAGTGTTGACTTAAAGGATTGGAACTTCATGTTAGGAAAATTAGAGTTAAGAATCATTGAAATTGCCAGTAATATGGGTATTGAATTTGAAAATTTTACCGATTTTGTTGTTAGTAGTGGACTAAAATTAGACTCCGCAAATGTACAAGATTTGTATACTTTGGCATCAATGTGTAGCTTATCACTTGAAACTCAACAAAGTGTACTAGAAGCAAAATCTTCTAATGAAATTGTAGAAATATTGCAAAAAGAAATATAATTCCTGCGCAGTATTATATACCCCCTTTTTCTCCCGACAAATCCTTGTAGTTGACTAATACTTAATATTTGGCAATTTCAGGGAGATTGTGCACTCGATCTTGAAGATTAAGACCGGGGAAGATGGCATAGGTCTACCTCCTAACAGTGAGGATAAACGTACCAATGATTGTCAGATCATACGCAAACCCGGACGAATGTTGAAGCCGACGGCTACAAGCAGTTACTACGCCACCTGGTGGATGACTAGGCTCGGTTGCCGAAGACGGTCGTGCCAAGCAGCGATATGCTTCGGGGAGGCGCATG
>JAERSJ010000192.1 GCA_016845825.1 Methanobacteriota archaeon
TCCAAATAATGAGCCTATCCTAGGTTATGAGCCTGGAAGTGATGAAAAAGAAGCTTTACTCAAGGAATTAAACAGACAAATGGAAGAAGTTATAGAAATTCCTTGCATTATAAATGGTGAAAAAATTTACACTAATAATACAGTCACACAAGTCATACCTCATAACCATAGTCATGTAATCGCAAACGTTCACCTTGCAGGTAAGAACGAAATTGAAAACGCCTGTCAATCTGCGATAAATGCTCAAAACGATTGGATAAAACTTGGAATGGATAAGAGAGCTGCCATCTTTGAGAAGTGTGCTGAACTACTAGCCGGCAAATGGAGAATGAAGATAAATGCAGCTACAATGCTAAACCAAAGTAAAACTGCATTCCAAGCTGAAATAGATGCAGCTTGTGAATTAATTGACTTTTGGAATTTTAATGCTTTTTACGCAAGAGAATTTCACGACCAATACCAACCTTTAGTTTCACCTGAAGGGAACATTAACACAACTGAAATTCGCCCACTTGAAGGATTCGTACTGGCTATAACGCCTTTTAATTTTACAAGCATAGCTGCAAACTTACCAGGTGCTCCTGCCATGGTTGGTTGTACTGCATTATGGAAACCGAGCCGAAATTCATATCACTCCAATTACTTGTTGATGGAATTGATGATGGAAGCTGGATTGCCTGCAGGAGTTATTAATTTCATTCCGGGCTCAGGATCTGAAATAACTGAGACTTGTTTATCTAATCCTGATTTTGCAGGACTGCACTTCACAGGGTCCACTGCCGTCTTCCAAGGAATCTGGCAGCGTATTGCTGAGGCCTTACCTAATTTGAGAAGCTATCCTCGAATTGTTGGAGAGACCGGCGGAAAAGATTTTGTTGTGGCCCATCCTGATTGTGATAAACAAGGACTTCTTGTTGCACTACTAAGAGGAGCATTTGAGTATCAAGGGCAAAAATGCTCTGCTGCAAGCAGAGCGTATGTTCCTAGTTCAGTATGGAACAGTATGGGGGATGACTTGGTCAGAGAGGTCGAAAAAATAAAAATGGGAGATGCCTCTGATTTTTCTAATTTTATGACTGCCGTGATTGATGATAGAGCATTCAAAAAAATAAACGGATATATTAATAGAGCTAAAGAAAATCCCGATTGTAAAGTTATAACTGGTGGAAATAGCGATGACGAAACGGGTTGGTTTATTGAACCCACAATAATATTAACGCAAAATCCTAATTCTGAAACTATGGTGGAAGAAATTTTTGGACCTGTTTTAACAATTTATGTGTACGAAGATAATGATTTTGAAGATGTTTTAGATCTATGTGATAAAGCCTCACCATATGCACTTACAGGCTCCATCTTCTCTAGCAGTGAAGAAAACATCCAAAAAGCATACAACAAATTAAGATTTACTGCAGGAAATTTCTACATCAACGATAAGCCTACAGGGGCAGTTGTTGCTCAACAGCCTTTCGGAGGTGCAAGGGCATCTGGGACTAATGATAAAGCCGGAGGACCTCTCAATTTACTTAGATGGATTTCACCAAGATCAGTTAAAAGAAATAACCTCAAAATTCATGATTGGAAATACCCATTTATGGGTGAGAACTAAGATTTAGATTCTAGTGAATTACTGAAAAAGGTAACCAAACGAGATTCATATTCTTGGGAATACTCCCACAGTGCATCAACGTGAGCACTATCGTCTACTAGCCAAAGAGTGACATTAGCTTCAGCTTCTACAGCTTTGTCGTAGAATTTTTTAGAATGCTCATTAGATATTCTAACATCACTGTCACCATGAACAAGATACATGGGCCTCTCACCAGCCCTGGACGCTACTTCCAAAGGCACTCTGTCCTCTAGACTAACGCCAACTAATCTTTCACCCATAGTTATTGCCGGTGATGCTAAGATTCTAGGGAAACCAAGTCTTTCTAGCTCATTTCCAACTAAAAGAGGGAAATCAATTATTGGACTATCTAACCACATAGCTCCTATTTCAGACTCATCGAAAGCAAGAGTCGTTGCAAGTGAATACGTAGATATGCTAACTATGCCTATAGAACTAGGATTGTAATTCTTCTCAACCATCAACCAGTCATAGGCTCCTAATACATCTAAATATTCTTTTTGACCCAAGTAAAAATAATCTGAAACAATTTCACTGTTACCATGATTTCTAAGATCTATCATAAAAACATTAAAATTATTCTTTGATAAATATGAAGCTGACAGTAATATTTCGGGTTTACACTTTCCATTCTCATAACCACCATGAACAAAGATTACAACAGGAGAAGATGAATTTACCTCTACATACCAACCTTCAAGGTTAATCCCATCCCTACTTGTAAAATTAATAGTTTCATAGGAATCAAATTGCCAAGGTTTAGCATCAAAATCTTTTCTCATAGATATTCTTTGTTCTGAGTCTGCCCAAGGCTCGAATGATTCCCAATCATCATCTACAGTCCAATTTGTTGGAGTATTGGATTCCCACATACCACACCCATGAGGTACAGCAAGTGCTTGCTTAGCAATTACATGGCCTAATCCAAACCAAATTGAAGGTAAAAGCAAAGCTGATACTGCTGAAATAACGAAGAATAGCTTCTTTCTATCTTTGATGAGCTGAGACAGATTAATCATGCTTGCAAACTGTTCATTAAATATATTTAAATATATTTATTCTATTAATCAGACTCGGTTGATTCTTCTCCAGAATCATCGCCCGAATCTTCGGCTTCTTCCTCAGAATCTTCTTCAGTTACTGCCATGCTTGGTGCTGACTCTTCAGAAGAACTATCATCCATTCCAGAAGACATATCGCCACCTTGGTTATTTTGATAGTAAACATAGAATCCACCCATCAAACTGACCAAAGCTAAACCAATGAGTACCGTAGGAATTGTTCTGGCTGAACTTAATGCTGAGCTAGTATCCTCTATAGTTTTCTTAGCATCTGCAATTTCTGAATCTGAGTAACCACCCTTTAGGGTCATTATTGTGAAATTTGCGTTATCTGCTCTCAGTGGACTACCTGGTAAGTAAGTGTATGCAAACTCTGTGGTCCATCTTGAAGCTGAACTTGCTAATTTTTGATCCTCTGTGTATTCTACATCAATAGATTGAGCAACTGCTTCTGTGCCCCATGGGAAAGATACAGTAACTAAGATGGAGAAATCCTGATCTAATACAGTTCCAGTAACTGGATCTACCCAAACATTTTCTTCATAATCCATCAACAAGTCTAATGTTTGTTCTTCGATAACTGGAGTTGCTGCATCTACATCAAATAATGGTAGCTGAGCTGGTGTTATGTTAGGCATTACAGATGAAGCTTGCAATGGAGCTGCAAATGGTAAATACTCATATGTCGGAACACAAGTTCCTGTTGTCATATTCATATCTGCCAGTGTACATGTACCAGAGAAGGCCCAAGTTGAAGGGTCTGCTGGATTTGTCAAGTTACCTAAGAAAGCTTGAGTGATATCCGTTGTGTAACTATCTACTCCATTCATATAATACATGTCTCCATCTGAAGACATATTTGGTAATATCATGGTAATCGGAACATCTGTTTCGTTAACTGTTCTCCATGGTACGTTAAGATAATCTACACCATAACTTTGCGTTGCACTTAATGAATCTATAATCAATGGATGGAATTGATGTCCCATCATAGCTTTTCCTTGAACCATCAAGGTTCCATCATCAATCACTGGCAATACTGCTTCGCCATTGATATACCATGGTAATGCCTGGTATGAACTAGGATCTGCTCCAAGACCTGCCATAACTTGACCCATAATTCCTGCAACCAATGGATGTGTGAAAGATGAACCCATTACACAAGTATCATTATCTCCTGTACCCATTATACAAGATGCATCACCTGGAATGGGTAATGCAGTAGTTCCATTAGGATCAAGGACAAATGGCATATTTGCGTATGAAACGTCAAGTCCTAAACTCGTTGCATAATCATCAATACTTGTGAAAGATGTTTGAATTAATGGATGATACTGTGAACCCATTATTGCCTCACCGCTCATTATCATACCCATATCCGTAGTAAATCTTGGTAGTGTCATAGCTGAGTCTGATTTAATTGGAATTTGTAGAGCATCTTCACCAAGTGAGGTTTGTGTGAGTGCATAAGCTATCAATGGAGCCCATTGTCTGTCACCACAAGCTGCAGGGACCATACAATAACCATTGACTGGATCAAAAACAGGTAATGATGCGTTAGTTGTATCGTATAAGACATCTGTTTCAATAGACCTGTAGTGATTAACATTAGTAGTTCCCATAACTCCTGCGCTAGGTATAATGAGACCAGGAATTGCTGTAGATTCTACACAAACATAAGTGTTAGGATGTGTAGCCAAAAACAGATTCATGTAAGTGTGGGTTGTTGAATTATCACAGCTTGCCCCTATACCAAAGAAAGCTGATCCCATGTCCATGTATACATCATTCCCAAGAGGAATCTGAACATATTGGGTTTGAGTGTCAATCGTTAAAGTTGAGTTTACTCTTTCGTCTGTAGTATTATCATCAAAAACAACTGTAAGTGTTCCTATTACATCAACATAACTGCGTGTAGCGTTGCTTACACTATCTGTTCCTGTAGCTGATGAACCTGCAATACCTGCAGTTTTTCTATCTGCTGTAATATTTTCACCATCTAGAGTTCCTGAATACTGAATTTCTGATACATATGATTCGGTTGCTAAGAAACTACCTGCCAAACGTGGATCTGGTATGAAATTTACAACTATGTCTAATTCTCTATCTGCGACTTGTCCAGTTTCCACAGAAACCCAAATCATTTCTTTATACTGCATCTCACCGGCTGAAGTTCCCTCTAACCCTTCTGGAAGGAAGCCATCAAAAGCTGCTTTCAGTGCTAATACACTATCACTTGAGTAAGCAAATGTTTCATCTGCTGAATATTTGTAACAATCGATTCCGCCAACCTTTTCTTCGCTCTCATAAATGTAGTTGTTTGTGTGAGTTGAAACGAAAGGATTTGGATACTGAGTATTCTTCTTTTCAGGAAGTTCGTTAGGATTCCATAATGAATATCCAAATGTAGCATCTGGATCATCTGCATCCTTAGTTTCCCAGGTGGTTCTGTCCACGTAGTTATTATAATCTGTAAAAGTTAAAATTCTGTTTTCTTCAGTCATATCCTTTGAACTAAATGCTGAAGCGTTAAAATTGTAATACGTTTTTTCATCATCACTTTTTGAAGAATCTGCTTTAGCTACAATTTCTGCATTAGTTCCATCTGCGGCAAGATATGTATTAAGTGCATTATTTGCATCATAGTCTCCCTGTAACATTGCTGATTTTTGTGAGTCAAAAAGAGTCATATCTCCATCAAAAGAAGTTCGGCTTTCGAAATCGTCATCCAATTCTTTTTGATTAGGAATGTAAACTCCCATAACATATGCAGATATTAACAAAAATACTGCTCCTACAGCAACTAGTACTTGGGCCGTCATTTCGGGTTTATTCATGTCACTCATGATTGAAATTCCTCGTGCTCAAGGCACGAACATATGCATTTATTCAACACACACTAAAGCTATTCGTAGATTAAATTCTATATAATACTTTGCGCTGTTTCAAAAAATGAATCACTTCTCGCTTAGTTCTTCAAGCATGGTAATGAAAAGTTTAACTTCTTCGACACTCCAATCAGGATAAAATTCACCAAGTTGTGACCAAGTCTCTCCGTCACCCTCGGCCATTTTGTACAAATCAACAAGTGTTGCTTGAATTTTACCATCATCAACACTCTTAGTATAATCTAACAATCTCTTTTCAACTTTTTCACGGTCAACATTGAAGCTGGTATTGATATCTAAATCACTATATTCCAAATAATCGCCAAGAAGGCTTTGTGGAATATATAAAATGTACATTCCTGAAAAGAACATCAAAAACTGAAAAATAAGATATCCCTCAGAAGCAAAACCAAAAGTAAACCATCCGTCTTCTTGAAGGTAAAGTTTACTGTAATAATAATAACTAATAAAAGTAGAAATGAAAAAAGAAGGCACGGATAATAACCAATCTGATAAACTCAATGACGAAGCTTCAGGTACTTCTCTGATAATATTGTGCCGTAATGCATATATCTCTAAAACCATCCAATACATGATGAAAATTGCTAAAAATAAGAGAATCAAACTTGCTACAAACCAAACATATCCTTGATCAAACATTACGAATAATAAAGTAGTTCCAAAGGCTGTCAACCAATATATTCCAATTAGCCAGACTCCATGAGTCCAAATTTTGTGAAATAATTGCTGCAAACAAAGTAGGCAGAGTATACCTGAAATAATCCAAACGGGAGTCGAAATTAAATGGAACTCTATTCCGAATAAGGGAAGCGAAATGAGTCTACCAATACCGCTTTCTTGATATCCAGCAAGTAACGAAGTTGTAAATGTCAAAGTGGATAACGCTAGAAGTAGAGAATCCTCTGATTCTCGCTCTAAATTTAATTGACGTCCTAGCAATCCCATGTTATCTTAAGTCTAAATGTTAGTAAAAAAGATTATGTGTCTGTTTTACTGATTCTTCTCCAATGCTTGGTTAATTAAATCACCCATAGTAAAATTTTTCTTTGTACCTGGCTTATATGATGAAGAAGTATCTTCTACATCTTCCATAAGATTGATCTTTAGAAAGTTCTCAAGTTTCTTTATTAATTTTTCATTAGGCTTCATATTCCCAGATTCTACAGAAGTAATGATAGATTTTTTTTCAGATATTTTCATTGCCAAAGAACCATGATCTAAGCCTTTCCTTTCTCTTGCCTTTCTAACAACGTCTCCATAATTACTAACCAAAACCTTCTCATCTGAAGAGATATCTTTGTATCTTGTTTTTTGCTCTCTCTTCTCGAGCGTTTGCGCAACAAATGCCCTGTGTCCTACTGATTCTCTGTAAGAAGTTTGCTTACCCATTCCTGCACAAGAAGTACAAACCCTGAGTACAGAACCTGATACTTTACGAGGCTCTAGACTTGCTGATTCTGCTCCGCACATTTCGCATAACATATTAAGTCACAACTGATATATATCTGACCCAATTAAATGTTTAGTGATAAAAAGTGCCTACTGATGAAAATGATGGTGAAGTGTCTTCTCCCGGAAAAGGTGAAGATTGGGATAAATGGCTAATCGAAGAAACTGAAAGATTTGAATCCGAAAAAAGGCAATTGGAAGCCGATGTTTCTCGTATGAAAAGAGAAAATGCACATTTAAAAGGTGAACTAGCAAGATTGAGAGCACCGCCTCAAGTTATAGGAACTGTTAGAGACTTGTTGGAGGATGGGAGAGTAGGAATCAAGTCTAGTAGCGGCCCAGATTTTGTAGTTCATATTTCTGAAGGAATAGACAAAAAGAAATTGGAAGTTGGCGATCGAGTTGCTCTTCACAGACAAAC
>JAERSJ010000193.1 GCA_016845825.1 Methanobacteriota archaeon
TTCAGGAGCAGGTAGTAACCCTAAAACAGCAAAAGAAAAAGCTAGACGTAAATCCTTTAAAGCTAGACATGCTAAGAACATAGCTAAAGGTAAGATGAGTGCAGCTTACTGGGCAAATAAATCTAAATGGTAAAATATGGAAGAAAGAATAGCTCGAATGGAAAAGACATTAGATAAACACAGCTCACAAATAAGTAAATTATTTAGTAGAGTTGATGACACTAATGCTTGTATACAAAAAATTATGAATACATTAAATCAAATTAGATGGACGTTTTTTGGTGCCCTTGGTTACTATGCCTTTTCAGAGCTAGGATTATTAGGAGTATTTAAAGTATTATGATAGCATTTTTAACAAACGTAGCACCTATAGCTTTAGGCTTTGTTGCTAAGTTGTTTGCCTTAAAAAGTCAAGCATCACAAGAACAACAAAAGTTAATGATACAGTCCTTACAAGTGCGTAATGATTCTATCAATATGGCAAGAGATAGAGCAGACAAAGAGAGTCCAATGGCTGCCCTTAACAGACGAGTGATTATCTTTGTTATCTTAGCTTTAATTATATTTACACAAGTAGCTCCAGTGTTCTTTAATGTACCAACAGTAATACCTACTGTTATTGAAGGAGCAAGCATACTTGGCTTTGAATTAACACCAGATACAATTGAGTATGTAACTGTACAAGCAGGAGCTGTACTCAAGTTTGATGAAGTGTTTGCATGGGCAACAATGATTATAGAATTTTATTTTGGTGCACAATTAGCCAAGGGGAAGTAGATGACATATAGACAAATTATTAATGCAGTATTACGTAGGTTAAGAGAAGATAGTATAGGCAGTGACTGGTCAGGTGCATTAATAGATGCGTCAGGTCCTACTGATTATCAAGTATTAATTGGTGATTTTGTTAATGAAGTTAAAAGAGAAGTAGAAGATGCTTGGGACTGGACATCACTAAGACGTATAGAAACAGTAGCTACTGCAGCTGATACAAGAACTTATACTATACCGGGTACTTCACAAAGAACTAGATTACTATCAGTACAAGAACAAGAACAAGGACAAATGTTACAAGGTGTGCCTGATTCATGGATTAGGTCTACACAATATCCTAGTCCTGATAGCTCAGGTGTTCCTTCTTACTTTTCTATTAATTCAACTGTTAGTGGACTAGGAAGTGTAGGTGCTTTACAAGCACAATTATATCCTAAACCTGACCAAGTTTATAATGTTAATTATTATGTAGTTGACCCACAAGATGATTTAACAAATGCAACAGATGTCTTGACATGTCCAGAGTTTCCTGTTATAATGGGGGTATGGGCACGAGCTATAGCTGAACGTGGTGAAGATGGTGGAACACTATCAGACATGGCACAGATGCAATATCAACAAGCATTGTCAGATGCAATTCAACAAGATGTAGGTAGACATTCAGATGAGGTAATTTGGAATGGCGTCTAAACCAATACAACCCCTTGTATTAGACTCTATAGGTATATATGGATTAAACAGACAGTCGTCAGCTGCTAGTTTACCACCTCAATACCTAACAACAGCTAACAATATTATGTTAGATGAAAAGGGACGTGTTACTACTAGAGAAGGAATTAAACAAATAACAAATAATGTCCATACTGGTAGTTTAGATACTGATGGTAATCCTACAGCTAATACATTAATAGTTAAATCATTAGGTGAGTATATAAGTTCAACAGGAGCTAAGACTATATTTGCTGGAGCAGGTGCTAACGTATATAAAATTAACACAGCAAATACTCCATACACTTTAGATGCACAAACTTTTACTAGTAGTCCAACTACTAAGACTAATGGCAACTGGCAGTTTACTAACTTTAATAATCAGTTCTACGGAGTACAATCAAATAATGAGCCTATAAACTATAGTGGCTCTGCATGGGCAGACTTAGCAGATGTACAACATTACCACAAACCTAGTGGCGTTACTACTTTTCAACCTAGTTGTATATTAGGAGATTATGGTAGACTATGGGTAGGAAACATAGGTGAGAACAAAGACGTAGTTTATTACTCTGATACATTAATAGGTCAAACATTTAATGGTGGTGCAGCAGGTTCAGTAGATTTAAAAACTGTATGGTCAGGTGATGAGATAACAGCACTAGCTTCTTTTATGGGTAAGCTAGTTATTTTTGGTAAGAATAACATTGTTATTTACAATGACCCTTGGGACCCATCTGCAGCTTCATTTCAATTAGATGAAGTTATTGAAGGTGTAGGATGTGTAGCTAGGGATTCAGTACAAGTCATTGGTGATGACATTGTATTCTTAAGTTCATCAGGTGTACGCTCACTAGCACGTACAATGGTACAAGATAAGATGCCATTGACAGATTTAAGTCTAGCTATTAAAGATGAAATAAGAACAAACATATTAACTGCTGATATGGACCAAGTAAAAGCTCAGTATGATTTATCTACTGGTTCTTACTTATTAAGCTTTGGCGGTAAAAATATTATTTATGTGTTTGACTTTAAAGCTACAACTCCTGAGGGTGCTCCTCGTATAACAACATGGAACTTTGAGCTAAAGAAAAATCCTGGAGCTTTATTATCTACTGACGATACGCTATATGTAGGACTAGGAGCTTCAACTTATTTTGGAAAAGTAGCTACATACTCAGGTTTTTATGATGTAGAGAAAAAAGATGTTACTGCTAGTTATGGTAATCAATCAGCATGTACAACTGCTGGACACACGTGGGAATCTACTACAAGTAAATGTTATGAAGATATAGACAACACATATCAAGCAGATTTTAAAACTACTTGGCTAGACTTTGAACAACCGGGTATATCTAAATTCTTAAAAAGATTTTTAGCTATATGGTCAGGTGGTAAGAACATGAATGTAACACTTAACTGGTTTAGAGATTACAATGTTGAACCTACATCAGCTAACTTTACATTAGACCCTACAGCTGGAGGACCTAACTACTTATGGGGTCAAGGTAAATATGCAAGTGCTAAGTATGCACCTGCATTCCAACCTACAGAATATAAAGTATCTATGTCAAAAGCAGCTAAGGTTGTTAGACTACAGATAATACAAACAGTATCGGGGTTTAAAGCTTCTTTACAAAACATTTCTATTTGGGCAAAACAAGGGAAAATAAGATGAGTGATTATAATTTACAAATAGCTTGGTCAGGTAAGGATGCTTTAAGCGATTCAGACCCTGACAAAATAGTTAGTGGCGGTGATTTTAACACAGAGTTTCTTGCAGTAAAAACTGCTATTAACTCTAAAGCAGACTTAGCAAACACCAGTCAAATAGTTACAGCTGCAACTGCTAGTGCAGGAACTAATACTAATCAACTAGCAACAACAGCATTTGTTACAGCAGCAATAGCAGCAGATGCTTTACCTTCTACTTCTAATGGTTATGGAACTAGAACAGTAAGCACAAGCACACCTTCAGGTGGTTCTGATGGCGACATACATTATCAAGTAGCAAGTTAACATGGCTAAATCTTTAAACATAAAACACTCAGGTGCGTGGAAACAACCAACAAAAGTTTCTATTAAACATAGTGGTGCATGGAAAGAAGTATTAACAGGAAGCATAAAACAAAGTGGTTCTTGGAAACCTTTTTATCAAAGAAAGTTTACTTATACAGTTTCTAGTAATGTTAATAAATTAGACCTAGACACAGCATTAACTGCTGATAATAAACTAGGTGATGTTGATGTTATTA
>JAERSJ010000194.1 GCA_016845825.1 Methanobacteriota archaeon
TTTGAAGAAATAGAAAAAATTCAAGCTAACTTGTAGACGAAAGTCAACAATTAAGGAAGGTCAAATGGCCGTAGAGGACGTAATTAAATTAGTAAAGAAAGTCGCAACTGAAGTTATTCCAGACACTATAACATTCACTGATGTGAAAGTAGAAGCTTCGAATGTAGTACTATATACACCAAACCTAGAAATATTTTCCGACAATAATGATTTAATCAGAAAATTAGCCCAAAATGTAAGGAAAAGAATAGTTATCAAGGCTGATTCTAGTGTCAGAAAGCCAATTATAGCTGCTAAACAGAAACTTAAGGAAATATTGCCAGACGAAGCTGGCATTGTTGATACTAGATTTGATGAAATAAATGGCGATGTAATTTTAGAAGCTACTAATCCGGGAAGAGCTATTGGAAAGCACGGTGTTGTTTTGAACCAAATCAGAAGAGAAATAGGATGGAATCCAGTTATAATTAGATCATCACCCATGGAGTCCAGAACTTTGAAAGATATTAGGAATTACATGCTTGAGGATAAAGTGGCTGAAGGCAGAAAGAAGTTCTTAACAAGAGTGGGAAAGAAAATATTCAGAGACACGATTCCAGGTGAGCAACACGTAAGGGTTACAGCCCTTGGAGGATATCGAGAAGTTGGACGGTCATGCCACCTTCTAATGACAAAAGATAGCAAGGTTTTGGTAGATTGTGGATTTAATCCAGGTAATGAGAAAGAACCAAGTCCATTTTTGAGCGCTCCTGAAGTAACTCCTTTAGAGGGGATTGATGCAGTTGTACTAACACATGCACATTTAGATCATTCAGCTCTGTTACCTATGCTTTTCGTTTACGGCTTTGATGGGCCTATTTACTGCACTCCTCCAACAAGAGAGTTATCTTCATTGCTACAAAATGATTTTATTAAAATTCAGAATTCGGAAGGTAAGAAAGTTCCTTACAATACAGAACAAATACGACAAGCAATAAGAAACACCATACCTCTAAATTATGGAGATACCACTGATGTTTCGCCTGATTTGAAGTTAACTTTTCACAATTCAGGACATATATTAGGCTCTGCTGCAGCTCATTTTCACGTAGGTGACGGGCAATACAATCTTGTATTTTCAGGAGACATTAAATTTGAAAATACTTGGCTTTTCGACAGAGCCGTAAATCATTTTCCAAGACTTGAAGGGTTAATTATGGAATCCACATACGGAGGTTACAATGATTTTCAACCCGCTAGAGAAGAAGGTTCACGTACATTATATGAAATAATTAATAGAACCGTTGAGAAAAAAGGGAAAATTTTGATTCCTGTATTTGCCGTAGGAAGGTCACAAGAAGTAATGCTAGTTTTGGAAAAGTTACATTCCGAAGGTAAATTGAAAGATATGCCAGTTTACCTTGATGGAATGATATGGGAAGCTACGGCCCTACATTCGGCCTATCCTGAATACTTGAATAATAATTTAAGAAATAAGGTTTACCAAAATCAGGACAACCCATTTAGGTCTGAAATTTTTAATAAAGTAGAAAGTACTGAAATGAGGCAAGAGATCTGTGGCAGAGAAGAACCTGCTATTGTCTTGGCAACATCTGGTATGGTTAATGGCGGACCTGTAATGGAATATCTAAGGCACTGGGCACCAGATTTCAATAGTACAATGGTATTTGTTGGATATCAAGCTGCTGGAACAATGGGACAAAGAGTACAGCAGGGTGCAAAAGAGATACACTTACATGATCGTGAAAAAGGAGGTACTATTCCAGTCAAAGTTAATATGAATATAGAAACTTGTGAAGGATTCTCCGGACACAGTGATAAAAGGCAATTAATGAGATATTTAAGAACAATTAGACCGAGGCCCAAAATTGTTCTATTAAACCATGGAGATCCTCAGAAGTGTGAGCAATTTGCCAATGACATTAGAAGAAAGGTGAGGCTTGATGCCAGAGTTCCTAGCAACTTAGAAACTATAAGGTTCATGTAAATATGAAAAGTGTCGAAGATAAGATTATTGAGGTTTTAAACGAATTAGAGAAATGGGAAAATAGAAGAGAAAAAGTAAATGAACGTTATGATAGAGGAGATGCTGATAAAACTGAAATCGAAAGAATTAATGAACAAATTTCGCACTATAAGAACCTCTTGAGCGACATGAAAAAGAAAATGAATAGTACAGACATCTCAAGAACTATAGCTAGAAGTGGTACCTAATAATTAATATCCTACCTTTGCTGGATAATTACTAGGTGAGGTGGCAGAGCCCGGCTATGCACGCGACTGCAGATCGCGACCACGGGAGTTCGAATCTCTCCCTCACCACCACTACATTCTATCTGGGGCTTCAATTCCCAAAATATCTAATGCATCAAATAAAATTCTTTTAGAAGTATTTACTAGATTAATTCTAAGATATTCATTAGTATCTCCAATTACCTTACAATCACGGTAAAAATTATTAAATTTAGAAGACAATTGATGAACATAATTCGGGATGATATGGATTGCAAGCTTGTCTACTGCAGATTCAACAGTTTTCGGCCATTTAGCCATTGTTCTAATCAGTTCTATTTCAGACTCTACTAAATCTCCTTCAAACATGAAATTAGGAATATTATCTCCATATTTACGTAAAATTGAGGACATCCTAGCATGGGAATACATTGCAAAAGGTGCTGAATCTCCCTG
Organism: Methanobacteriota archaeon; assembly: GCA_016845825.1. Taxonomy (GTDB): domain Archaea; phylum Thermoplasmatota; class Poseidoniia; order MGIII; family CG-Epi1; genus CG-Epi1. The sequence goes on from JAERSJ010000194.1 coordinate 2,689, forward strand.
TATACTTAATGCATCATCTATACTAAATGTGAAGCCTTTCTCAGGTTGAACTTTAAGCACATTATATCTCAAGGAACCTATGCCTATTTTTTCTGATAGTAAGCGTTTTTCATTATCAGACATATCTACTTCTTCTAACCTTTCAAGAGAAGCATCGACAATTTGGTCCATCATATCATCTAAATATACAACGCGACCAGCCCTAGTCGACATTTTTCCCCCTGGAAGGTTAACAAATGAATAAAATAAATTGTCAGGCTTATTAGAATCTAATTCTTCAAGTGCTATATTCAATAAATTACTTTGGAGTTTATGATCTTCACCCAAAATGTTGAGTGCCTTATTAAATCTCTCAAACTTATTAAGATGATAGGCTATATCTCTAGTGGTGTACAAACTTAAACCATTATTACGAGTGAAGAAAAACTTTTGATTCCTACCTGCTATATTCTTTCCTTCTAAATCAAGGTAAAAGGCACCTTTTTCTTCAGCACATATTTTACTCTTCTTTAGAGATTCTATCACACCATTAACGCTACCATCAAGAATTAAATCGGATTCATGGAAATATGAATCTGCCTCAGCATTTAGTCGCTTAAGCGATGATTTCATACCAGAAAGCATCATTCCAGCTGCTTCTTTGACTTCCATCAAAGCTTCTTTATCTCCGCTTTCGATGAGCTCCATTTTTTTATAAATTTCAGACTTAATACTATCATCACTCTTTAAAGCATCAGAGGCCTGACGATAACATTCGACTAATTTGTGATCTTGTTTAATCGACTTTCCACCCTTAAAATTTTTAATTCCATAAGCAACTGTAGCTGCTTGCCTACCGGTATCATTTACATAATATTCAGTTGAAACTTCATATCCATAATACTTTAGAAGTCTAGAAACACTATCCCCAATAATTGGATTTCGTGCCCTACCCATATGAAAAGGACCTGTTGCATTAGCTGATGTGTGTTCTAATAAAATGGAATCAGGCTTTGAAACCCCTCTTCCATATTTACTGAGGTTAATATCGCCAAATATGTCTTCCAGTAAAAATTTCCAGTCTAACACTACATTACAAAAAGCCTTAACCACAAAAGTTTCTTTGATCAATTCAATATGAGATATCATCTCTGAAACATTTTTTGCAACTTCTTCAGGACTTTTCTTTAAAAGTTGAGCTCCAGGAAAGCAGATTATAGATATGTCGCCTTGAAT
>JAERSJ010000195.1 GCA_016845825.1 Methanobacteriota archaeon
TCAATAAACCTAAAATAAAAAACTCTGAGAAATGAAATATTTTATCTAGATTAGAAAAACCAATATCTGATTCTGGAAGACTGTCATTAGGCGTGTGACTGAATATACTAATAAGCAAAATATAGATAACTGTTATGTGAATATATTTTATCTTGTGCACTACAACTTACCTTGTCTCATCAGATTTAAATCATCTAAATCGTAAGAATCAAAATTATTTGGAGGCTCTCCGTCCAGTTGATTGTAGAAGTCTTGACTTTCAACTGCCCAGTACATAACAGACTCCTCATTGTTGGAATGGTGTGGATGTTCAGGGTCTTCATGATCGTGAGGCGACGTATATCCCATGTTAACCAATCCCAAAAGATGCCCGTATTCATGCACTAGAACTGCTTTTTCGATATCCTGAGCTGATATAAATAAGAAGGCTGCGTCTTCAATTTTCTCTTGGAACATAGCAAATGAAGAACCTTTGTAAGCTAAACCTAAGGTATTCTCATTATCCTCAAATTCACCATTAAGATACAAAATGTGAATTACAAACTCATCACCGCTTTTAAATTTTGTACGTTGAGAGGCTTCAATATCTAATATTTCTTGGAGTGAATAACTATTATCTGTACTTCCAAAGCTGTCTTGACTGATAGTTACAGAATCTTTATCTGTGACTTCATTAATTCTCTGCCTAAGTAAATCAATAGCTTCGGAACTTGGTTCATGACCTGAAACATAGTCAATTTCGACATGTAATTTAGAGTATTTACTGTCTTGAAGAATTTCATATCTACATTCTCCAACGCTATTTTCACATGATATTAATTCATCTTTAAGGTTGTCAAGACAGCCTGATGAAACCAAAATCATTGATAACATAAAGAAAACTATACTTCGCATAATAATGTATAAAACATCCCCAATTAAAAAGTTGTTAACTCAGTAAATCGGGCCAAGTACAAATCTGGGATCTGGATATAATTTAAGAGCAGTAGCTCTCTCTTCAATTGAAACTACACCTGGCAAATCATGTGTCTCAGGCTCAACAGTAGATAATTGAAAGTGTAAATGAGGCTCCCAACCGCCATTTTCACTTTCATTACCGAAATATCCTATTGTTTGCCCCTTTTTGAACACTTGACCTCGAGATTTACCAATTACTGATGTAGAATCTAAATGCCCATAGAGAGCCCAAACCTTTGAACCCGAAATTTCATGCTCTGTAATTACTACATGACCATAATCTCCAGCTTCTGGATTGTATCCGAAATTGTGGATTTTTCCGTCCATAAAAGCCATGCAAGGAGTTCCAACTGGCCCACCTATATCTATTCCAACATGTAAATTACGAACTCCTGCGAATAAATCTGTAGTATAAACATTGGGCCTGTATTCATTATATCTGCCGATTGAGTATTCACTTTCGCCTGAATCCCACGAACCTTTAGATAAATCTAAAACTTTATACTTCTCAGGTAGGATAACTACGGGATGATATGATTCTGAATTCCAATCAATCATTGTAGATGAACCTCCTCCGTCAAAAAAATTAAATTATTCAAGGTATCTCTGACAACGAGTCTACCATCTTCTGAAATTTTAACTACCTGACCATTACCATCTTTCCAGGAAACATACTTACCGATTAAACAATCATAAATTAGAAACTGTTGGATTATATGCTCATCACTATGTTCCATGGCACTCATAATTTTTTCATTAAATTTGTTAATAAAGTCTAATTTATCAATACTAACACCTAAAGCAGATAGACTAATAGAGTTCTCTAAACTAGAGCTATTAGTCATATTAATTCCCAATCCTGCAATTACTTTTTCACCTTGAAGTTGGCAAAGCACACCCCCTAATTTCTTCCCTTCAACTAATATATCGTTCGGCCACTTGAGCTTAGCAATTATCTTATTTCCATAAAGAATTTCAGCTACAGAAATGCCAACAATAATCGGCAATAAATTCTTTTTAGGCAAAACTACAGAATAGTAAAAACCACCTTTATATGATTCCCAAAGCCTTCCTTGCCTACCACGCCCTTCAGATTGCTGTAAAGATATTATTGAATCAAAAAAATCTAAATTAAATTGAGTCAACCAAGTATTCGTCGAATTTATGTTATCTATTACATTTATCAAAGGAAAGCTCCCAAATCCATTTGCTTAATTTGTTCGTTTTCCAACGTCTCTTCAATGGCACTGAAAGCTAACTCTAATCTTTGGCGAATGAATTTTCTCGAACCATATGTCTCGGCAATCTCACCTGCAATTTGTCTATATTTCGCAACTGAAGCTGGGGAAATGTTTAGTTGCAATAAACCTCCGCAAGAGCAAGTATCCTTCAAAGGAGGCCTTCGATACTTCGTATTACACTTCTTGCATCTCACACCCTGTGTTGAAAATGAACGCAAATTTCCTATAATATCACGAATAAAGTGCTTCTCAATTGTTTGTTCAGCAACATAACTTGCATCAGAGGCTCTAGTTTTTTTGGCCAATTCCAATGAAGCTATTGCTTTACTTTTCATTGAATCTAAAGTGACATAGCGGGATTCATTCGGGCCCAGATTAATACTTGAAGACGAATGAGTGAAAGAATAGCCTTCATACTGTTCAGGACTCTCTAACCTCTTTGAAACAATATCAAGATATTCTAGAACTTCTGTAGGATTAGAAGATTTTTCGGAATGCTCATAGAATTCTAACGGATATTCTGAATTTAATTCAACATTATGGGCTTCACTATCTATCTCCATAGGATCTATTCTTGTTGATAAAACTCGGGGAATATCCATAGTTCCGCCCCTGGTTGTCGGTACAAAACTATCTGAAAAATTAAGAAGCCCGTCAAGTAAGAGCATGATAGAATCTTCATCTCCATCACAATTTCTCCTCTTAGCTGCATGGAAGAAAGGATGCCCATATTGGGCTTTAGCTGAGGTAAAACCAATCAACCGGCCTAGTACTCCTGCTGAAGTGTGAGGGCTCAAACAGATAAGAAGACTTCCAATTAACTCATGCATGACTGAATTGGCTGTTACGTTGTAGAAGGGTTCTGAGTCGTAAAGTTTAACCAACTCGTCATTGACAAAATTTGCTACCTTAACTAGCCAAGGACCTGCATTTTTTGAAACGATTAAGTCTTGTACTTTTAATTCCAATAATTGATCTTCAGATTCCAATTTCTTACCATCAATATCTTTACTGTAACCTAACTCCAGAGCTTTCTCAACCGACAATCCAATCTCTTTCGGGTAAAAATGTGTAATCGGTAAATCTATCATATCATATCTAAGTGTTTCATCCTTGTAAACTCTTAGATCATATTTTGAACGAAGTATCCCTTTTTCTAACGATTCTGGAATCTTAGGGCCTGATTTCAATTCTTTGATTCCTTTTACTTTCGGCATTATACCCACTTTCGTATTATTCATCGCTTTTGTTACTATTTCAGACACATCGACTATTCTCCTCTTAGCGTCTTCTTTAACCATAGTTAAAGATTTACAACATCTGAGCGAAATAGTCTCTTTGTTACAATTCTTACAATATCTTAATTGTGTTACCATTTCTATCGACCCTAATTTACCCTGTGTAAATCCTCTTCGATAAGGACGTTCTTTAAGTGCGGTATTTATCAATCTTTGATTCCCTCCAGAGTCACCTAGAGGAAATAACACATGTGGAGGTGGCTTAAGTCTGCGCTCATTCGCCTTCTCAGGGCGACCCATACTGGCGCCGATTCGCGTTGGAGACTTGCACTTTATCAAAACCTCTGATAAATCTGACAGTAGAGTTAAAGAATCATCCGAATAATTGTCTAACTCGCTTGCTAATAACTTACCATCTATTTCTTTAATTCCCAATAATGTGATCAAGGGATAATATCCTTCATCTAATACTATAACATTGTCCTCAATTCTAAAGAACATACCCAATTTAACGAATATCTCTTTGTAAATTTTTGAAAAACGATTCTTAACAACCTCTGAACCATTTCTCACAAGCTGATTGCGAAGATCCAAGATTTCATTGTAATCTAAATCTCCCCAATTGTAAGTATACTTAGGATGCAAGGGCAAATCGTTTTCTTTACAGAAATTATATAGGGAAGAAAAAGAATAATCTCCGTTATATTTTCCAATATCTTTTGAACTAACCAAGGAATCCCACCATTCGTCACACCAGCCAGACGGCTGCAAGGGATGATTATTTTCCAAAAATTCACCTACAGGAATTAATAGCTCACCTAGATCAACAATCTCTTTGACTTGATTAACAAATTTCAAAGCTAAATTATAATCATCAAGTCTAGTAAAAGTACCATTTTCTAGTATAACTGAAGGTCCTTCTATTGTATCACAAGGCGTAGAAGCTGTCGCCTTACCGGGCAATTGAAGTTTTAATTGAGTCCCTATTGCAGCAAAAGAATCTACAATTAACATAGTAGAAGGATGTAAAGACATTGAAGCTAAGCCTGCAGTTCTTGAACGTCCGTACCTAAGTCTAAAGCTACCTGGCTTATCAGGAAAAGCAAAGATTGGCCTGCCTGCTAAGACATCTTTCAAATATTTGTGCTCTTTAACATCACCAGAAGCTGATTTTCGTTTTTTCTCAGTATAAGTCCTTAGAAAATCCCAACCGCTTATTCCTAATTTATCAACATGTTTCAAAACTTTAGCAGCTTTAAGACAAAGACCTTCAGCCAAAACTAGACATGCACCACCTCTCAAAGAATTCGTCTCAACTCGAGGAAGATCTCGATTTCCTGCGACTTCTAACTTATCAGTTCTTTCACCCGTAACACAAATTGGACATGATGTAACGATAGTATGTATTTCCTCTGGACTTGGAACGTATTGCAGATTAACTGCCCTTTTGTAAAGAGGAATTTCCTCTTTATATCTCTCAATTTCGGCTGGAGTTGGAATATACGGATCTAAATCTAATTCTCTCCTCACAACGTCCGCAATCAAAACTGATAGTGCTTGAGCTGTACCGCCAGCAGCTCGGATGGGGCCGGCGTAATATATTGAAGCACATTTAGTCTTGTTACTATTTTCAAGAGTACTTACCTTTACGACACCTTCCGTGGGGGCAACTAATACACCCTCAGTGAGTATTGACAACGATGTTCTAACTGCCTGCTCTAGTGCTTTTTCTAATCCTAACTCAGATTTTAATTTCCCTGCAAGCTCTTTCGCAATGATTAAAGCAGTAGACTCTCTGTCATTTTCTTCGGCTACCTCTCTTATTCGAGGAGCTATACCTTCTGGACCAACTTGTGCTTCTACTCTTTCGGCTAAATCTTTAGCTCGGGGTATCTCTGGTGAATCTGAAGGATCAAAACCTGCTTTTCGAACTTTTTCGACTAGAGTATAACAAGAATCAGCTTTTTTCTCTAAATCTTCAAAATAAGCCTCCATCTCATTAGATGCTATCAATACCACACATACACATAGAACACCTATTATTATTCTATTTGCTAGAAATTTTAAACGCCGTAACTATCAATGTAGATTGTACGATAAGCCGAAGAACTAGCTCTAATACCTGCAAACATTATTGCAAATGATAAAAGAACAAATATTCCACCAGCTAAGAGACCAATATTATGATTGTAAAGCATTACTGAAGCTGGTAAAATAAGTAATATTGAAGAAAAAAATGCCGACGTCCCCATCAACATGAACTGTACTAGGATATCCGGATTACCACGATCACTCTCATCAAAATTAGCAAAGGCGCTTCCTGCCCAGATGCCTAATCCAGTATTAACAAACAATAAAATTAAGACGCACTGCCCAAAAAATAGAGTTACTTCAAAAGGAAACTTAGCTAAGAAACAAATAGGAAGCCAAATTGATAAGAGACCTGGAAAAGCCATAAACAAAAGTGCAAATGCCTTACCCTTCATAATTAACAATGACTCTACGGGATTAGATTTCATGATCCACAATCTCTTGCCTTCCACGCCAAGTATAGTTGAACCAAGCATTGTACATTGTAATAGAGCGCCAAGATACAAACTAATGGCAAGCATTCCAGGATAATACAATTTTGGAGGTAAATCTCCAACGGGTTCAGTTGGAATTCCTACCTTAAACCACCAAAAAACCATTAACAAAGAAATTGAAAATGTCGAAAATGCGGAACTTAAAACGTCCCTTTCTCTAATCGAGGATGTTACCTCTTTAGAACAAATAGCTGACGCACGGCGCCCAACAATTGGACTCAACCAATTAAATTGAAGTAAACGTACTGGATTCTTATGTGAAGATGAATTAATCTTATAGGATTCCAAAGCTTCAACAAAAATACTATCCATAAAATAAAAGAAAATAAGTAAAAGTAATGTGCAAACTAAAACTATTATTATGGCTAAATTAGGATCCTGATGTGCTGCATTTGATACCAAAAGAAGAGCCAAGAGTATTGGAAATAAAGCTACCAAAAAACTAAGCTTTCGAGAGAAAGGATGTAAAGAACCTATTAATGAAAACATAAAACCACTTAGTGCAGATAAAAATGAAAATAAGTACAATAAAATTAAAAATTCTATTTCAACATAAATATTAGTATTAGTAACAACATTACCTGTAAAAAAAATTAAGAGCATACCTGAAGTAATAAATAAATTTGGAATGAGCACTGAAAAAAATTGACCTAACATTATCGATCTAGGAACTACTGGTTGAACTAGATACATGTCCATTATTTTAGATTTGACAATTTTTCTATAAGTTATTCCTGCTGATCTGAGAGTAAATAATGAAAAATATACGAGTAGAATCGTACCATATCCTTCATTTGAACCCTCTGGGAAAAGCTGAGGATTTTGAATTACAAAATTCATCAACCGAATACAAGCAAATGAAAAAATAATACCTAAAAATGTAATAAAGAAAGTTGACGCAAAACGTTTCTTAAAAGACTGAATAGCACTTCTGAATGATGTCCTAAATTCCGCCTCGAATATTGCGTAAGAAGAATTCATCTTCCTAGAGACTCCAGAGTTCTATCCTTTTTGGTGGCTTTTTTAAAAATTCTGTAGCAAGACTGACACAATCCAATTTTTTTACCATTTCCTCGAACTTCTAATTCAGGGACTAAATCAACTTTTTTACGAGAAACAGAGCGTTTAATTGAATCGTTACAATTGACTATGCCACATCTGCTCTGTGTATCATTCGACAAATTAATAACTCTGTGTTTCATTATTGGCATACAATCACTACGTACTTAAAATTTTAACGCTATTTTTATTGAAGTGTAATGTCTGGCATTAGAGGACGAGCGGCAAAACCTTTTAACGCAAAATTACTCCCTTCACCAACACGACAAAC
>JAERSJ010000196.1 GCA_016845825.1 Methanobacteriota archaeon
TCGAGTAAACCCGATGAAACTAATTTGTTCATCATCATTTCGGCATTATCTTTTGGCACTTTCAAGTATTGCCTTTTTTCGTCACTCATTTATCCAAACTCAATTCCCTGTGCTAAAGGCAAATCATCTGACCAATTAAGAGTATTGGTCTGTCGCCTCATGTAAATTTTCCATGAATCTGAACCTGCCTCTCTACCGCCCCCAGTATCCTTCTCTCCGCCAAAAGCACCGCCTATCTCAGCGCCGCTTGTTCCAATGTTCACATTGGCAATACCACAATCACTACCGGAATGGCTCAAGAACTTTTCGACCGATTGCATGTCTTTAGTAAAAATAGAGGATGATAAGCCCTGATCGACAGAATTGTGGTATTCTATAGCTTCTTCTAAATTCTCAAATTCAAATAAATATAGTATAGGTGCAAATGTTTCTTCCCTCACAATTTCCATGCTCATATTGGCCTTCACAATAGTAGGCTCAACATAAAAACCCTCTGATTTAACTACATTACCTCCATAAAGAATCTCACCCTTTTCCTTTTTGATAACCTCTAAAGCGTCTGAATAATCTTGAACAGCCTTTCCATCAACCAGAGGTCCAACAATAGTATCTGATTTTAGCGGATTACCTATTTTTATTTGTGAATATGACGATATTAATTTTTCGGTAATAGACGATGAAATTGATTTATGTAAAAATAACCTACGTGTAGATGTGCAACGTTGTCCTGACGTACCAACAGCACCAAACAAAACGGCTCTAAGAACTAATTCAGGATCAGAGTCGGGCATTACAATTATTGCATTATTTCCTCCTAATTCCAAAAGAGACCTACCTAAGCGTTTAGCTACAGCTTCGCCTATTTTACGCCCCATATGACAAGAACCTGTTGCTGAAACGAGAGGTATTCTTCTATCGTGTACTAATAATTCTCCGACATCTCTACTAGATCCAACAAGTAATGACATTACGCCATCCCAACCTAATGGTGTCATAACGTCATTAACAATTTTCTGAATCGCAATTGCTGTAAGTGGTGTTTTAGATGATGGCTTCCATACCATTACATCACCACAAACTGCAGCGATCATTGCATTCCATGCCCAAACTGCACCTGGGAAGTTAAAGGCAGTAACAATACCTACTGCACCCAAGGGATGCCATTGCTCATACATTCGGTGATTTGGTCTTTCTGAATGCATAGTTTTACCATACAACTGGCGACTCAATCCCACTGCATAATCTGCAATATCAATCATCTCTTGTACTTCGCCTTCTCCCTCAGCCTGAATTTTACCCATTTCCCAAGAAATTAATTTACCAAGTGAAGTCTTATGCTTGCGGAAAGCATTAGCTAATTTTCTAACAACTTCTCCTCTTTTTGGAGCTGGTTCCATTCTCCACTTCTTAAATACTTCAGAAGAAGTTTGCATTATATTTTCGTAATCACCGGGATTACATTGTTTAACTTTAGCAATTAGTGTTCCATCCACTGGAGTTATACAATTCAAATCACTTCCAGAGCCTAACCATTTATCTGAGTAGCCTCCTAAATTTACATCTTCAATTCCTAACTTGTTCAAGAAATCCAGCTTTGTCATATAAGTACATGAAGAGCTACAATAAAGAACTTAATTGTACTATTCATTTTTAATTACCCACCTTTTACAAGATTATGACAGTTGGAGATTCAGAGCTTCAAGGATATGATGAAGACCAAAAAGAAATGATGAATGAAAACTGTATCATAGTAGATGAAAATGATAAAATTACTGGGCAAGATTCAAAAATAAACTGTCACCTTGGAGAAGGGAAATTACACAGAGCTTTCAGTGTTTTAATTTTCAATTCTAATAATAAGTTATTGATACAACAAAGGGCTGATGAAAAAATAACCTTTCCATCTATTTGGGCAAACAGTTGTTGTAGCCACCCTCTTTATCAAGATGGCGAAGAAGGAGGTATTGAAGGTGCGAAAAAAGCCGCAACCAGAAAACTAGTTCAAGAGCTTGGCATAAAACCCAATACTATTAAACCAGAGGATTTAAATTTTATAACTAAAATGCATTACAAGGCTAGAGCTGATGTAAAATGGATTGAACATGAGGTCGATTATATTTTTGTTACTAAAATCGATGTTGAAATTAACCCGAATCCAAACGAAATACAAAAGACTAAATACGTAAATGAAAAAGAGCTAAATGATTTATTTGGTAAAACTAACGACAATGATGTTAAAATAGGACCTTGGTTCAGATTAATTAAAGACCATTTCCTCAGTAAGATATGGAGAAATTTGGAATCTTTAGAGAGCATTAATGATAATGAAATACATCATATGGGAGAAGTAAAATGAGTATAAAGATAAAGCTAGCTGAAAAAGCCAAAGATGTTGAAAAAGCTCTAAAAAATTACTTAGTCATACGTGAACCTAAAAAATTGTACGAAGCTATGGCGCATATACCTCTTGCCGGGGGAAAACGCTTACGTCCAGTCATGGCACAACTTACTTGTGAGATGGTTGGAGGAAATGGAAAGAGGGCAATCCCATTCGCAGCAGCCCTTGAAGTCATTCATAATTTCACTTTAGTTCATGACGATGTAATGGATGATGATGACCTTAGACATGGTGTTTCAGCATGTCACACCGTTTATGGACTACCTACTGCAATTTTAGCAGGAGACTCTCTCTTTGCATATGCATTTGAAATGATTGCTGAAAGTGAAGTTGAAGATAATATTAAATCTGAATTAGTAAGACATACTGCCTACACAGTAAGAAGAATTGCCGAAGGTCAACAAATGGACATTAATTTTGAAGAAGAGGAAACTGTGGATCCTGAACTTTACCTCGAAATGATTAGGCTAAAAACTTCTATATTGTTTGGATCTGCAGCTTATGGTGGAGCTTTGATTGGAGGTAAAGATAATGAGGAAGCAAACGACTTGAGGCAAATGGCAATATGGGTTGGATTAGGATTTCAAATATGGGATGATTATCTTGATGCAACAGCGTCTGCTGAAGTCCTCGGAAAACCGTCTGGTTCTGACATTAGACAAGGAAAACGCACACTCCTAGTAATTGAAGCATTAAGTCGCACTAAAAACAGTGAAAGAAATGAATTGATTAGAATTCTAGATGATAATAGTAATACTGATTCCGATGTAAAACGAGCTGTTACTATTATGTCTGACTGCGGGGCACTTGATAACTGTCGTAAGCAAGCATTAGGCTATCTTAATGGCGCTAAGAATACTATTGCAAGATATCCTGAAAGTGATGCAAGAACAATGCTTGAAGAGTTATTGGAATACATGGTTACAAGGGGCCATTAAGCCCACCTAATAACCTAAATACAGGTTACAAATGCGATTACAATGAGCGACTCAGATACTTGGACCTCTGAGCTAATAAACGAGCAGTTGAGAAAAAGATTTGAAAATCATGATACTGCTAAAGTCACTAATTTAGCAAATCAATCATGCATTGCTGCAAACATGCCACCTAAAACTAACATTGTATTTGAAGGAAAGGCAGGAGACAATTTTGGAGGATTGAATCAAGGAAGTAAAATTATTTTGAATGGTGATGCAGGAAGATTTGTTGGAAATGGAATGATTGATGGTGAAATTATCATTAATGGAAATTGTGATGACGGAGTCGGACATTCAATGTCTAACGGAAAAATAGTTATTCAAGGTACAGTAGATGGTGATGCAGGAGCTTCAATGCACGGGGGGAATTTGCTAATCTCAGGCAGTGTAAGAGGTGATCTAGCTACATGTATGAGTCAAGGCACTATCATAATTTGTGGGGATGTGCTGGGTGACATTGGAAAAATGATGGAAAGTGGTAAGATATTCATTGCAGGAGAATTTGATGAAAATGAAAATATTGAAACCAAAAATATTTCTCCAAGTGACTGGAAAAAGGTAAAACTTGAACTCAAGGAAAATGGAATTGATTCAAGAGATTTAAATTTCAAATCTCTGTCTTCAAAAAATTTAGTAAAAAAAGAAAAAAACTATCAACCAGATTATATTAACCTTACAGACGACATAGTTTTAGTTCCTGCCAGTCTCACTAGAAGGCCTAGAACTCCTGGATTAGATGAAGTAAATTTATCTTTAACTATTGGTTCTAAAAAGGAGGAACCTCTTAATCTTACAATTCCACTATTATGGCAAGGAAGTAATGCTCCTTCATATTTCAATTGGAAAATTAATGAAAAAATAACTGATAATATAAGCAATTCAAATGTAGCTATTATTGATTTAACTGCAACTAACATAAACCGTAGATTAGATATGAAAAGACCAACTGATTTGTCTGTAATCGTTAATCTATTAAAGCAAGGTTCTGCAAATAAAGTACCGATTATGATCCGAGTTTATGCTGGTGATGTAGATAATGATTTAGGAGTAATTGTGAAGTCTGGAGCTGATGGTGTAATCTTAGTTGGTGATAAATTGCCAATTGAAGCTGCACTTGTTTCATCCAGAAATTATAAGAATAAAATTACTATCCTTGCTGAAACAAATCAATTAGATTACAAAGATTCATTGAAACTGTTAGCATTAGGAGCTTCTGGAATCTTTTTACAAGATAAATGCAGCGGTAACCAGTTGAAGGAATTTGGGATGAAATTATCGAAAGCTATAGGCTCATTGGGTGTGGGAAATATTTCTGATTTAAGTGCAGAACATCTTAGAACTACAAGCCAAAAAGTAGCATCTATGACTGGAGTTATTATTGCGGGATATAACTCTGTTTTACCAATGTGGCGTCACTAATCAATTTAGATGGAAAATAGTGCAATCTCTGCAAACTCATTGACCAAAAACTACGGTGACTTTTGTGCGGTTAACAATGTTTCTTTAGATGTACCGAAAGGAATCTGCTTTGGGTTACTTGGCCCAAATGGTGCTGGGAAAACAACGATGATTCAGATGATTCAGGCTTCTTCTCCAGTTACAAAAGGTGAATTAGAAGTATTAGGGATGAATACAGTTAGCAATAGTCGAGATATTAGAAAAAAAATTGGCGTCATACCTCAAGAAGATAACTTAGACCCTGATTTTTCAGTTGAATACAATCTCCTAGTTTATGCCAGATATTTTGGAATAGGATTTAATGAGGCGAAAGAAAAAGCTGCAGAACTCCTTGAAAAAGTGGAATTAACCGATAAAGCTGAACAAGAAATAAATAATTTATCAGGAGGAATGAAGCGGAGACTTATAGTGGCTCGAGGAATGATAAATGACCCTGAATTATTAATTTTAGATGAACCAACTACCGGTTTAGACCCGCAAGCAAGACATAGTGTTTGGGACCAAATTAGAATTTTTAAAAATGAAGGAAAGACTGTTCTTCTTACTACACATTACATGGATGAGGCTGAAATATTATGCGATCAATTAGCAATTATGGACTCTGGTAAAATTTTAATTCAAGGAAATCCAAGAGAATTGATTAGAGAAACTATCGGAGACTATGCTGCCGAATTAGTGGCATTATCATTTGGTAAAGATGAAAAAACTTTAGACTTAATTGAGAAAAAATGTAAGTTAATAGATGTAAACTTTAGCCGAGTTACAGATAGAATCATATTATATGGAAAGGAAATTGAAAATATCATATCTGAATTCAAAAATGAAGGAAATTTAACTGACATTATCAGACGGAGAGCAACTCTTGAGGACGTTTTTTTAAATTTGACAGGGAGACAACTTAGAGACTAAAGATGCAAGAAATCCAAAGTGTTTCACCTCAGATGGTATATGCAGTATGGAGAAGGCATGCTGACGTTTGGGTGCGGACTTGGAGAACAAATCTGTTACCTCCTCTTGTTGAACCTATCCTGTATCTTTTGGGGTTTGGTTTTGGAGTAGGAGCGTACATTAACGAAATGGGTGGTGTAAGTTACGTAGAGTATATAGCTCCATCAATTCTTGCTATCTCAATGATGTTTGGGGCTTTCTTTGAAGCCACTTATTCTGCTTTTGTAAGAATGTATTACCAAAAAACTTGGCAAGCAATAGCTGCAACTCCTGCTTCTGCATCTGATGTTCTAGTAGCCGAACTAATTTGGGCTACCACAAAATCAGTTACTAATGCAACTCTAATGACTACAGCAATCCTATCAGTTGGATATCTCGTTAATCAACCTTTAATTTCCATACATGGAGCTATATTAATGCCAATAATTGCCATTCCCATTGGATTAATGTTTGCAGGAATGGGGTTAATTTTGACATCTTATACACCCTCCATCGACTGGTTTAACATACCATTTTTTCTGTTTGTAAATCCAATGTTCATTTTAGCTGGGACTTTTTTTCCTTTGAGTGAATTTCCCCCGATAGCTCAAAATATTGCAATGTGTTTACCTTTGACTCATGCAGCCATAATAACACGTGCTTTAGCTTACGGCGATGAAATAGAAACTTTAATTTTTTCTATAGCATACATAAGTGTCATGACTATAGTAATGACATATTTAGGCGTAAAACTTTGCCTTCAAAGAATTGTATCTTAAAAGAATATTGAGATTTATACTTTCATTTCAGAGGAACGAATGTAAGACCATGTTGAAACTGCAGTTAAGATTGCTGAGATAATCATTTCTCTTTGGTGATCTTCCCAGCTGATTGCTATAATTACTAAGGATGCTAGACCAATTATTCCTGCATAAAATTTAGCTTTGTCTGGATCTTCAGTGAAAAATGAATGGTTTTTTCCAGACATAAAGAACCATATTGTTACGTAAACCATTCCAGAGATCAAAACTGCGGTAGACAATGCGCCTGAAGTATCTGAAACTTCAGAACCGGAACTAAGTAAAGGTATGTTCATGCCCTGCTGAATTACTAAAACTAAGTAAACAACAAGAGTTCCGTAACCTGCGCCAGCGATAAGATATAACCAACCTCTTAATGATTCTGCCCTTTCAGCGTCAGTTGGGTACTCACTTAGTGATGATCCTGAGGATTTAACCGTAGACGAGAACTCTGTCTCCCTTCGTATAACTTCTTCTTTATTATCTTCTTCTATTTCTTGACCTGGTAATGTTTCATCAATATCTAAATCGTTCACTATTCTTCCTCTTTCAATGGCACTATGTTATGCCCCTTAAAATCAAATTTTACCGAACGCCTAACTAGACCTTTCAAAGTGAGCGAACTGACTTCAATATCTCTTCCAACATCATTAGCAAATGTTCCTTCATCCCCTATTAACTCAACTATTTTAGATTCATATTTGATAAACTCTTTATCTGGCATTAAAACAACCGTAAGAAGCTCTTGCGTCTCATCAAATGTTAAGGATGTAGAAATTTGAAAAGCATTGTAAAATGTTCTGTAGCTCTTCTCGGGTCTTCCTGTATCTTTATTCACTTCCCATCTAGATTCAATCAACTTAAATTTTTCATAATATACAATAATATCATTAGCTTCATCGCCAAATTTTTCATTCAACTCACTAATCATTGTCCAGCCCTCTGCTAAGGTGCTCAATACATTTCTTCTAACTTCTGAATCTACTGCTCTGAAAAGTGCCACAAGTTCGGCCGGGTCGTTAATTAACTTTACGCGTTTCATCTCTACAAGTTATCCAGTACAAGAACCCTATAAAATATAACTAGACACTATTCTAAATGTCTATTTCTCCTTCTAAACCACAATCTGGACACTTAAGTTCATGTGAACCTGATATCTTAGGAATTTCAATTTGTGAGGAGCATTCGGGACATTCAACGGTCATAGTTTCAGGAATTTCCTTACTCACAACACGTTTTCTCATAACCTTCCTTCTTGCAGGTTTTTTTGCTTCCTCCTCATTAGAGTTAGAATTTAAGGGAGAATCATTAGGCAACGACTTAGGAGAAGATGGTGCAGTAGGTGGCGAGTAAGTGTCAAAGCTATCTCTGTTAAAATAAAAGACGAGTCCTCCAACACCTATGAGAAGAATTGCAATACCAAGCAAACCTGTTGTAGTCGTTAATTGAGAACTTAATCCAGCTTCTTCTTTTGTAGAGGAAGAAGTGGCTGATCCCTCCTCGTCAACAATAGGGATTTGACAATAATTCGTTGCAGTTAATCCATCATTATCTGTGACTTTAATTACAACTATATATCCTTCATCATCATCAGGAGTTGAATTGTAAGAATGTGTTGCAAAATTAAAACCTACAAAATCAACTGAATTTGGCGAAACTCTACTTTGACTATCAAAATCCCATTCATATTTAACAATTGAACCTTGAGGCTTGAAAGCAGATGCTGTGAAGAAAGCTTCCTCATTCAGAGCTATTTCGGGATCACAGATTAATTCAACTGAAGGCTGTGAAATTATAGATATAGTCAAATTGAGAACGTTACTCTTTGCACCTTTAGAGTCTTGGACATAAACTGAAACTATATGTTCGCCCTGATCTGTAAGCTCAGAAGAAAATAAAGCTTGATTATTATCGTTAAAAAGAGTTACAGTTTCAGTAGACCAAAAATAAGTTAGGATATCATCCTCATCAGCATCTAAACCCAATACTGTAATTTGAGCTTCTTCTCCAGCAATAAGAGGATTTGGATTAATTGAATCTAAATCTATTGTGGGAACTGCATTAACTATAATGCTTACACTAACATTTGCGGACCAAAAACCAACACTATTTTTAGCTCTAAAGGTTATTGTATGTGTACCTAAACTTAAATCTGAAGAAGTCAAATTTAAACTATTTGATATTTCACCATCTAAGTTAGACATCCATTCAAATTTTTCAATGTCTATTTCTTCAGAAGTTGTAGATGAAGCTAGAGCTGAAATTACTATCATATCCCCTAAACTTATCAAGCAATTATCTAACATTGGACAGTTTGAAATTGATAATATTGAAACTTCGGGAAAATCTCCTACACCAATCTCCTTAGTAACTGGAGAACTCCATCTTCCTTCGTCATCTTGTGCCATGAAAGAGATTATGTGCAGCCCCATCGTCAAGTTAGATATCGTAAATGTATCGGATGAGGAAAGATTACCATCTATTGAAGAAGACCAATGATAATTGGAAACTGATCCATCTAGGTCTGTAGCAGATCCTGTGAAATTGATTGCTTCACCAGGAAGAGCAATACTTGGATTAATTGAATCAATATTAGCTACTGGAGCTTGATTATCTAATAGTTGTTCATAATACACAGACAAACCAGATTCACTTCCAACGACAAGATTTTCTCCCCGGTAAGACACTGATACTGCAGTCACTGCATCTACGGCATTTACTCGCCAGACTTCATCCCCTGAGGTCACGTTAGCTAAGACTATTTTTTTATTATCTGAACCTGCAAAAACATAAGTTCCTTTTCCGTTAAAAACACAGTCACCAACATCACCGCCTATATTTTTCTGCCAGATATCTGCCCCGATTATACCATCAAAAAGAGTTAGCATTCCTCCTTCAGTTCCATAAATATAATATTTTGAATTAGCTCCAGCTGAAACACATGATACTGTGTCAGGTTGGAACATCGTAACTGGATCGCCACCTAAAGAAGAATATACATGCACTCTCCCTGATTCAGTTCCAATTATCAAATGTGAACTATCACCTGAAAACTCTAAATCAGTAATTTTACCATCTAGCGCATCTGAATGAAACCACACATTATCCTCATCTGAAGTTAAAAAAACATAAACATTGCCGTCAAAGGTTCCTGCTGCAACATATCTACCATCAGGTGAGATGCTAGCTGTAGCCATTTCTTGAGTTGCAAAATTCTTATTCCAAACTTCAGTACTACTACTCTTGTCGAAAAAATAAACATTTCTGCGATCAACTGCCGTAATGTTTGAACCATCTGCAGAGATATCTATTCCATATAATCCTGCAAGAAAACCTCCCTTATCCCATACCTTTGTGCCTTCTTCCCACAATGTCAGTTTATTTGTTTCCTCGCCGGTTAAAACATATTTACCATCATCCGACATTTCCATGTATCTAATGCCATCACCTAACGTCTTAGTATTGTAAGGATTGTGTGGAAAAGAGGTGTCATTTTTCCATAAAGAAACTGATTGTGCATAAGTTGCTGAAATATTCTTTGAGTCCGATGATATAGCAACATTGGTAATTGAACTTGAGGAAGACCATGTCCAAACTGGATCTTTTTCAGCTTCAGCATTAAATGATGAAGAAACTAATAGTACAAGAAAAGCAAATGCGACGAAAATTCTAACTAAATTCAAGATATGCCTCATCAGTAATTAGTAAGGGGGATTTATTACAGTGAGCCTACCCTCTCATCAAATTATATCGGCCGCGTAACTCTAACACTTCGAGGGCCTTAAGAACTTGTCCAGAAGATTTCCAGTCAGAATAAGCATCTAAGAATATTTCTCTTCCTTTTATTTCAGAATGATGAGCTTCTAAGGATTCTAAAAAAACGCGAAGATCTGAAGCTCTAGATTCTGCATCATCATCAAAACTCGATAAGCCGAAATCAATTGCATATAATCCTCCTGAAATCATAAAATTACTAGTTGTAGGATCTCCATGAACTATTCCAGAAGAATGAATTTGTGATATGAGAATTGCTGTAGAAATCAAGTAGTCTCTAAACTTGTTTGTTCTAAGACCTTCTTCAAGAGTCATACCATCGATAAACTCCATTATTATCTGAGATTTCTCGGCATTAACTTCATACAAAGATGGAACTAAGACTCCTTTTGATAAAAGATATTCAATAACTCGTGACTCACTTCTCAATCTTTCAACAACAAGTTTTCTTTCTAACTCGGGGTGCCTGTATGAACGTTTATTCCTTACTTTAGATACTGCTGGAAAATCATGCCATTTAATCTTCTCAACTACAGCCTCTGCACCTCTGAATATCATCTCCAAGTTACCTCAACCATATCTGTTCTATATTTTTGGTGAACTTTATTGTCTTCTTCAGTAATTTTATAGTTTCCTTTAACCATCTGATAACCTAACCAGCCTATCATTACTCCATTATCAACACACAGATCCTTTGAGGGGATAAAACACTTGACGCCTCTTTCTTCAGTCATTATAGTTGCCATTTCTCTGAGCCTTTCGTTACAAGCAACTCCTCCTCCCAAAACTAACTCAGTTTTTCCTGTATGGGCTAATGCCCTTTCTGCAACTTCACAAGACATTGCAAATGCGTTTTCTTGTAATGAATAAGTAACCGTTTCAATTGAATGTCCAGAATCTAATTTAGATTTAGCTGCAGTCATTAAGCCAGAGAATGCCATATCCATTCCTTTAACTGAATAAGGTAAATCCAAAAGTTCAGGCCCTTTAGCCAATTTTTCAATCTTAGGGCCGCCCGGAAAACCCATGCCTGCCTCTCTAGCAAATTTATCTAGACCATTACCAATTCCAATATCAATTGTTTCCCCAAAGACTCTGTACTTTTCAGATGCGTAAGCTATCACTTGTGTGTTAGCTCCTGACAAATACAACAAAACAGGATCGGTCGCTCCTTCAAGCAAGCCTATCTCTAAATGAGCTACGCAGTGATTAACTCCAATAAGGGAAATATCGTGCGAATAAGCAAATGCTCTTGCAGCTGTTGCTCCTGTCCTTAGACAAGGACCTAGTCCGGGACCTCGAGCATACGAAACTAAAGAAATCTCTGAAGGCTTCAAATTCGCTTCTTTGAAAGCTTTATCAAAAAGAACTGGAAAAGTATCTGAATGATGTCTCGCAGCCTCTCGAGGGTGAATACCACCTTCTTCGGGAATATACATTGATCTTTGATTAGACAATATTTTTCCTTCTGAGGTAATTATTCCTACACCTGCTGTATGGGCTGTCGACTCAATACCTAGAATTATACTATTCAAAATGATTACTCTTCCTCTAAAGATTCATCGGGAATTGCCAATTCACTCTCATAGTCATCTTCATTTATCTTTTCGTCGGAATCAGAGACATCATCGGATAAATCCGAGTCTGAATCTTGATCTTCCATTCCGCTGTAAATAACATAGGAGCATACCGTTAGTATAATGAATATAGCAAATAACGTAAACATATTCCCTGAATCTGTGGTATTTTCACTTGTATCTCCAATTTCAACAAACTTTGACATCGAAAGGGTAAGGTTACCTGAAGAACTTAAGTCCAAAAACGTTGTTATTTTGAGAGATAATGGCCCTTCCAAAGAAGCCCTCCATGAAATATTGCCTATGGTTTCTCTCTTTGGAGAAAGTGAAATACTTTCTCTTGCAAAACCTTTGTTATTACTAATGTCCATATCCAGAAATAAGTTAGAGAAATTATAATCTGTTGGATTATTTATGGTAACATAAACATTAATTTCAGACCATTTTGAAACAACTTGTCCTGACTTCCAAAGATTTCCTGAAGCATATACTTCTGCAGACTTATATTCTATAGCTGACAAATTAAGATTAAAAGAGCGATTAAAATTCGTATTTGAACTTACAATTTGAGACCATTGATCATCTACGCGAGCGAAACCGAAATTTGCAAATGCTGAAAAATTAGCTACATGGTCTATTCGCTGACCTGTGGAATCAATTTCATACTCTTTTGCCCAGTTCCAAGTTCCTAGCATAGAACCATCAGAATCCCATTGACGAATTTGAAAACCTGAAACCGGCAAATTTGTGGAAGTATCAGTTGCAGTGAAGGTTACCCACCACTCTTGAGTCATCCATGTTAAACAATTCGAAAAAGTAACTTGGTTTTGTAAAGGTATTGACCCTATTGAACGAAGGCCTAAGGTATAATTCGAAATTAAAACGTTATCCATAGTTAAAATTGTATCTTCAGAAAATACTCCATAGTTTACAATATTGTGGCCATTCAACGAAGTATTTTCAATACTTGCATCGCCACCCACAAGCCAAACCATTGAGTAATCAATACTTGCTCCAGAAATAATCAAGGAACCTGCGTCTGAAACAATTGTGAACATGCTGTAAGAAAGTGTATCATTACTGTAAGCACTAATTGTTGAATTCAAAATCCGTAATTCACCCGTTGAATTTATTCTAATTTCAGAAATTGTCAAGTCAATTGATCTATTCACATTAATATGAGAATTTTCAATAGATAGATTGCCGTCAACAAGTATGTCACCATTTAACCATAAATTTGAATTTGAAATTGTAACATCCTCCCCTAAATCTACTTTTAAGGCATCATATTCTAGTGACTCAGAAGAAACCTCAGTCATTACTAAAAATAGAGAAAAAATGAAAATAACACCGATGATATGCCCCAAATTCATAGCATATCAAAGACTATCCCTTATAAATTCTATCTATCTAGGGAGTGAAACTCGTTTTAAAGGGAGCTTTATCTGACATACAATGAGAAAGGTCCTAGGCATTATCATAATCATAATGATGTTGCCTATTGCGCAATCAGAAATTGATAATTATACAAGCCACCCTGGCAACATACCTAATTTTCACAATTCTAATACACCACAACTAGAACCTGGAGAAGGTGGTATTTTTTCACTTGAAATACAAAATAGATACATCGGAAACATTACTGATGTCAGTATTTATGCTGAAATATATCATAGAGCTGATATTGATGATTCAGAAACTTTGGTTGAAATTAACAGCGCGAACAGACCAACTATTACAGAAAATTGTTGGAACTACAAAAACAATGAAGAAAATTGTTCAGACAGTCCTAATCTTGAATCTGCAGAATTTAACATAGAACAACTACTGGTTAATCAAACTGTGCAACTTAGATTTGATGTAAATACTAAGGAGAATACTAAAGAAGGAACTTACTTTGTTAGGTTTTCCATGAGTTATGAATTTAATGAAACTGATAGAAAGCTCCAGTCAAGAGGTTTCTGGAATATGGAACAGTGGACTAATGCCACTACAAACCTAACTGAAGAATATCCTGGAAATATTAATCTTAACTCACTAAATGTTGATGGTATCATTCCAGATTCTTCTTTTGGAGTCAAAAAACCCATACCAAAATGGCCTCTTTACTTACTAATTACACTCACAATAGTATTTGCAGGACTTTCTGTAATTTTTTATCTGGAAGAAGAAGAAACTTATCCTGAATTAAATAAATGGCTTCAGAAGATGAGGGGCAAATTTAATCAATTTTGGTTGAGTTTTAAGTACCGAAAAGGCAGCTAAAGAAGCATAATCTAGATCTCCCGTCCTTTCGATTGTTTTCTTTACCTCTGGTTCACCAAGAATCGATATTATTTCAGCTAATTGATCATCATTTAAACTCAAAAAGGCTTTCCTGAGATAACTACCTTTAGTTAATTCACCTCCAATCCGAGTTGAAATTAGAGATTGGTATTCGCTTAAATTAGTTGCACTCAAATTATTAGAATCCAAAGCCTTAGAAGCAACTTCAAAGGCTGCATCTGCAGAAATTAAGCCCGAATAAATTCCACCGCCTGAAGTAGGCTTTGCCATACCTGCTGCGTCACCTGTTAAAATGACATTATCGGTATAACTTGGATTTGCAGTTCCAAAAGGGATTAAACCACTAATTAGATTAATTATCTTAGCGCCTCCAAGTAATTTTGAAGGTGCTCCTTTCAAAAAATAATCTCTAAAAAAATGTCTTGGCTTGTGTGGTAAAGTGGTAGCTATGCCAATTCGACCTTCATCAGGACCTGTAGGTATTCCCCAACCAAAAAAACGAGGAGCTAATTCAGAACCGACGAAGAGGTCTACATGAGTGTCTCGGCCTTTGTATCCTTTTACATCAGCCCCAAATGCGGTCAATATTTCTCTTTTCCCACTGATTCCTGCATTTTTCGCGACCCTAGACAGAGGGCCATCTGCGCCAACCAATAACTTAGCTTCAATACTAAACTTTTTGTTCTTATTTTTTACACTTGCCTTGATGCCGCCATCAATCTTCTCATGACCTAAATATGTGTGGCCGTGAAGAAGCTCAGCTCCAGCATCTGAAGCCTTTTCTGCAATAGAACGATCAAGGTCTGGCCTATCAATTACTAACGCTTTAGTTTCAGATGCCTGAAAATCTAAAAAAGAATCCTTTGGACCCCATAGCCTAGCTCCATCCATCTCTTGTAGAATAGGACGTTCATATCCAAGATATTCGAAAGTTCTAGGTGTTACTAAGCCAGCGCATTGACACGGTTCGCCAATAATCTCAGCCCTATCAAGCAATACGACACTGTAGCCTTTTTTTGAAAAATTCCAGGCTGTTCGGGACCCGCTTGGTCCAGCTCCTACGACTAAAACGTCAAGCATTGCTTGAGATTTACTCTAACGGAACTAAATCGACCTGACACTTATCGGTTAATCCGGCGTCTGCAAGTGTTAAATTATTATCAACTGCCACACCATTCAACATTACTGCAAAGTTTGCATGGGGTAATGGGAATTTTCCTACACAATTTTGTAATAATTTGTTAACTGGCATATTAGATGGAACTTTGACATTTGCTGTCTTTCCATCAATTGTTGATACAATTGCTACACTAATCTTTGATGGCGGTGCTGCCGCAGGTTCCTCGCCTGGACTTTCTTCACCGTCTGCCTCTTCTTCTGACTCGGAGGATGACGATGATGAGCTACCTGATCTTCTACGTAATACTGCAAGAGGTATTGCTAAAGCAACTAAAGCAACTAATGCTAATACGGGCATTAACAGAGGAACTCCTTTCACTAATTCTCTCTCAGTTAATGTATTGATAAATTCAATCTCACCAAGAACTGCTTGTAATTGAAGCTCGAAGTCTTCAACAACAAATTCGTCATTGTCTGTTCCGTCTCCGTTGTTAGTTGTATCACAATCGTTACACTGTTGAATCTCAAATGATCCGGTACCTGCATCTATTGTCCATGTCAAGGTTAGGAAATCTTTGTTATCCTTATCTGGAACAGTCCAAGTGAAACTTAGTTCTGTTGTATCATCTTTGTTTATTGATTCACTTACTTGCTGTGAAAGTTCAGTACCTGTGCTATCTTCGAACTTAACTTGCAAAGGCTTAGATGAAATTTGCCAATCTGCATTACCAATATTTTGTAGAGTTACAGTTATATCAACTTCTTCTCCAACTTGAGGTGAAGTCGGATCCATAACTACTTTCTTAATTTTGAAATCTGGCAATACTGAGAATTCAACTGGAACTTCACTTTGTTCAAACACTCCAGTTCTTGGCCATACATTGTCCGAATACCTACCTAATTCATCAAACATTCTACCTGTTTCTTCAGAGAAACCATCTCCTTCAGATTCACAAGTAAAATCTGGAATATCTACGTCATCACATACAGGATTGACTTCTGCAATAAATGCAGTCCATTCCTCTAGCTGAGCTTTCCATCTGAAGCGTACTTCTTGAGTCTCACCTGCATCTAAATCGAATAGTACATATTCTTGATTTGTACGATCCTTAAGTCTAACATTTTCACTGCTTGTATCTGCTGTAATGTACAAACGACTGTTATCGACATCAGCAGCTCCTGCATTCGTTACTGTGACTGTGAAAGTTACAGTATCGTCAACGTTTGGAGTTCCTGAATTTTCACCTGCATACTTGCTGTCAACACGCATTGCAGTTATTTGTAAATCTGGTTTTACCCTTAGTAATTCGGAATACCTTGCATCGTTGTTGTTCTCGTTCTCCTCTAGAATTTCACCGTTGTCATTGTCTTCATCGTAATCTGCCCTAGCTTCAACGTACCATTCACCGCCTTTGATAAGCCAATCATCAGATACTAACTCTTTGGAATTACCTTCTTTGATATTAGTAGATCTACCACTACTTCCATATAGTTGATAAATGTAAGTATTCTTAGCATCATCAAGCTCAAATCCTGCAATTAGCAACTCATCAATTTCTTGTTGGGTTGTTGGTGACTTCTTAGGATAGTAATAAATTTCAACATTCACATCGTCTGCATCAGCTGAACCTGTATTCTCAACATCAACATACACAACAACTGTGTCCCCGTCTTTAACTTGAGAAGCATTGCCAAATACTCCATCAATTTCTATTCGGATATTACTTTGCTTAATAACTATTTCAGGTCTTTGAATTACAACTGTTAAATCAATTTCTTGGCGTGCGTTAGGATCATCCTCTTCATTTCTAACTGAAATCTTAACTGTTTCATTTCCTACCTCTGATTCATCGTTTACAGAAATAAAGACCCAAAGATCATCGAGCTCGCCTTCTTGGATAGTAACTCCAGAGTTTGGCCAACTCTGTGTTTTAGAGCTGTCTTGATAGAAACTAACTTCCCAACCATCTTCAAGTGTTGATTCAACTTCAGGAATGAAAATGTCATCGTTAGAACCTGTGTTATCCAATTTGACCTTAAATTTCACACTGTTCTGTGTTGTTGAGCCCTCATACTCAGGGTATATCTCCTTTACACTATCTATTGCAGTTGCAGACAATTCTCTTCTCGGAGATGCAACTTCAAGATTTACTGAGACTTGCACGGCAGGGTCTATGCCATTGTTAGGTGAAAACTCGGTTAGAACGCTGTAATTTCCAATGTCTGAATCTTGGTCAGGTTCCACACATAAGTAAAGGTACTTGGATTGACCGGCACCTATGGAACCAGAGAAAGAACTTGTACAGGAAGAACTTTGGAATATTTCGACATTCCATTCATCGGGATATGTTGTTGCAATTGTCTCAACATTTACTGAATCTTGTCCATTTCCTGTATTTGTAAGCTTGAAAGTGAATTTCTCAGTTCGTTCAGATGCTTGAGTTTCGGTTGAAGGATACGAAGTTATAGTATTTGCACCTACAATCTCCACACTAGCACCATAAATTTGACCTATATCAACTTGTAGTGATGCTGTATCGCTAATTGATAAGTCGCCACCGGACTTAACTTTCACAGTTATGGAATAACTGCTAGCTTGTAATGCTGTTCGCTCTTGATTGGATAGACTGTCTAAAACATACTCAGGTAAAGTTACATTTACAGTAACTGAACCGGTTTGATCCTTATCTAGAGTGAGTGAAGTGGTATTAGATGAAGCCCATCCCAAATCATCATCTAAAATGGAAACTATCAGATTATCTGCTCCATCACCTGTATTTTTAACGTCAATCGTGAAGGTTGCTGTAGAACCTGGTAACTTTTCAATTTCGGTAACATCTGTACTTACTTGAACTCCTCTACTCAAATCAACCTTAACTGTTAATGTAATAGAATCGGTTGATTTGGTTCCATTTTCACAACCATCACAATCCGAAACTCCTTTAACGATTAGCTCATAATCTCCCTTTGAAGTACTTTCTGGGACTGTAATTGTCAAAGTTACTTCTTCTTGACCATTTTCTGCAACGTTAATGAAAGGATTGCTGAAATCTACACCGGTCCATCCCTCTGGAGGTGTATTAGTCATTGCAATAATATCATCGCCAGTTCCTAGGTTATCCACATCGATCTTCACAGATACAGGAACTCCCACAGTAGCTTCAACTGTCCTGTCTGCATCAGCTACAGACAAATCAATCCAGTACTCCTGATTTACAATTGTGATTATACTGACCGTTTTATTGGCATACTTCGGAGGATTTTCTTTCTGTGCTTCGTCCGATGATGCAGTCAAATTAATCGTAAATGCCTTATTATCTTCGCCAGATCTAATTGAAACGTTTAATGAGACTAATTTTTCACCACCAGCTTCGACATCCTCAACCTGGAAAGATACAGGGTCAACAGACCAACCTGTCGGATAGTCGTCTACGTTAACTGTAAATGTGTCAACCCCAGTGCCTTCATTCTGGATTCTAACATCATACTGAACTGTTGAACCTGGATCACCGCTTTTCGACGAAACCACTACATCAACCTTAAATTGCTTATTAACAGAAACTTTCACAGTTCCTGTGTCGTATGCTGAAGGATTATCTTCAGATGTACCATTTACTACAATATCATTGTCTCCTACGGTAGCGTCATCGTCAATATTTACAGTTAAATTGACCGTTTTTGTTTCACCACTAGTTAATTCAACTTCATCGATAATTGAAGCCCATGATGCCTTTTCTCCCTCTAATGATAAAGAGACGGTATCTTCTCCATTACCTTTGTTTTTAATAGTCATTTCAAAAGTTAATTCATCTCCAGGATCTCCTTTCTTAGAACTGTCCCCAGAAACTTGAACTGAAACTTCATAAATCTGAAGCACATTGACAAATATATTTCTAGTAGTAGTTGTGGAATCATCTTCAGAAGTTGCTCTGATAATCAAGTTGTAGCCATTCTTTGCTTCTGTATCTTTAGGCGGAGTTACCCTCAGTGTTGTGGTATCATTTGCTCCTGCTGCAAGTGTGAAAGCTGAATCTCCTAGCTGACCCCAACTGGCATTACCACCGATTAATGATAGTGAAATATCGTCTTCACCGTTACCATCATTTGTGATCTTAATTGTAAAATTTACTTGCTCTTCTGGCTTTGCTGACTGGGTATCTTCACCCTGTATTGCCAATTTTGGCTCATAATTTTGAAGAACTGTGGTCCTTGAAGTGTAAGTTGAATTAATTGATGCATTGTAATCTGAGGAAATTGTGACAATTATCTGTGTCTCAACGTCAGCTGCTGCATCTTCTGGCGCTTTAACGACTAAAACATCAGTCAGAGTAATGTTGTCATCAACTCCGAGGTTACTTATCTTGTCTTGATCTAATGAAGCATCCCAGCCTGAAGGTAAAGTCGAAGTGTCTACAGCCAAATTAAATGTATCTACTGCGTTACCCTTGTTTGTTACTTCAAAAGAATAATATACGCGCTTACCTGCTTCCACATCTTTAGAACTTGAACCAACTTTGTCTACTTGAAGTGCAGGAAGTTGATTTACCTTAACAGTTACAGATGTTGAAGAAACTGTTTGACCATCCTCTGAAGTTGAAACAATCGAAATACTTTTCAATCCAGCTATTGCCTCAATATCTGGAGTTACTGAAAGATTGAAGAAACCTACTTCATTAATATCAAGTGTCAAAGTTGAAGGTTGAGGTGTTATATCCCATGAATCTACGCCATTTGCAGTGAAGGAAATCGTAACACTGTCTTCAGTATTACCACCTGAATTTTTAACGCTAACCATGAACTTAACATTTTCATTTGGATCTACGGTCTTTTCACCTTCTGATGGAGTTAAAGTTGTTCCATATACGTTATTAACTGTCAAAGAGGCTGTTTGAGTTTTAGTCTTACCACCGCTGGCACTATTTTGTGACTTAGATTTGAAACTAACTTGAGCTGTATCTCCACCCTCTGCTGTATTTGTCGTTCTGTTAGCTATCTTAATGAAAAGCGTAGCAGTACCGGATTCATCCTCCTCTACAGACAATGTAGATGGAAGGATAAATGCTGTGTAACCCGTTGGAATGGTTGAATTTGTGACACTCATATCATAAGTATCATCATTATCTCCTGTATTTTCAATTGTTATTGTATATTGTAATTGCTCTTCTGGGTCGCCAGACTGAGAGCTTGGACTTACAGTCATCTTATGATCGTAAGCATCGGCTGAAGCGACTCCTGTAATCAAGAGTAATCCAAAGCACATTAGCGCAAGCGCTAGCGTATTAGCAAACCAATTTTTTAGGTTGAGGCTCATAGCGTATCAGTTTTTTCACCAGAAAGTAGCATATAAAGCTTAGTGAATAATTATTAATAATAGTTGATAATAGTTATTATATGAGCAACTCATACTCACTACCTCCGATATTAGTCATGCAGATAGAGGCTCTCGTCGATTCTGGTCACTTCAGTAGCAGATCAGATGTAGTAAAAGAATCGCTCAGATTCATGATAGAAAAGAAGAATCATCTGAGATACGCATCTGCAGTTGAAATATATAAGAAAGGAAAGGCAACTCTGACGAAAGGAGCTGAAATAGCTGGCGTTTCACCCGATAATTTTAGAGGCATTTTAAACGATCAAGGTATAGTAACTCCTGACACTGTTGAATGGGAATCTATCGAATAATGCCAAACACTAATATATACAAAAAATCACGAGAGTGGCTTGAGGATTTAAACAAAAATAAAATTGTACCTGGGTTAGAGCGCATCCAAAAGATTATGAAACTTCTAGGAAATCCTCAAGATAATCTTAGAGTCATATCAATTGGTGGAACAAACGCAAAGGGAAGCACTAGTTACAATCTTAGTAAAACTTTAATACAGACTGGAAAAAAAATTGGATGTTTCACTTCCCCACACTTGCATAGCGTTAGAGAGAGAATCAAAATAAATGATAAAAATATAAGTGAAGAGGAATTTGCAAAAAATTTATTTGATTTAAGAGATTTATCTAAAAAAAATAGCATTGAAATGACTTATTTTGAAACATTAACTGCACTAGCTTATCATTATTTCCTAAGTAAAAGAGTAGATTTTGCAATTATGGAAATAGGGCTGGGTGGTGAATGGGATGCTGTCAATGTAGCTGACGCAGAAATTGCGATATTAACTACTCTAGGGCTAGATCATACTGAATATTTAGGAAATAGTTTGGATGAAATTGCAAAAACCAAAGCTAAAATTGTACGAGAAGAGACAACTGTCATAACCGGTTGGGAAAAAAATTACCACAAACATATCCCAAGATGCAAAAATATATTTCATGCTAAAACTGTTGGAGATTGGATTAAAATCTGTATAGAATGCTTAGACTTATCAATCAAGCCAATTATCGATCCGATTCCTGGAAGACAAGAAATATTCTTGAATTTTACACTTGATACGGCTCACAATCAACAAGCAATAAATTTTCTTTTGAGTGACAATAACAAATATCAAATAATAATTCTTGGAATGTTGAAGGACAAAGATGTTGAACAATTTATTTGTGAATTTCCAAGGGACTGTTTAGTTTTAGCTTGTAATTTGGATAGTGAAAGGAGTGCTACGTCTAGAGAAATAGCTGATATTTGCAAAAAAAGAAATATTCCATGTAAACAATATGAAAATGTAAGAAAGGCAATTGAGTCTGTAAATAACGAGAGGACGTTAATTACTGGATCATTTTATACCGTTTCGGAAGCAAGAGAATATTTTAAACTTGATGGTTATAGTGAACTATAATTATGAGTCTTCATATGAAGTATACAATGAAACAACCATTATCTGTAATTACTATTTTAATTATGGTCAATACAGTAAGTGCCGGATGCTTAGAAAATGGACTCTTTAGGAACGATAAAGACAACTTATCTCTAGCATCTCCAACTTGGGGAAAAGGTGATTTTTGGGAATACTCAATCACTGTAGACGATAAACAATTTTCAACTACTATGGTTGTCTCTGTAGATGATGATGATTCAGACTATTATATTGGAGCAGGAAATCTTGACGATGCTAAGAGACATGCCGTCTTGAATTATAATCCTGCACTCGGTAGAGTCCAGATGTCAGATTATGCAATCTACGAGAATAACATTCCACAAAAGATAGCTGATTTCCCTTTAAAACAAGATAATAGTTGGGAATTTTCTCTCTATGGTGAAAATTTCAAAGCAAGTGTTATAGACATTACAGAGACTGTTGCTGAAATAAATGCGAATTCAAACAGTGGAGCATTCATCAAATATACTTTTGATAAGAATGCAAGATGGTTGAATGATTTTGAATATACTAATTCAAATGGTGAGGTCGAATTAATTATGAATTTAGCAAATTACGGTAGCGGATACACTGGAAATTCTTACTTTTGTAGAGGTGGAGATCTCTTCGACGAAGAATTTATCGGACCTGACTTTGGAGTTTACGACACTGTGTTTGCAAATGAGGGACACGAAAGATATGGTCCTTGGAACTATATAGTCTATTACTTAGAAGCTGACATCGGAAGTTCAGGCAGTGGAGAACTGGTCTTACGTGATCATGAGGGTACTGAAGTTTTGCTTGAAACATTTAGTCCAGGAACTAATCAACATATTATGGGTACTGTAGCTGGAAGTAGTGGGAACTGGACACTAGAAATTTCACTTTCAGGTAATGCCGACGTAAGAGCAAGAATTGCTGGAGCAATTCAATATACATATTCAGTATAATTATTTAACAAATAATCTGTATTTCTGATCGGTCTCTCGAATTTCATTCTCTATTCTTTGAGATAAATATTTTTCAGGGTTTCGAAAACTAGAAATTTTCTCTTCCATTTCCTTGAAAGTTTTGTAAGGCCTATTTTTAACGATAAGATTCATAGTTTTTTTACCCAATCCTGGAATTAATTCTAAAGAGTGGTATCTACGTGAAATTGGACCTGCATGATTATAAAATTGTATAAACTTTTCTTCGTTATCTTTTACAATTTCATCCAAAACAAAGCTTAATTCACTCTGAGCTGTATGGGTTAGGTCTGAATAATTAACTCGTGCCCTAACGTGATCTATCTGCGTTCGTTCTTCGGTCTCTTTCCCAATATAACATTTATCACCAATATTTATGGCTGCACCTGTTACAGGCTGCATGTCAAAAATCTTGAATTCCTCAATTCCTAAGCCGTAAACTAAAGGCTCTCTTCTAAATCGTCTCTTGCTATCGGGTCTTCCCTCTGGCAGTACATCAAGAACGTAAGCGTAATCTTCCATAAATCATACCCCCATTGTCTCCTTGACGGTAGAAATAATGGTATCAATTTCATCATGGCCAAGAGAAAAACGCTCTCTAGCAAAGATTGAACGAACATCGTCTGCATGCATGGGTAAAACATCTACTATTTTGGCAGCATAATAATCATTAACATGTTCTAGTTCAATTACTTTTTCCATAATTTGACTTCCCTGCTCTGGGGTTGCTTGTGTAATTAAACGAACATGGTCTAAAGCCAATTTATGCTCATATTGAATTTGTTCAATTAAAATTAATCTTTGTGAATCACATTTTTCACATGTTGGTCCTGTGTATTCTTCAGACTCTTCTTCGCCTTCGGATTTATCGGCTTCAGGTTCAACATCAGGAACAGCTTGGAAATGACCACAATCTACACATCTTAAACGGTTCTCTCTGACACTTAGCTCTTTTTCCAGCAATTCTTTTGCTACGCCTAAAGGTACTGGTTCTGGTTGTTTTTCTACGTCCATTTTATCTTCCTACTTAGCTTTCCTAAGGTGCTCAGGTCTTACTATCAATTCTTTGAGCATTTTACCGACACGTGTTGAGACCACATAAGCCTTACCTTGATTACCGGTTACTTTACCAGTTAATCCATGAAATCTGTGGTGTGGTTGCCCTTTTTGATATGAAGAATCAATAACTACATTGACAGTATCGCCTAATTCAAATGTTTGCAGCGAACGTGTAATTGGAGAAAGCCCTTTCTCTTTGAAAGAACGTGAAAGCTTGTGGCGTGAACCGCTTCTTAATCCTTGTGATCTTTTGGTCATTTTTTTTCCTCTTCTTTATTCAAGGTGAAGATTAAGGACATCCAAAACCTCTACCTTGCATGCTCCATCAACCAGCGAGGAAAAACTAGGAACTGTCCGCCCCATGTCTCCGCTGACAAGTTCACGAATATAGGTCCCGTGTTGAGCTCTGATTTCTAACTCGACCATTCCCTGCTCAAATGATAATACATTTACCGATTCAACAAGGCGCGGGCGTATCAAATCTGCTCTACGGTGCGCTACACGTGTTGGTGTCCGCTGCTTGACAAGCTTCTCCTTCAACCTCTGCGCCCCGTTCTTAAGGCTTTCTATTGTTAAGCCCTCAGGAATAGATACGTCTACTCTGTATGATTTATCACAAACCGTATTCTTGAGTTCAGCAACTCTTTTTCGAGGAACATACTGTAAGCTATTCACTTGAATACGATTGACATTTCTTTTATTAATTTCATCTGCAATCTCATCTAAGTTAATTTCTCGATTCCTAGGCATTCGAAGTTCTAGAACAAAAGGTCTACCTAAACCTAACATTGCCGCATCGATGTCTTCGCGTCCCATGCCGTGAAAAAGATTTTCAGTTGCCTTCGTAACATTCATGAAGGGCTCAGCCACGAGAGACTGAACTGAATCTGGATAAAGTTGACCTGTATGATTGCAACTTTTACAACCATTTCCTTTACAATTCCTACAAGGCCAATAAGTCTGAGGTATAGTTCTATCATATTTGTTATATTTCCCCTCAACAAATATAGACTTAATTTCCAAGTTAACTGTGTCATACCTAGTAT
>JAERSJ010000197.1 GCA_016845825.1 Methanobacteriota archaeon
GCTTAAAGAAATGAATTTTGGAATGCAAAAATTTCTCAAACAAGAAGTCTATTCCTTCGATGATTTAGATGAATATTGTTACTATGTTGCAGGTACTCCATCAGGATTTTTAACTGAACTCATAAGAAAAAGATCAAAAGATTTATCTGAAGAAAATTCATCAATACTGAAAGAAAATGAAAGAGATTTTGGACTATTTCTTCAAAAAGTAAACATTATTAGAGATTTCAGGGAGGATATTCTGGACAACGAAAAAATATTTTGGCCAGGTTTCCTATTTGAAAAATACCAAGTTATGCCTGAGAAATTGCTTGATGCAGCCAACAAAGAAAAATCAATGGAAATACTAGATTACATGCTAGATAACGCATGTAAACATATTGAGCCTGTTAAGGCATATCTAAACTCTATACCTGATGAATATGCCGGTTTCCGTGCTGGAGCTGCAGTTAATTTTGCAATGGGGGTAGCTACTCTTGATACAATGAGAAACAATAGTGAAGTATTTTTTGGTGACAAACCAGTTAAGATTTCGCATGAGTCAAGAGACAACATAATCTCAGACCCTCTAGGCTTTGTGTCAAACTGAAGTTTAATATCTAAGCTATTAATTACTTAAATGTGAATGCAAGGTATTTATCGGTAATCGGATTATTATTTTTAGCCATACTGGCAGTTAACTCCGCAAGTGCAGCTCCTACAAGCGGAAACATAAGTGTAGCTTTCATAATGGCTGGATTTGAAGATCAAGATTTTCAAGAAGAATATGATCAAGACTATTTTGAAAATACTGCATTTGCAAATACCAATTCAATGTGGGACTATTTTGATGAAGTATCTAAAGGTGCTCTAAATATTGAAGGTAATGTTTATGGCCCATATACTTTAGATGGAGACGCTGCCGATTATTCTAGCGGTTCTAGCTTTGTTAGAGATAGTGTTGAGATTGCTGATGATGATATTTATTATCCTGATTATGATGCAGTAGTAGCAATACACTCTGGCCCAGGAGGAGAATCATCTGGAAACAGTAATGACATTTGGTCAGCGCATTGGCCAACCTTAACAATTAGTACTGATGACGAAGATGAAAACGGTAATGATCACTTTGTAGACGGAATAAGTCAAGTTCCAGAATATCAGTTATCAAACGGAGAAAAAAATCCTCTAGGAGTTTGGTGCCATGAATTTGGTCATGAACTTGGCCTGCCAGATTACTATGACACTGACGGAAGTTCAGAGGGCGTAGGTAATTGGGCAGTTATGGCTGCTGGATCTTGGGGAAACAACGGTGAAACCCCAGTGTACTTTAGTGCGTATTCGCGATATTGGTTGGGTTGGGATGAACCTATACTTGTTCAAGGCGATATCGCTAATCTTGTCATTGAACCGGTTTCAGAAGGCGGTAAAATTTACAAACTGCCAATACCTGGTAACTGGACAGATTCAGAACAATATTTCTTACTTGAAAATAGGCAGCAAACAAAATATGATACATATTTACCAGGTGAGGGACTTTTAATCTGGCACATCGATGAAGAAGTAATGTTTTCCAAATGGAGCTCAAATACTGTTAACAATGATGAAAATCATAAGGGAATGGATTTAGAGGAAGCTGATGGCGATGATGATTTGGACTCAGGAGCAAATAGAGGAGACAGCGGTGACCCTTACAGATCGGGATCATTTACTAAGGATACATACCCTAATTCTTTAGCATACAATGGTTCTGAATCCGGTTGGAAAATTGATAATATTGAAGTAGATGGTGATAATATTATTGTAGATATTAGTTTTCTATCAAAGCCACATGCCATTGCAGACGCTGACGAGGCTGTAGTAGCTGAAGGGGAGGCATTACAATTCTACGGAAATGAATCATGGGATGAAGACGGTCAGATAGTAAATTATACTTGGAATTTTGGAGACGGTAAATACAACTATACTGACAATCCAGTTCACATATTTACTGAAAACGGTGAATACAATGTAACACTAACTGTAAGGGATAATAATGGACTTGAGGATACATACATACTCAACATATTTGTTAACAAACCACCTGTTGCTAGTATCAGCATTTCAAAAACAGTAATTATGCTTGGTGAAAGTATAACATTTGATGCCTCTAATTCATATGATTTAGATGGTGAAATTGATTTTTATTATTGGAATTTTGACGACGGAAGAACCTCCAACCAAATCATGAAAGAACATACTTACAGTGATTCAGGCATATTCAACGTATCTTTGAAATTAATAGATAATCTAAATGATATTAGCACTACATATTACACAATTGAAGTTATTAATTCATTGCCCGAAATATCCTTTGATGTAAATCCGAATGATGGTAACACACTAACATTGTTTGAATTCATTGATTCATCTGCTGACACTGATGGAGAAATCGAAGAATGGCTTTGGTTATTTGGCGATGGAAATACATCAAATGAAGTCAGTCCTAGCCACTATTATTCATTTCCTGGATACTACAATGTAACACTAACCTTGACTGATGACCAAAATGGAGTAAACTCATCAACTATAATAATTTTTGTTAATAATTCACCACCAAATCCTGACATAGTCATTGAAGAAGGAATTATAGCTGGAGAAAATCAATGGATAATTCCTACAAATAGAGAAGTACGTATTGATGGTGGTGTATCATTAGATAACGACAATACAGTGCTTACATATCAGTGGCAGTATGAATCAGCAACTTACTATGGACAACATTTAGATCTTTTGTTTGTACAAGGTGAACACAACATAGAATTAACTGTAAGTGATCCAAGCGGAGCAAACACAACTGAAACGTTTATTTTGACTGGAACAAATTTACCCATCCTTAACTTAAATTATGAAGAAATCAATCTTGTTGTTAACCAAGATGCTGAAATAATCACATCTACTTTCGGGGAAGTAAATCTTTATGAATGGAAAATATACCAAGTCAGTTCATCTAATCTAATCTTACTTTCAGACGAAATAAATGTGAACTTATCTAAAACTATCAAATTTAATGAACGCGGAGATTACAAGCTAA
Organism: Methanobacteriota archaeon; assembly: GCA_016845825.1. Taxonomy (GTDB): domain Archaea; phylum Thermoplasmatota; class Poseidoniia; order MGIII; family CG-Epi1; genus CG-Epi1. The sequence continues at coordinate 3,053 of JAERSJ010000197.1, forward strand.
TTGCTAGTGCCAGAGATTCAGAAAGTAATTTGTGGACAAATGATGTTGAACTAGATGTAACTGTGTACGACAAACCAACAGCTTACTTTGAATTTGACAGTGACATTAACGAAGATACGTGGATTGGCTTCAATGGCAGTAAGTCTACTGGATTAGGCTTGAATTACGTATGGAAACTGGATGGAAATATTTTAGATAGCAATAATGCTATAATTTCAACATTTATCGACTCTGGAGGGTATCATGTTATGAACCTAACAGTTGAACAAGAGCCAGTGGGCATTGCATATTATGAATCTGAAATCTATCTTAACTCTAAACCAACCGGAGTTTTGCAAACCAGTCCTACAACTCCTCGAGTTGGAGAAGACTTTGAAATTTATTTAAATGCATTTGACGTCGAAACTGATGCCAATATTGAATATCTTAAAATTAAAATAATAGATAATAAAGATAATGAAAGAGCTGAATTTGAATACATTAATCAAGGTGCTAACTTCAATTTGATATTTGAAGTTGAATATGCTGGAGAGATAATCTTAGAATACTCTTTAATTGATGAAAGTGGGAATAAAAATGAGAGTATAAACTCTGTTAATGTCATAGGCTGGGCAGATATATTCATTAGCGACATCAAGATAAGTGGCTCAAAAGAGAAGGGAGCGAAACATCAAATTGAAACTATTCTAACTAATTACAATGAGACGTACAATAGTACAAACTACAACGGATATACTGCTACAGGTTACTACGAACTTTTCATAGACTCTGAACTAGTACACACTTCCTCATTCAGTATAGAGCCAGAGAGTAGCGAGAGTTTCAAGTTCGACTGGACAGCTACAGGCAATTACCATGAGTTTAATGTCAAAGCTTATGTTAATGACGGCGAAATTAATAAGGAAAACAATGAGTATACTAAGGAGCAAATTTTCGAATCTGAAAGAAAGAGTGGATTCTTACCAAGCTTATCATTATTATCCTGTATTGTTGTCATGTACATTATTGTTTCATTCAACCGTAGCAAACCTAATTAAGATACATTGAATGAGAATACATGAGTGCAGCACCACCACAAATGAGACGGATTCCTGATGAACAGTTTTTTGATTTAAGAAGTTGGAGTGCTGATAAAGCCGAAGATTACGGTGAAAAAGCATCAATGATAGTTCATACCATTTTGCTTAGTAAAAGAGATCAAGTTAATCGAATAACTTCAGAACTACATGATGGCAACATAGTTCTAATTGATTTTACGCCATTAACCTCAGACCAAGAGACTTTACACAAGGTTTTAGCCGAATTAGAGAGAGCTATTGCAGATATTGATGGAGATTTAGTTGGTGTGAGCCAAAAATGGATACTAGCGACACCTAATGGTGTAAGAGTCTCTAGAGAAAAATTAAAAGTTTAATGAATATTGCAGTAATAGGAACTGG
>JAERSJ010000198.1 GCA_016845825.1 Methanobacteriota archaeon
GTCTCAAATCCTTCTTCTTTAATCTCTAGATTTACTCCAACTTTGCCTTTACATAAGGAAAGTACTTCCTCTAATTTACATAACTTTTCATTTGAAATTTTTAATGATTCATAGCTAAGGCTGGAAACTGAAACACCGTTAACTTTAGCATCGTGGTGACATACTAATACTTCATCTGATGTTTTTCTAACATCAAATTCTACCATATCTACTCCCAGATTAATTGCTTCTTGAATTCCGGTCAAATCATTCTCGGGACTGCTTAAATCCGTCTTGCCTCTATGAGAAATAATTCGCGGGGACATGAACCTTCATACAGATGTTTAAATATTAAATACTGTAAGTGGATATAGGTTTGATTAAAATGGAAAGTGATTCTAATTACGGCGGCAGTTCATCAAGCAGAATACAAAATCTTGTTGAAGATTTAGGAGATGAAAGCTTTGAAACACGCAATGAGGCATTAATGACTCTAAAAGCAATGTTACCACACAGCGAAGTTTCTATATCTAACAATCTTGTAGAGATAATAGCTGAACATGGCGATAATGAAGCTGGAAGTAGTACTTCATTTATTAACAAAGGAGCTATTGAATTATTCCAAAGCATGAGTGAACTTGGTCTAGAACCGCTCGTCAACGATTTACTAAGAAACGGTGATGAATATGCAAGAAGAGTAGCTACTGATGCATTGGGAAGAACTGGAAGAATGGCTGTTTTACCTTACTTAATGGAATGTATGAATGATGATGACATGTATGTAAGATGGCAAGCTGCTAAAGGTTTAGGTCGATTTGCTGGATCTAGTGATGCTCGCGATGCTCTTGTTAATTCTATGGATGATTCAAAACCATACGTAAGGAAAAGAGTTGCTCGATCTTTAGAGGTATTTGGAGGTGCTGGACCTGTTGATGAAAAAGTTAAGGGACCTATGGAAAAAGACGGCAAAGGTGACATTGATGGAGATGGAATACCTGACTCCAAAGATGAAAAACCAAGAAAAGCTAAAAAGAAGAAAGGTAAGAGCAAAGAAGATGATTTAGCTAGAATTGCAGACAAAAAGGAAAGTATTGACTTTAAGACACTTGGAACTGCTAGTGAAGATGATAAAGACGATTTGAAAAACATAAAGGGTATTGGACCTTTCTTAGAGCAAAAGCTTAACGCATTAGGGATTTACACTTACAAACAAATTTCGAATATGACTCCTGAACTTGAAGATCAAGTTAATGAAGCGATAGAATTTTTCCCAGGTAGGATAAAAAGAGATAATTGGGTTAAGCAAGCAAAAGATCTGAAATAAACTAAGGAGTCGTCCTGCGCATTGTGCGAGGGAAAGGAATTACATGCTTAATGTGGTCTGAACCGCATATCCAGCTCACTGTTCTATCTATACCTAGACCAAAACCAGAGTGAGGAACGCTGCCAAATTTACGAATATCTAAGTACCAACCATAGGATTCTGGTTCTAAGCCCTCTTCACGAATTCTCTCGGTTAACTCATCTGGGGACCAAACTCTTTCTCCACCGCCAATAATTTCTCCATATCCTTCTGGAGCTAATAAATCATGACAAACAAGAGATTTAGGGTCATTTGGATCTGGCCTATGATAGAACCCTTTCTCTCGAGGAAAATTAGTTATGTACATTGGAGAAGTTAAATCTTGAGTCAGTGCTTTTTCTTCTTTGTAACCAAAATCATCACCCCACGATAAATCAAAACCCATTGAATTTAACTTATCAAGAACTTCCTGATATGTAAATCTTTCAAATGGGGCTTTAATATTCTCAAGAACTGAAATATCCCTACCGAGTATTTCTAATTCTTTTCTGTTAGAAGACAAAACTGATTCAATAATATGCATAATCATACCTTCTTCCAATTCCATCATTTGATGATTATGCACCCAGGCAGACTCTACTTCGGCATGCCAAAATTCAGTCAGATGTCTTCGAGTACGTGACTTTTCTGCACGAAATGAAGGGGCCAAAGTAAATATATTTTCTAAGCCAAACATTGTAGCTTCTGCATATAGTTGCCAAGATTGGCTTAAATGTGCATAGAACTTTTGACCTGTTTTTTCTTTTTCATCATCGTAGTAAACATTGAATAACGTTGAACCGCCCTCGCATGCTGATGTAGTGAAACTTGGAGATTGAATCTCTGTGAATTCATTATCTGTCCAGTAATCCCTAAATGCCTTAAAAACAGTTGAACGAATCTTAAGAGAGGCAACCATACTCTGACTGCGTAACCATAAATGCCTATTGTTTAGCAAATGTTCATCACTCTGATCTTTGGTAATTGGAAAAGTTTCTGCAAAATGAACAACTTCAAAGTCGCTGGCCCTTATTTCCCATCCGCCTGGCGCTCTGTCATCTTTAGCAGGAATTCCTTTTACAATCACTGAAGATTCAATAAGCGCTTTACGAGCATCACTAAATGAAGACTCTGTAACATTTTTTTTAGATACTGTACTTTGAATACTTCCGGTTGAGTCTCTAAGAACTATGAATGCCAGTTTTCCTGATGAACGCGTACGATAAATCCAACCTCTAATTGTTATTTCACCTTCGCATTCCCCCGCAAGAACTTTACTTATTGCTGTAAAATCATCATGATTTGGAAATTCAGGATATGCCATTATTTCATCAATTAGATATGTCCAAATAATACTTCCCACAATATTTAATTACCGATAATTTTCTAGGTTTTACAATATGTATGGAGTTATATGTTGTCCAAAGTGCAGATTTGTTACAGGTGTTGATTTGCAATTTAAAACAAAAAAATGCATTAAATGTAATTATAATATTAATCTTAAAAAAGTGCGTGTAATTTTCAAAACCGAAGACAATAATGAACTTGGAAATTTAATTAAAGAGGCTAGAAAAAGAGTTGAAAATGGAAATTTATTTGTCGAACCTTAGTAGGTCGCATTTTAAATACAGTGGGCGAGTGCGACCATCCTAATAGTATGAAGAGAAGTTCTCGAGTCTGGAAAAAAGCCGGAAAACAACGTTGGAAATGGCGTAAGAAGAAAATGCGCCGTCGTAAGCGTGAAAGAAGGCGTAACAAGTAGTTTTGAAGAAGTTTTAGACACATTTCCTTATAATACCTTCACGATAGGAATCTAGGATGCCAGTCATTAACATAGTACTAGAAGATTTAAATCGGATGCTTAAAGATAAATTGTCTGCCACTGATTTTGCCAGTGTTATACCAAAAATCGGCGCAGATCCTGACGAAATAAATGATTCTGAAGCTATAGTTGAATTTTTTCCAGACAGACCAGACCTACTCTCAACTGAAGGCGTTGCCAGGGCACTAAGAGCTTTTACTGAGCAAAATTTAGGTTTAATTGAATATGAAGTTAGTCCTCCAACAACACAAATTTTTGTATCTCAAGAAGTAATGCAAATTAGACCATCTATTTCTGGAGGTATTGTTAGAGGAGTTACTCTAGATGACATCTCGATAAAGTGTATAATGGAACTTCAAGAAAAGTTACATGTAACTCTTGGAAGAAAAAGAAAGAAAGTATCCATAGGAATTCACGATTTATCAAAATTGGAAGGACCATTTAATTATGATACTTGCTCGCCGCATGAACCTGCTTTCGTTCCTCTACAAAAAGATTATGAAATGACTCCTCAAGAGATACTACAGGAGCATCCAAAAGGTATTGAATATGCTCATCTTCTATCTGATTTTAACAAATACCCTATTATTAAAGATTCAAATGATGAAGTTGCATCTATGCCTCCTATAATTAATGGAGCTTTGACTACAATTACTGAAGATACTACTGACGTATTAATTGATGTCACAGGACTTGATGAAAATGCTGTAGAGTCTTGTGTAAACATAGTAGCTGCAGCTCTAGTAGAAAGAGGAGGAAAAATTGAGCAAATTGATATAAAATTTCCTTCAAAAAATAAAATAGCTCCGTCAATGGAACCTAAAATGCATGAAATTGAAAATGATTATCTGATCAAATTATTAGGATTTGACCCTGGCCAGTTTGTTATTTTTAAGGCATTTAGAAAATGTGGTATGGAACCTGAACTAATAGGCGATAAATGGTCTGTAAAAGTACCTGCATACAGGGCCGATATTTTGCATCCAATAGACCTACTTGAAGAAGTTTCAATTGGAATCGGCTATGATGAATTTCCTGAATCATTGCCAACTGAAACACTGTTTGGTAAGTCACTTAACTCCAGAAAGCGTGAAAGTAATTGCAGAGAAGTTATGCTGGGATTAGGATTTCAGGAAGTTGTTACACTAACACTAACATCAAAAAAAATGCTTCACGAATATACGCAAAGAGAAAACGATAATGAGACTGAAGTGGCAAATCCTGTAACTGAGGATTATCATTTACTCCGTTCAAGTATTCTTCCTAATTTACTTGAATTATTAAAAAATAATAAACATCGTGAATTACCACAGCAGGTTTTTGAAATCGGTCAAATTGTAAAAATGCATACTAATGTACAGTCTCTTGCTTGGATGCAAATAGCAAGTAAGAACACTTTTTCTCAAGCAAGAACCATATCTGATAGTATTGCTTTAAGGCTGAGAATTTCAGGTGAAACCAAGGAGTGTGAAGATCCTTTATTCATTCCAGGAAGGTGCATTGAAACAAAAAGTGGAAGTATTTTACTGAAATATGGGGAGATTCATCCATTTACACTTGAAAAATTT
>JAERSJ010000199.1 GCA_016845825.1 Methanobacteriota archaeon
GGATCTATGCTCTCTTTAAAAAAAAATTGTAAAATAAACGTTTATGCTTCTGGAAAAATAGCTATTTTGACTAAAGACTTAAATCAAGTTAAGGACTTAGTAGCTGACTTAGAAAATGTTTTGAACATTAAAAAAAAATAATTGGTGATAAAATTGAAAAATATACCCTTTGTATCTATCGTAATTCCTACAACAGGTAATGTGAAATTTATCAAGGGCCTTGTTGAAAGTGTTAGCAAATTAGATTATCCAAAAGAAAAATTTGAACTAATTTTAATTGGAGATGAAGAAACTGAATTATTAAAGCTAAATTCAAAAAGAGCTAAAGAATATGGAATACAAACTACCGTAAAATATCAAGCCTTCGCAGCAGGTAAAAAACGTAACATTGGTGTAGAATTAGCTAAAGGAGAAATTATCGCATTTACAGATGACGATACAATTCTAAAAGAAGATTGGATAAGTAATGCCGTCAAACATCTCAACAATAATGCTGAATATGTGGGCGTTGGAGGGCCTAATTTTACCCCTAGAGAAGGACTGCCTTTCGCTAAGGCTGTGGGTAGAATTTTTGGTTCAAAATTTCTCTTTTCATTTAGATATACTATAGGCCATGCAAAACCAAAAGAAATCGAACATAATCCTACTTGTAATTATATTATCAAAAAAGAGGTATTCAAAACAGTCCAATTTCATGATACGCTATGGCCCGGAGAAGATGCTGAATTTGATATTAGACTAATAAAAAATGGATTTAAAATTCTATATGCACCGGATGTTATTGTATGGCACCATAGAAGATCTAGGCCTATTCCATTTATGAAACAGATGTTCAATTACGGTAAAACTCGAGCTCAAGTAACAAGGATGCATCCTGACAGTTTTGATGTTCGATATTTTGCATTCATTAGTGCTTTTATTTTCTTGATGGCTTTATACTCTATTTCTCTATCTGATATTGAATTGCCAGTAATAGGAAAATTAGATTTAATTATACCTATAATCCTAAATTTAACGTATTTCACTATTATTAGCATTGCTGGTATTCTAGTGGGCATTCAAACGGGTAAGGTAAAACAAGGTCTTTATGCACCATTAGTTTTATTCATACAACATTTTGGATTTTCAATCGGTTTACTTTATGGATTCATCAAAAAACCATAAGGAAAGTTTTTACAAGGGCTCGATTTGGGATGATGTGGATTTAGACTACGAAAAACTTTTGGAAAGGGCAAGAGAAGGCTTGGAAGATGTAATGGAAAACTCTGAAAGATTTACTCCGCCTGTACCTGAAGTATTACACGAAGGAAGTAAAAAAACAATAATACGTAACTTTACAGAAATTCTGGATATTTTGAGAAGAGAAGAAAATCATTTGTATAAATTTCTACTACAAGAACTAGGAACTGCAGGATCTATAGACAATAGAAGATTAGTCCTCCAAGGTAGAGTTCCTGAAAAGAAAATCAAAGAACGTGTTAAACTGTACATAGATACTTTTGTTATTTGCCAAGAATGTAACAGACCTGATACGGATTTTATCAAAAGGGGAAGAACCTTATTTTTGGACTGCCAAGCATGTGGAGGAAAGAGACCAATAAGAACTAAACTTATTGCTTGATAATTAAAAATACCTTAGGTTGAAAATATGAAGAAAATTCAAAACGTCTGTATTGCTCTAGCCCTTGTGGCCATATGCTTTAGCGGATGTCTTGGAGAAAATGAAGATTCTGATAAAAATACCCCACCTGAGGCATTAATTATGATGCCTAGACAGGCTGATATTGTTGAAGCTGGAAAACCATTCACTATAGACGGCTCCGCTTCTAAAGACGCAGACGGGGACGATTTACAGTACAAATGGACACTTTCAGGACTAGGAAGTCCAATTGATTTGAGTAACAAAGTATCCGACACCGTTATCATAGATAACGCTGGAAAAGATTTAGTTCTAACTTTGCTTGTTCAGGATCCTGGAGGATTAACTAGTCAAGATATAGTTGTTATAACTGTAGAGCCAGGCAATAGGCCACCTACGGCAATAATTACAACTCCAACTAATGGAGGTGCTTATTCAGAAGGAAACGAAATTGTATTCAACGGATTGGCAAGCAGTGACCCTGATAATGATTTCTTGACTTATACGTGGGATCTCTCGGAGGCTGGGGGGCCAAGCTACACAGCATCAAAGCAGAGTAAATTTTCATTAGACTTGAATGAAGGCCAATATTCAATTAGCTTAACAGTAGAAGATCCAGATGGAGAAAGTAATACAGCTACTCATTCATTCACAGTTACTAATTTACCTCCTGTATCAAAAATTACAAGTGACGTAAATTCACTATTTGTGGGTGAGAAAATAGAACTTTCTGGAGAAGAGTCGTATGATCCTGAGGGTGGAGCCTTAGATTTTCTTTGGAATTTTGGCGATAATCAAACATCATCTCTTAAATCTCCAGAATACAGTTGGAATTCTCCAGGAATATTTACAGTCTCACTTACTGTTGAGGATGGTGAGGGACAAGAAACTACCTCAACAAAAGAAATTGAGGTTAAATCCTTAGGCCCTGTAGCCAGCTTCACTTTTTCATCTGGTGAAAAAATAAGGGCTAATGATAATGTAACACTTGATGCGAGTGATTCATCGGCACTAGGAGCTCCAATCAAAGAATATAAATGGAACTTTGGCAATGGAGAAGAATTGACTACAAATGAGTCTAATGCAGAATATTCATGGAATTTAGGAGGATACTACAATGTAACTCTTACAGTAATTGACGATGATGGAGAAACTGGAGAAGTTACTAAAATGTTGCAAGTAGTTCCAGAGGATTATGTGGATGAAGGACAAGGAAATGAGCTAGTGGACGGAAATGAGGATACAGTGAATTACAATCTACCTGTTCAAATTTTTGTTTCGTCTCTACAAATAGAGTTCACAGATATAGGGTGTGTAGGATTAGGTGGGGCACTAAGCTACGTTATTTCACTTCAAGATTCGGACGGAAATCAGATAGCTGAAGAAAATGGAAATGTAGCTTGTGGGGAAAGTGCAAGTTGGAATGAAATTATATCAAATGACGACAATTCAATGGACTTAGGAGATTATCAAGTTGCTGTAGAGCTAACTAATGGAGGAACTCCGGTTCAAGCAAACTGGAATTACCGTTTCGAAATAATTTATAATTTTTAAATCTTAATTGAAAAAGAAACCGTATTATTATTTCTAGAAAGTAAATCTCTGAGCCTAACTATTTTTGGATTAAGAGAAGACAGTTTTGATTTCATACCGTCAACATGTCCTTCTCCTACTATTGCGACTATTCGGCTATCGTGATTATTCCTCAATATTTTAACTAAATTAGTTGACATATAAGTATCTCTTCTGTCTATTAAATGGGATTTGATAGAAGGATAATTAACCGAAAACTCTCTTAATTCCTTAGTAAAATCTCCTGATACCATACTGTCTCCAAAATTTGTATCACTTCTACCTACGAAAGAAAAGATACTATCTTTAATTATTCTCCACAATTCAATCCAAGGCATATTTTTCCAAGCGTCTCTTATTGTGGCTAATATTGGTTTATCTATCAATTTTACATCTGCACCTAAATTTTTTGCAATCTTACCTGCAACGAGCATTTCCGAACCTGGGGAACTACCGAAAGACTCACCTAAATGTTTTTGGATTCGAGATAAAATCCTCAAAAAAAAAGGACCTCCTGAACTTTGAGAATTAGTTTGTAAAGCTATCCACCTTTCCCGGTCCAGTTCCAAAGCAATACAGGTCGGATCAAAGTCTCTTATGTATACTTCAAGAGGAGATGATAAATCTATTACATGAGCTGTTCCGATTATCATTAATGAAGACATAATTAGTATCAATTATGTAGAGACATATTAAATAACAATGCTCATTAGTAATTTATGTTCAGTTCAAAGGAAGATCCTGATGCGCCTTCGAAATGTCCCTACTGCAATAAGGATATTGGAGTAGACGGTAATACTTACAGATTTCAAGTAGTAGATTTTACTGCTGAAACCTCAGGAAATCAGAGAAATGCGGGAAGAGTTATTGCAGTATCTTGTTCAAATTGCAAAAAAGTCTTAGGATTTGTGAATCAATAAAATTATCTCAAAAATATAATTAAAAACATCAGAGTTGCTGCGGCTTCAAAAGTTGCCAAAATTATGGAGCCTTTTGCAACTGTATTGTAAGTAGGCCGCGGAGAAATTGGCAAATAAATGTAATGCACTAAGATTTCTATTATTAAGAGCCACCCGGTCCAAATGAATAATTCATAGTTCCAAGGGAAAATTTCAAAGTAGCCTGAAAATAATAGAAGAAATACTCCACAAATTGTAAAGAACCAAGATAATTTCATAGTAAACTCAGCACCAAATTTTGTTGCAAATGTTTCTATTCCGAAACTTCTGTCAAACTCCACATCAATTGCCATAGTTGGACAGTAAAGTGCTAAAAGATAACAAATAGTGGATAAGAAAAAAAGTCTTGGAAAATCAAGAAGAGGCTGCTCTATTGACCATGCAGCTAAAGGAATGAGAAAACCTAAACTGATTCCGTTACTCAGCAAGTCTAAACCAGGTCGGGACTTAAATCTAAAAGGTTCCATATTATAAACAAAGGATATAGCAGTTAAACCCAATATGCAATATACAAATTCTAAGTTGTACCTTAATGATAATATTATGCAAGATATTTGTAAAAACCAGAACAAAATCCAAGATTGCTTTAAACTAATTGTGCCGCGAACAAGTAAACTAAATTCTTTTCGAGGATTTTTCTTATCTAAGTCAATATCACAAATATGATTTAAAACAAAAGTAGAAGAAGTAAGTAGAGCTATTATCAGAAATCCATAAAATAGATCAAAACTATATAATTCTCTAGAAGAAATTACATAACCAATGAAAAAAGGAGTAAAGCCAACCATCCAAAACTCAAACCCAATAAATCTTAGCCAAGTAAGTCTTGTAAATATTTTATTATTGATTAGACGTTCAAAAGTTAAATTTGCCATTTTTGTATATTTGTGTTAAGAGCCCAACCTTAATATCTTTAGGCTGTATAATAAAATATGAGTAATGATTTTGAATATGCGCACAACAACAAAAATGTAATTTGGATGTCGCAAAATACTAACCATTTACCTACACACGGTGCTATTCAAGACGCAATAAGAAAATCTGCTGATGAAAGAGAATATACTAAATATCCTCTAGCCTCAGGCTTTCCAAAATTAAAAGAATTAATTTTAGAAGACTTAAACCTACCTGATCAGGATTTACACATCACTAATGGAGGCACAGAGGCCCTCTACTGCTTAATGAGACATATACAGCCTAAAGGAAGTGAAATGATTACTTCGGACCCTTCATACTTTGTAGTTCATAAATTTGCTAAATTAGGTGGTGCTAAGTGTACAGATATACCAATTTATCATGGTAATTACAGATTCAATATAGAAGATATTAAGGAAGCTATCAATCCAAATACTAAGTCTATTTTTTTAATTGATCCGATAAATCCACTAGGCAGTACATACCCTAAAGAGGAAAAAAAAGCTATATGTGACCTGGCTGAGGATCACAAATTTTGGATAATTGATGATATTACCTATTGTGATTTTGCACCCAATCATGTTTTAGCTGCAGATATTTTACCTGAAAGAACGATTACAGGTTACTCTGTATCTAAAAATTGTGGACTTGCTGGATTAAGAGTTGGTTCACTCGTAGGACCTAAAGAATTTATATCCGAGGTTCGGGGAACAATGGTATCTGATTTAGGGATAAATGTTGTAGGCCAAAGGGCTGCAATTGCAGCTCTAGAAACTAAGAAAGACTGGTTACCTGGTATGCTAGAAACTGCAAGAAAAAACCAGGAAATAATAAAAAAAGCTGTTGATAAAGTTGAGGGTGCATCACTGCCTGTTTATCCTTCAGCAGCTAGTATGATGGTCATTGACATTTCAAAGCATAAAGCTGATCCTCAATCTGTTCAGGATAAATTGTTGTATGAAAATGATATTTTTGTAAGAGCTGGAAATTATGTTTCAACTAGATTCGGTGAAAAGTTCATACGTGTTTCGTTTTCTATACCAACTCCTGAAGTTGAAAAATTTGCCGAAGCTTTTCCAAAAGTAATGGAAGAACTAAATGTCTAGATTAGCTACAGCTGTGGCATTTGCTTCAATATATTCTCTTCTTGGTTGAACATCATCACCCATAAGTTCAACGAACGCTTTGTCTGCTAACTCAGCATCTTCAATTTCAACTTTTAATAAAGTTCTTCTTGAAGGATCCATAGTTGTATCCCATAATTGTATTGCATTCATTTCCCCAAGTCCTTTGTATCTCTGAACTGAAGCTCCAGAACCGTACTCTACCAATAATCTTTCCAATTGGACATCATCATATGCATATGACATCTTTTTGCCCTTGCTAACTTTATACAAAGGTGGTTGAGCGACATACACATATCCTGCATCAATCAACCCCTTCATATGCCTGTACAAGAATGTCAATAATAGTGTGCGAATGTGAGCTCCATCTACATCTGCATCAGTCATTATTATCAATTTATGATAGCGAGCTTTATCAAGCTCAAATTCATCTTCTTCCTCAACTCCAGTTATGCTACATCCCATAGCTGTGATTAAGGCCATAACTTCATTATTCGCTAAAATTTTATCAATTCTTGATTTTTCAACATTCAAAATTTTACCTCGCAGCGGTAAAATTGCTTGCGTGGCTCTATCTCTACCCTGTTTAGCAGTTCCGCCTGCGGAATCTCCTTCAACTATGAATAATTCTGATTCAGAGGGATCTTTACTTTGACAATCTGCCAATTTGCCAGGTAGACCTCCACCTTCCAATATTCCTTTACGTCTGGTTAAGTCTCTTGCCTTTTTTGCAGCTTCACGGGCCTGAAATGCTTGTATACATTTGGAGATTATTATCTGAGTATCTGAAGGATTCTCAGCAAAATAATTCGATAAAGCTTCTGTCATAATTTTATCAACAATCCCTTTAACTTCGGAATTACCTAATTTTGTCTTAGTCTGACCTTCAAACTGAGGATCAGGTACTTTGATTGACAAAATAGCTGTTAAACCTTCTCTGACATCATTGCCTTCCAACGCAGAATCTTTTTCTTTTAACTGCTTTCTTTTCCTAGCTACACTATTTATCGTACGTGTTAAAGCTGTTTTTAATCCTGACAAGTGTGTTCCACCTTCACGAGTTGCAATATTATTTGTAAAAGTGTGTATATTTTCCCTAAATGCTGAAGTCCACTGTAATGCAGCTTCAACTTGAATTTGATCTTTTTCCCCTGTAACAAACATAGGATTTGACATTAACGAGGTCTTCCCTTTGTTCAAAAATTTAACGTATTCTGAAATACCGCCTTCATAGAAAAATTTATCTGATTTACCATTCTCTATTTCCTCACTTAAATTTATAGTAATTCCTGCATTAAGATAAGCTAATTCTCTAAGCCTATACCTCAATGTTTGATAATCAAAATCCACAGTCTCAAAAATTGTTTCATCTGGAGTGAATCTAACACATGTTCCGTTTTTATCGCTATCACCTAATCTTTTCAAATCTGAATCTAAATTACCTCTTTTGTAAGTTTGAGTGTATGAGCCACCATCTCTATGAATCTCTACGGATGCTTTAGTTGAAAGTGCATTAACAACTGAAACCCCAACTCCATGAAGACCTCCTGAAACTTTATAGGTATCACTATCAAATTTTCCTCCTGCATGAAGTTTAGTCATAACTATTTCCACTGCAGGGACCTTATACACAGGGTGTGGATCAATTGGAATACCTCTTCCGTTATCAGTTACCGAACATGACCCATCTGTATGTAATACAACATCAATAGAATCGCAATGACCATTCATGGCTTCATCAACTGAATTATCCACTACCTCGTAAACCAAATGATGTAAGCCAGCCTCGCTTGTGGAGCCTATGTACATTGAAGGGCGTTTACGTACCGCTTCTAAGCCTTCTAATACTTGAATCTGGTCTGCTTTATAATCCTCTGAGTTTTCTGGCATAATAATATTCTTTGTATAGATGGAAAAGGGGTTTTAAGTGTACCTCACAAAAACTCAATATATTTGCAATTTATAGCGTTTTTCGACCCGGGCGCCATCCTGCGGGACAAGACTTCCCAGATTGCAGTGCTTGTAACGTTCTTACTGTTTCATCAACACTACGTCCAATCCAAGCTGGATTTACTGCCATTGACATCAAAATTCCTTCATCATTGATTATGAAAGTACCCCTTAGTGCCTGGCCTAAAGAACGCTGGATAACTCCATAAGAAGTAGAAATCCTAAGAGAAGGATCTGCCATTAAAGGATATGATAATTTATCAATTCCTCCTTTTGTTCGCGGCTTTTCCATCCAAGCCTTGTGTGAGTTCTTTGAGTCTGTAGAACATCCAATTAAAACGCAATTGGCCCTTTCAAAATCCTTTATTCTACGATTAAATGAGTGAATTTCAGTAGGACATAAATCTGAAAAATCCCTTGCATAGAAAAAAATAACTGCCCACTTTTTTTCTTCAATTATTTTATTGAGAGAAATTTTATCAAAAAATATTTGTTTTTTGCGAGAATCAAATCTTACTACGTCTGCTTCGAAGAGTGGAGCTGGTTTACCTAATCTGGGGAACGAATTTGACAAAATGTAGCCTCATTAATCGTATTTGAACAAAATGTATAAAGTTATGCCCAAAAATAAGAGACTAGAGTTTTGAATTTGATCAATTATTAGAAAAAATTAATCAAAAAATGCTTTTATTGAGGATATTACTTCAAAAACATCCGAATCTGAAAGGGCTGGATGTACTGGTAAACTCAATACTTCTTTAACCAAAGTTTCAGCATTAGGACAACTTGATTTGTATTCTTTCATAGAAGGATAAGTATACAACAAACTAGGATAGTATATTCCAGTATTTATTTTTCTATTCAATAAAAATTCTCTTAATTCATCCCTCTTATCGGAGCGAATAGTATACTGATGAAAAACATGCCCTCTTCTGTTTTTTGGTGTAATCACGAAGTCTGAAAGTTCAGAATTATATCTTTCAGCTATTTCTCTGCGTCTAGCATTAAAATTTGGTAACTTTTTAAGTTGCTCACGTCCAATAGCTGCTGAGATATCGGTCATACGGTAGTTGTAGCCAAACTCAGTGTGCTGGTATTGTGCAGACATACCGTGTGCACGAATTATTTTACATTTATTAGCAAAATCTTCATCATTTGTTGTTATGATTCCACCTTCTGAGGTAGTCATATTTTTTGTTGGATAAAAACTAAACCAACCGGCTTTTCCAAAGCTACCGGCATTTCCATCCCAAGAATTTGCACAATGTGCCTGAGCTGAATCTTCAATTAAAAGCAAATTATTTCTTTCAGTAATCTCCAAAAATGAAGGCATATCTGCCAACTCCCCATAAAGGTGAACTGGGTGAATAGCTTTTGTTTTCTCAGTAATTGCAGCTTCAACTTTACTAGGATCTAGACAAAAACCATCTTCTTCAACATCTACAAAAACAGGTTTAGCTCCAGCCATTATGACTACTGAAGCTGTGGCAAAAAAAGTAAAAGGAGTTGTGATGACTTCGTCACCAGGACCTATGCCGCTTGCTAACATAACTAGATGGCCTGCAGTTGTTCCATTACATGCAGCTACTGCATATTTAACTCCACAAAGCTTTGCAAATTCTTTCTCGAATTTAGCTACTTCCGGGCCTTGTGCAATAATGCCCGAACGTAAAACTCTATCCACAGCCTCTCTCTCTTCTTTACCTATCTGTGGACTAGCTATCTGAATCATATCATCTTAGTCACAAGTAGGTATTAAAAGCAAGACCCAATGAACATTTGAGATTATATGTTTGAAAATACAAATTGGAAAGCTGTGAGCGCTGAAATTATGGGAACTTTTTTCTTAGTTTTTTTTGGAGTTTCATCGTTGACGCATAATGCAGGAGTCAGTGAAGGGGATGGAACATTACATATTTTAATTGGATTAACTACTCTTACTTTGACTCTTTTTGTCCTTGTACATATTCTTGGACCTGTATCTGGATGTCACCTTAATCCTGTAATAACTATTCCCACTTATCTTTCAGATAAAATGGATAGAGATACTACCGTTGCTTATATCGGAGGTCAGATTGTTGGCGCATGTCTTGGATTTTATTTATTTGATTTAATTAATCCTGGAACAAGTGATTCTATTCTAGATGGAGATTCAGCATTACTACTGGCTGCGATGGTTGGAACAACATTCTTTGTAACTTCTTTATTAACTTCACAAGATCCAGGCTCAATAGCTGCAACGCTGTTTATTGTTTCAAGTACTGCATTTGGTGATGTTAATCCTGGCGTTTCACTAGGGAATATGATTGCTACTGATGTAGAATTCATGTTCTTTGGAATTGTAGGATCCTTGATTGGATGTATTATTGGCTGGGGAATTAAAGAAAATATTATAGATCAGTAATTAGAGAAGCTGTGTAACTTCTTCTACTGAACGAAGTTCTTGGAAATAAATTTGTTCTATTGAATCGTACATTTCTTCATCATCTTTAATCAAAGCAAGTACTTGTTCATATCCTTCAGCAGCTTTTTGCTCCGTTTTTAGGGATTCTTCAAGCATTACTTTGTAATCCGTTGTGTGAACTATCTCTGTTGAATCTCTATCTGTAACTGCAGTACCACCAAGTTTAACAATTGCAGATCTAACCATTTCAGCATGAGTATGAGATTCTGTAGCTTCTTCATCAAAGAAAGGCTTGAGATGTAGTCTGTGAATTCCCTTAACATACGCGGAATAATGCGAATAAAGGGCAGCTGCACGTAATTCCCAGCCTAACCCACCGTTCAATTTTTCTATTAAGTCAGTGCTTGACATGTTCTAACATTAATAGTTGGGATAAAAAAACTTAGCCAATATCCAAATAGAGTATTACTTCAGCGTGGTTGAACAGGTAAAATAGCAGTTCTTGTCATAATTATCTTTTGCTTGATCTGATCCTCAAGATTGACATCAATATCCTTGGCTAAATTAGAAAAATCATAACTTTTAATTGAAATAACTGAATCGTCTTCGGCAATAATTTCTGATAAATCTGGAGAAGACTCGCCAAAGTAAACCCAGCCGACAGTTTTTGTATCCTTATTAATTCCAGCCAATTTTAATGCTTTTGATATTTGTCTCAATGAAGTTAGATATAGTAAAACTTCTGTGGATTTATCTTTAGATAGATTAAAACCATTATTGTGAGATGATAGAGAAAGAGTTGCTGCTTGGTGTAAATGCTCAATTCCGCAAACACTTTTTGAGTCTACAAGAGTCAGATTTGAAGTTACAAATGATAAAATTTTATCTAAATCACTCGTCTTCAAACGACCACAACCTATTGTTAATTTCACAAAGTCTAATCGACAGAGGAGATTATATAATAGGTAGCGTGGTCTGAAACATAGAGTTTAGTATGAGCGCTGAGTTAGAAGAACAGATTGCACAGCTTGAAAACAGCTTAGGTCAGGAACAACAGAGACTTGAAAAGTTATGGGATGCTTACGAACAACAAGAAAAAGATTTGAATGCATCTTTGGACCGAATTAATTACTTAGAATCTGATATTGAAACCAGGCAAACAATGATAACTTCTTTACAAGAATTACTTACTGAAAGAGATGCAAAGCTCCGTGACCTTGAAATTCAAAGACAAAGGCAAAGTAAAATTGCTGCCGAATATGAACCTAAGATTAAAGAAATGCAAGGAATTATAGAAGATCAAACCGAGAAATATGAACGATTATTATCAATAACTCAGGAAATGGAAGATGAACTTGATTTGGCAAGACAATCTTTGCATGCAAGAGATGGTTGGTTTAACGCCAACATTAGCAGTTTAGAATCTGTTTCTGAAATTATTAAGGAATGGAGAAACATACAGGGTGGAAAATTCCCTGAAATTAAGGAATCAAGTGGACCTGGCGGAGGAAAAAGTGCATTCGTTTCTTCTGTTGCAAAAATAAAAGGTTTAGGAGCTGTAAAAGCTGAAAACCTGTATGACGCTGGATTTCATACTGTAGATGATTTGAAAAATGCATCTACAGAAGATATTGCAAGTGTAGTTGGATTTACAAATCTAAGTGCAAGTAAAGTAGTAAAAGGCGCTAAAGAACTTTAGATTAGTAGAAAATTAGTTATTATTTCCTGATTTCTTACTTCTGGATGAAAGGAAACGCCAAAAACATTCATCTTTTTGTGAGATATCATTTGTATTGTTTTTTCACTTTTAGCTAGAACATTGAAAGAAGTGACATTATCTACCGAAAAATTATGCATATTATATGCTTCAAAAGTTCCACTTGCTAAGGGATTCTGAATCTGTGTCTCAACATTAATCATACCTATTTCTTCTTGATCTATAATTTCC
>JAERSJ010000200.1 GCA_016845825.1 Methanobacteriota archaeon
CTCCTCCATCTAAAGTGTGCTAGGTTAACAACAAAATGTTCGATACAATTCAGCCGTCACTTTATCCTCACCGAATATACCTATTGAAGGACCAGTCGTGTGATATTTGCAGCAAACCAAGCACGAACGTCATCCACGTCGACAAAAACCCGTTCGTCGGATACGTCGTATGCAACAGCGACGTGTGTATCCAGAAGATTAACCATTTCATGACGGATTCGACCATCTCGCATGAGAAGCTCCGCGATATGTACGGCGAAACCGTTCGCATCATAAGGTCCAGTGGACTCCGGGACGATGGTTGGTATATCTACGGAGCAGCGTACAAGGAGAGTGCGTACGGACCGTATTGGGTCCGCGTACGCAAAGGCAATAGTGTCAAGTGTATCGAGCTGTCACGTGTCGCCCGTGTATGAGCGATGATTAAAAATGATTCTGATGCACAGGTCACCTTATTGAATCGATATGTTATCACATACCACCTCTCAGAATATAGACATTGTGACCGATGTCACACTTGCGTCTTCTGTTCCCGTGTATGGTGCCCCCGGAGCTACGATTCGTATCTCCGGGTTAATAACGTGCATTGGGGTCGTCGCTGAAAAAATACATCCCGTTACGACAGATGTGACGGCGGTAGTCGCAGGTCACTTCGTCACCCCTACAATGTATTTTGCTGACATAGAGAGCGGCGGTCATGGTTCGTTGACGAACGAAGGTCGCCTTTTCCTTGACCAAATTAAACATCTTATGGCCGATAATGACATGTCATTTGGTAACAATACCGAGCTCGTGTGTTACTATGCGCCTCGACTGGACGGTGTGATGCATCGTGAAACACAAGGCGCCATGAAGCCAATCGAAGACTACATGGGCGCACGCGCGCACGAGTGCACGTCTACTTCCACGTTCGACATTCGGATACCTGGGACGCAGCGACAACGGGCGCTCGAATCCATGCATCGCAACTACAGGTGTGACGATCCGAATTGCGCTATGCGATTGGAAGATCTGGAGATGCCAGTGCTGTTTCGGCAGGACGCAAGTTTGACATCAAGGGATGTCGAATTCGCGTGCGGCATGTGTGGAAAAAAGGCGACTATCCCGGTATATATATGACCGAGGCACCTTTGTGAATTAATTAATTGTCATTAATTAATACGGATTTAACGTCGCATAATCAAGTACGCGCAACACCATGCAAGTGCCGAGATAAAGACGGCTATGCCTACTCCTATCACGATTGTCCTGGTTTTTGATTTTTTTACCATACTCCCAGTGCCTGCCGTGCCAGCACCGGCTATCGCAGCAGGTACGGCTAGACATGTCAAACAAAAAGGTTCTTTCGTAACAATACGGTTTTGTCGGTGATGTAATGTACTCATCTTTATTTACACATGTAAAATAATAAATAGTATAAATAAATGATAGTGTTATTAATGCTCATACTTACTGTGGTAATTGTAGCTGTGGTATTCTTCCAAAACCATACGAGTATCCCGGAAAACTACAAATTGTTCTATAAGGTGCTCGTCGAGTCAAAACCCGATAAGCTGTTTATAACCAAACATCGGACCCGCCCGGACGTCCCAAAGATAGTGCACCGTATCTGGCTATCAGGAGAGCGATCGCGATGCAAATCTGCTTACCTGACCTCGGCGGAGATGCTCACGTGCGGGGGGCGTGCGGTGTCGCTTCAATCTATTATACAAAAAACTCGGAAGGTTTTGCCTGACTGGGAGCAGGTATTTTACGACGACGACATGATAAAGGACTTCATGTGCAGCGAGTTCGGGCCTCGCCATAAAGTAACGCAAGCCTACAACCTCATTAACACGGACTACGGGGCCGCCCGATCCGATTTGTTAAGGTATCTGATCGTGTACAAGTACGGCGGTCTATACATCGATGTGAAAAGTTGTGTGCGAACGAGATTGCCGTCCATACCAGACGATAAAGACATGATTGTGTCACATTGGGAGCTTAGCAAAATATCATTGGGCCCGCAGAACCATCTGTTCGGAGGAGCGGGTGAATACCAGAATTGGTACATATATGCCAGGCCCGGAGCGCCCATACTGCAGGATATCATTGAACGTGTCGTCGACAACATTTTAAAAATTCACTGGCAACCATATCATGATTTCCAGAACCTGTATAAGCAGCCGTCACCATTCATGAAGTTTCTAGGGTTGTATACGTCGCCTCGTAAACATGAAGTACTCAGTGTTACAGGCCCTATAGCCATGACCCTCGCAATAAAAACATCTCCGAATCGCGGTGATGTCATGGTCATGGATTCATACACAATGACCAAATACCTGAAGTTCAGTTGCACGTCCTGGATACGCAATCTAACAGATGCGTTTCGCTCGAGTCCGGCGCATTACGCCAATAACATAACTCCTGTTATCAAGACAAACCATAACGGGTTATACATACCAAACAGGATTTACATATGGCGGAGCGAGGCGGATCCCATGCCTAAACATATAACAGACCGGATTTCAATGCACTTGCCTGAATTTCAAGTTACGATACATGACCGATCTCAAGGCGAGACGTTCATCACTGATTTCTACGGAGATAATATGGCGAAGGTGTACAATGGGTTCGAAAGCGATGCTCACCGACTAGCACTGTGGAAATACTGCATCTTATACGTGTACGGCGGGTGCTATTTTGATACGCGATCTGTGATCACGCGTGCTGCTAGTGATGTTTTCACGTTCACGAAGAAGGACACGTGGTACACATCTCTGGACAAGAATACATCAAAGATCGATAATAGCGTTATTGCGACGCCACCTTTCAACCCCTTCGTAAAAACAAGTATTCGTTATATGTACGACAATCGGCGCCCTACCGACCCCGAAATGTACAATGAAAATTTCCACAGAACCATATCAAGTTCGATCGAGCATGATATAAGACTCGGCAATAATTATCAGACGAATAGTTGGGTATGTATACTGCTCGGTAGACATTGCGACCAGAACAGGTGTACTGTAACTCCTAGGCGGGGGAAGAGGAAAGAAGTTTTACATAATAATTCATAGGTAGATGCATATGATTTTGAATCTTTTTGTAATCAGGGTTGACAATGTTATGTAAATAATGCTGTTCCAAAAATGCCCTTTTACCTGACAAGGGTTTGTCATGTGGATACAATAATGGATAAACCATACCTCCAGGGCCTATAAAAACGGCCCGATCATATGATTTTCCAGGGTTGCCACCTTTAGTCTTTCCTGGAGGAGGTTGCCAATTACTATAACAACAACTGTTATATACATTCTCTTCGGGAACTACTTTTATACCAGTCGGAGCAGGAAAACCCGAAGTTGGTTTAAAAAGTGTAATAGGATCTATGGTCCCAGTTTCTTTTTTACTTGCATTAAAATCACCAGCTACAAGTACACAACCATTTTTTACTTCAGTTGGACATAATTGATTTATATTATTTTTAAAATTTTGTGTTTTTCCTGCAGGTTTTTTCATTCCATGATCTAAATGAACACCAACTACACAAACTGACTTGCAGTTCCCTAAACTACTATCTCCATCCTCATCTTTCAATTTTAAAGGTGCAATTGCATATGTATATCCACCTACTATTTTTTTTTCATCAAAAGTACTGCTAAAACATTGATTATTAGCTGGTGTTGTTTTAGGACAATCTACAGGAGGATTATAAGATAATTTAGGTTTTGGTATATCATCTTTAAGTACAAATTTATTAGGATTCCAAGCTATAGATACAGAATCTGAATAGCCTCGTGAATCTGCAGAATAACTATTAATTTGTTCCCAACCAGGATAAATTTTTACAGCATGTATTGGATCAGTATTTTTAATAGCTATAGCTATACCTGGATCCGGTGGATTTATATTTGGATGTTTACACCATAAATTTTTTACTTCTTCATTTTCACAGTTAATATCTTTTACACATTCTCGACATGATTCTAAGGAATTTCTTTTATCATTACAAATATCATTCAAATTGCTAATACAAGTATTTTCAACCCAATTTTTCCAACTTGTTGATACGTTTTCTCTACAATTTTCATCACTTGCACATGCATAATGAGAATTAAAAGCTCTGAGTGAAAATTCACTTCCATCTTTTCCTGATGCCATTTTTATTAATATATATTATTTTATTTAAAAATAAAATAATAGGCAACTAATTATGGTGAATGAAACCCAGATAGTTTCAGTTGGCGGCATTAGACGTAAACCGCTGCTTGTATAAATCATATATATACGTTCCGCGCGCCATTGGGTGAACACTGTTGATCGCAGTTAAATGTTCTTCCGGCAAATCATTCAACACATCGCAGTTGTCATTGCAGCTATTTATGACCAATACATTGGTGTTTTTATTAAATACATATGAGTCAGGTATGTTAGCCTCTACGGCTCCGTAAATTTGCGCTGTCGACTGAAGAGGCAATTGAGTATATTCATTTTCTTTTTCGATCATTCGTACTCTAGTAATATCATAAAGTATTCCCTCTATATTTGTGGAAAACACGAGGATCGAACATAACAGCTTTTCAAAATGAATGTTTTTAGGTCTGCAGAAGTTAACAACATTGTCGATACACTCCAGCGTGCTTTGTCTGAATGTTTTCACCGCGTCGGGTCTTGTAGAGATCTTCATATACGCAGCTCTAACCCTTCTAGCCGCGTCTACTATTCCTTTGAGGATGTACAAATTATAAAACGGAGAAGATATTTCATTTTCTATTTTTACCCATTCGTTTAAAAATGCTACGTAGGAGCTGTGGACATCCGTATAATCCTGACTCTCCAATGGAATGATTATAAGCGTCTGTATAATATCTATACAATAATGACTATACCGACTGAAAAACATTGATTTAGTGCTATAACCGTCTATCATGTCCAGTACGTAATCAGACGCGGATTTTTTGCACACGTTATCCCAGCCACTTCTCCAGTCTATCGTCAAAGGATGAAATATATTTCTCACAACACGTCTAAACGTTTTTGATTTTTCATTTGCACGTTTTTCCTTCATTTCATCCGACACGGTGACAAGGAACAATTTTGGATCAGCGACCCAATCGAATCGATCGCTCATAAAACCAACATTCGTGTGCCCCATGCTACACCATAAAGGACCATCTTCCATATCGTTTATGTAAGAAAATCCAAAATCTATAATGACAGGATAGTGGCCGAACGTAGGTATACAAAACTGATT
>JAERSJ010000201.1 GCA_016845825.1 Methanobacteriota archaeon
ATTTCGTACCCTGGAAACTGGATAGATAGTGATACATATTATACATTTTCAATAGTGCCTGCGTGGTTTTGCATTGTTTGTATTTATTTTGGAAGAAGAATTGAATAAAGTCTGAAATTAACCGACTAAATTATACTTGACTATCTCTTCCCAGTTATCTGGTTTAGGAGGCCAGTCTTCCGTCATGTATGTGTAAAATTCTTTCACGTCTTTGACTTGTAATGCTTCATTGTTTTTCATTTCTTTTGAGATTGTAGAAAATTTATCTTCAGAATCTATTGCATGAACTGCTCCAACATGGTTAGGGTAAACTTTGGTGTCTCCAGGTAATTTTTCTAATTTTCTCAAACTATTGTAAAGCATCTCAGTTTTTTCACGAGGATCTCCACCTAAATCAATCCGTCCTACGTCTCCAATGAACAAACAATCTCCAGACAATAAGTTGTCTTCAATTAAGTAACAATTATGATCATAAGTATGTCCTGGAGTATACATTACTTTCAAGTTTGCATTTCCGATCTTTAAGATATCGCCGTCTTTAGTTTCTATTTTTTTACCCTTGTATTTTGTCATTTCACTTTTAACAACACCATCCAATCCATTTTCTCCGGCGAAATAACTTGACGCAGATTTACGGTCTGCATGTGTATGAGTATCTATTACATGCTTTACGATTGGGAATCTTAACCTTTTGAGTTCCTCGTGAATATCTTCTTCAAAACCTTCGAAAGAGTCTATAATTGCACACTCTCTTCTTTTCTTACATAGAACGATATAGCTTACGCAGCCTGTTTCTCCTAAGATTAGTTGAGATATATGAACCATATTACTACACATTAGATATGATATATAATATAGTTAGACACAGACACCTTAGTTTCCACTGGAACTATCTTGATATTCGACGGCTTGTTTTTTGTTTATTTGTTTTCTTTGGATTTAACTTTGTTTGCAGTAGAAATAGAGGTCTCACTGTCTTTAGATTTCGAAAAATATTTATGAAAACTTTTTATATAAGGCTCCAAAACTCGATAATCAACGTATTGTACCTCAATACTTGGAAAAAAATGTATCAAAAAACAACATTTGCAATATTGGTTGCTTTGTGCTTCTTGGGCGCTCAAGCATCTAATGCGGTTGAAGAAGGACCTACTTTCTCTACTGGAGACACATGGGCGTTTGGTCAAGAAATTGATCTTATGGAAGAAGTAAGCCCTGAAATTGAGGAACTTGAAAATATGATCACACAAGAACTTATTGAAAGTGACAATTTCACACAAATTCGAAATTGGACAGGATTAGGTTTAGATTCTTTTGAGCTTAACAATGAGGCTGTATTAGGATTTTTCTATACTGGAGAAATTATTGATGATTTTGACAATATGATTCATATGCAAACAGAACAATCATTGTATTCTCACACAGTTATTGGAACTAAATTTACAAGTATGTTACCTCCCGCAGGAACACACGATTTGAAAATTAAAGCATATTGTGCAGATGAAGACTGGAATGATGATACCGAAGAGTGTGGAGACGACGACGATGCAGGTCAGATTGCGTTGTTAGATAATAACACAGGAGAACCAATCGTTATGGAGCAGATTGACACGGTATTGAGTGGAGGTGTACATTTAATTGCAAAAGTTACAGAAGATACATGGTGGACTGAAGACACCCATGAATTAGTAAAAACACAGATTACGGTAGCGTTGGGAGCTTCTGGCGATTTAACGCTTAGAAATGTACCCAATCTAACCTACGAAGGTGAAAGTATTTTGACAGCAATTTCAGGCCCTCAGTTTGAATGTGACGACGGTCAAACCATTGCATTCGAAGACGCAAATAACGGTTGGGAAGATTGTGAAGATGGAAGCGACGAACCACGAGATGACGACGGCGACGGGTCTACTGATCAGAGATTTGAGTGCGATAATGGAGATACCTATCCACTAGACTACGTTAATGACGGAGAATGGCACTGTGAAAACGGTGAAGATGAAGGAGAAGGCGGAGTTTCTCCTTGCACTAATTGGGAAGAAGACGAAGAAGAAAAAGCAAGCTACTGTTATGAGACTCTTGACGTTATTTATGAAACTGCAGTAGTATCAATGGATGCCGAATTAAGCATCAATCTATTATTTGACTTTGGAGACAACCCAATGAATGTTATGAATCTTCCTTTAGAAGAGAATAAATATTGGGAAGGTGAATTAGACAGACTAACAGTTAGCGGAGATATAGGCGGAGTGATCGACTTTGCAAAACCAGAATTGTCAATTTGCCCTGATTTAGACTGTGATCAGTTACCAGAAATGCAAGAATTATATTCAGGAATTACTGATGCACTTCAAGAACTTCACGACAATGAAACATTCAGTATAACTGTAGATAGAAACGACGACGGCCTTCCAGACGTAATTACAGAGTGGAATGACATGTTCCCAATGTATATACCAGAAACATGGATGGACGAAGTATTCCAAGAAATTGCAGACCAAGCATTTTGTGATGACCAAGAGTCTGCAGAAGAAGGAGAAGAGTGTGACGAGACTGCAGAAGAAGAATATGAAAAATTAAATCTACGAATTGAAAACAACAGATTTGCTTTTGGACCATATAACTTACATGATATTGAAGAGTTTTCACCGATACCCTACGCATTTGAAACAGGAGAAAAAGAAAGTATTCAATCTAGTACTGGAGAATCTTACGAGGGATATCAAGTACTTCCAACAGATAGATGTTCAGAAAATAATCCAGACAGGGATGAAGATGACTGTAATGAAGAAGACGATGAGAATGACGGCGGAAATGACGATGAAGAAGATGACAATGATGGCGGAATAATACCCGACGGTCAAGCCAGATCAGGTCACGATGGAGAAGACCATGATGGCGAAGATCACGATGAGGGTGACGATTCTAACGATTTATTTAGTGATTCTGAAATTATCTGGTTCCATGATGCAGATACTGGACATCCAGCATACATCAATATGAATATGCCCAACTTACGTGAAGATGGTTACACGGTTGAGATGGAACCAATATCTCATACTGTAGCAGAAGAAAAAGTTGAACAAAATGCAGATCCAGAAAATCCAGAGAAAACAGAATTAATTGAATTTGATTCTACAGAAGTACTTGATGAAAGTTCAGATGAGCTTCCTGGATTCGGAATACTCGCAGCTGGCGCATCTTTACTATTCGTAAGTCGCAGATTCAGGAATTAGATGGAAACATTAGGAATTGCACGCCTGATTCTGGGTGTAATTCTAATGATTTATTCGTCCAATTGCTGGCTAAAGCAAAAGTATTGGAGCAGAAAGCATTTTGATTGGAGGTCTAAAGAGCATTGGCCTTCCGTTTTCTGGATGAATTTAATTGGATCAGCGTTAGGAGGGGCTGTAATCTTATTTATGGAATTAATAGGGTTTGAAAGCTGATATGATTGAAAGAATGGAAATCAAAGGTCCAAAGAGAATCATTTGCCTTACTGAAGAGCCTACGGAAATTCTATATCTATTAGGAGAGCAACATCGAATAGTTGGAATTAGTAGATATACTGTAAGACCCGAGGAAGCAAAGAAAAACCATCCAATAGTTTCCGCATTTGTTGACGGAAGCGTTAAAAAAATTAGCGAGTTAAAACCAGATTTAGTAATAGGCTTTAGTGATATTCAAGGCGATTTAGCAGCTAAACTAATCAAAGCTAATTTGCAAGTCTTAATTTTTAATCAAAGAAGTATTGAAGAAATTCTAGAAGTAATTTTGACTATTGGGCGCATTGTATCAGTCGAAGACAAAGCACAGAAATTGGTCGATGGCTACAAAAAAAGATTAGATAAATTTCGAGAAAAATCAGATAAAATTCAAAATAAGCCTAAAGTGTATTTTGAAGAATGGGACGATCCTACTTTTTCAGGCATAAGATGGGTTAGTGAACTAATCGAGATAGCCGGTGGAGAAGATATCTTTGCAAATAAATCTCATGGAAAACTAGCAATGGAGCGTGAGATTCAATGGTCAGATGTGATAGAGAAAAACCCAGATGTAATCTTAGCTTCATGGTGCGGTAAGCCAGTTGATATTGATTCTATCAAGAAGAGAGAAGGTTGGAATCAAATCACGGCAATAAATAATAATAGGATTCACGAAATCGATTCTAGCATCATTCTTCAACCAGGGCCTGCTTGTTTAACAGATGGTTTGAAAGTAATAGAGAGCTTAATTAGGGAACAATAGTACCAAAACAATGTCTTTTAGAGTTGGCGACAGAGTTGAATGTAATTGGCAAAATCGAGGCATCAACTTTAGAGGAACAGTTGCATCAATTAATGGGAATACATTTGATATCCGTTTTGATGACGGAGACTTTGAGGGGAGCGTACCATTAGATCGATTACGCCCAGCTTCATCTAATGAGAAAAATCCTAGTCAATTAGGTAGTTGGCCAGGCTCAGCATCACCAAGAAATTGGTCTTCTTCGTCTTATGAATCGAACTCAAATGGCGATATTTCACAAAATAGCGAAGCATATCGCAAATGGAAAGAAGGCAGTTCAGTAAAATCGAGTGAAGAATCTAGCAAACCTCTGTATGAGTCAACAAGCGTAGAGCTTTCTACTCCAGCATTTCTTCAGAATTGGAGAGGAAAAGCAATCTTCGGAGTAATAATGACAATATGGGGAATGCTGCCATACATTAGCTATCCTGTTTGGATAGTATTTTTTGCACCATTGAGAATATTAGAGGGATTAGTCAGGCTATTAATCGGAGGACAGGCCACAGCTCCAAACATTCAATTTGATAAGTGGGTATTTGGTTCCGGAGGGGCTGAACAAAGAATGGAGCCTACAGTTTGGGGAAATTGGTGGGGTTTTGGTGAAGGCGATGTAGCAGGCTACCTGCCTTCAATAGAGGGATTTTTGCTATTATTCTTCTATTCTTACTTTTGGCTTAATATTTTTACGCCAACATTTAGACCCCTTAGGATAATATTCTTAGGGCTTTGTTTTTTGTATGTGATGGCATTAAGTCATGCATATATTCCAGAAGGCTGGACACATTATTCTTAAATTATTTTAACGTTGCAAGGCTGGCTTTAAATTTTGCTAAGTTTTCTTTAGCTACCACTTTACGATCAACCACAGGTTCAGGATAATCTTTCCCAATAATACACCTTGCATTTTCTTGTATCGGAGTCGGGGCTAAGTGCGGTTCAAAAATATACTTTGAAGGGTAGTCTTTCAGTTCAGGAACCCAATATCTTACAAATTCAGCATTTTTAGTCTCAACGTTCAGGCTAGACTTCCCATCTGGGCAGGGATTGTAAAGTCTGAAATAAGGCATAGAGAAGGGCGCGACCCCAGATAGCCATAACCAATTTCCATTATTTAGCGCCCAATCGGCATCGACTAATTTCCTATCAAACACGTCTCTACCCTGCTCCCAATGCTGCCACAGTTGTCCTCTAGTTAGGAAACAAGATACGGCATGCCTTCCCAAGTGGTGCATCCATCCGGTTGCGTCTAATTGCCTCATCATCGCATCGATGTATGGGAAACCAGTTTGGCCTTTTTCCCATAATTCCATTTTATTCTGATCAAAATCTCCCCATTCTATTTTTTTACACATTGAATTATTCGTATCGGAATCCCAGTTTTCTACAGCTCTTGATAAAATGTAAAACATTTCCCTAAACATAAGTTGCCCGTGCATAGATTCAGGCGGTTGTGTGTGACCTCCATTGCGGTAGCATTTTTCGGTTTCTTTCCACAGTAATCTAGGCGATAAGCAGCCAAAGCTTAGGTATGGTGAAAGTCCAGTTGTTTCAGGTTC
>JAERSJ010000202.1 GCA_016845825.1 Methanobacteriota archaeon
ACTATCACCCAACGGAGCCAACAGGTACAACAATTTCAGCAGGTTCTAAAATTTCCCTTATGGGAAGTAAAAGATATGCTACTACAGCAGTTCAAGAAGGTTCAACAGTTCGCAACATCCACCTAGAGATACAAATTCAACCGAAGACGTTATCTAGCTCAGCCATATGCGACTTCTATACAGGAAGAATCATGACTTCCTTCCACGATATCAAAGGTGACCAAATATACGGAATGACCCCAGATACAGTAGATGGTAAAGTCAAAATCACAGACGAAGCTTCAAGCCCAACAGCTACAGCAGTCTCAGGTTCAACAGGTATAGACAACAACCCATTACCACAAAACAGTATGACAAAGGATTCCTTCGACAACGGTGACGTTATCAAACATTGGTGGAAAAACATCAGAAAGAACGTTATGTACGGTGGACAACCGGTATTATACGACAGATGGGAAAAAGTACCAGCTAAATGTACAAGATCAAACAGTGGTATGTTCTATGGATTAGTTATCATGAACGACGCTTCATCAACCACTGATGACACAGACGTGCTAAAAGTAGAAATCAAAGAATCATTCACTGAGATACCTCTAGTTCAATAACTTATGTACTCAAACCCCCTACCTTTTTCATGTCAATCTTAATGGAAAAAATCTTCAACTCATGCTCATTTCCCAAGCTCTTGACACTCATTCTAGTATTCAATTTACTTGGAAAAGAACTAAAACTAATCTAGGCACAAAAGCTAAACCCCCCTAGACGGGCGGAGCCTAATAAGCCTATTCTTTCCTCTCCCCATTTTTTCATAAAACAGGGGGGGTTAAACATTCAGTCACGAATCTTTAAATTAAACCTCAAACCACCAACCTTTGTTGAAGTATGGATACACAAACTACCTCTTTATCACGCTCACTTTCAGTCGAGATCAAGGTTGTAAGCACACAAGATGGCAATCTGTCAACAAGCTTTGTAATAGATACATTCAGAATCTTAGACGACGTTTACCTAAACTCACAATTAACCACATACGCACTATCGAACAACACCATTCAAAGGATCCTCATGTTCATATCCTTCTTCACATCAATCCACCAATTCGGACAGAAAATTACAAGTATATCGACACTAAGCTTTTTAGATTACTCGAAGATACGTGGACGCACGGTCACTGTAAAGCTGAAGTACTAAAAAATGCCAATCACCCAGAATACGGATTCAGATACTGTCTCAAATATATCACTAAAGAAATCTACAATAAGAATACTGTTAAAAATGACTACCAGACGACTGGCTCAGTATCGCAGATTTGGAAGCTACGAGGTCGAAGACTTACAACTTATGGAGCAACTTACAACGTCCTTGCTTGGAGCCGACAGATGCAATATATTTATCTACAAGAGCAAATAAAGAGACTTGTCTTAACGAAAAATCTTACACGCGGATTACGCGATTATCATCCCCGAGTCCTTGAAAAACTCGAGTTAAACGAGAAGGACTTAAAATTATTACATAAATACACAAAAGCCGAATTAAAGAATCATGACGGATGTAAATTGGAACAATTCTAAATCTTCTTCAAACATTTCTTACGATTCCACTACTTCAGAGATCAACAAAACAGGTTCTGCTGGCTGGAATGCCTTCATATGTGCTGATGATAAAACAATCACTTCAACTTCAGATTACAATATGTATTGGACTGTCCCTTCAGATTCTCATTCTATGTTATTCGGTTATTCTACAGGAGTACATTCTGAATCCCCTGTTACTATCGATTTAAAAGTTCAAGTAATATCAACACACTCCACTTATTCAATAGAATGGGGCGGTTCTGTTCAAAGTAATACTATTCCTAAATCCGCTGGTGATAATATCAGATTACAATTAGACGGTTCTACTTTCAAATTCTATGTTGACGATGTTTTAAAATTCACTTTAGGTCAAACTCTTTCTGGTACTTGGTACGAAACAATCAATTTACTTACTTCCCCTTATGACATGGTTTCTCCAACATCTGACGCACCTACTTCAGGCGGCTCTTCAGGCGGCTCTTCAGGCGGTTCAAGCGGTTCAAGCGGTTCAGGAGAAGAAGAAGGAACACCAGATAATACAGACGGTTCATCATTTATTGAACATATATTATATCTAAACACGAGGGTTCCAAAATAATGGCTATACCATTCATACCAATAGGAGTAGGACTAGCTTTCACCAACATAGCTTCAAGACTTCCAATTGGAGCTTTCAAAAGGTTCTCTAATCACCCATTCGGTTTCGGAGTAATGTATGCAGGAGGTACAACGGTAGGCTATCACGCTAACCCACTTAATTGGACAATGGGTAGCAAATATGTAGGCAGACCACAATATGTCAGTAGACTATAGCAACAGCGCTCATTAATCTTTTTTATTACTTACATACTATACACACACACATACATCATGCCTTACATCAGCTATCGCTACATGACCAGAGCCCAGAAAGCCAGATCACGTAGACGAAAAACACGCTCCTATAGGAGATATTAAATTGCCTTACAGAAGACCCGGATCTAGAAGATCCTCAATCACTGCCACAGGCGGCGCAATATTTCAAAAAGGAGGCGCAAACTTTGAGGTACGAAAACACTCCCTAAAAAGAGTCATAGAAATCGAACCTAACAAAACTGCAATCATACCTTTACTCCACTATCACCCAACGGAGCCAACAGGTACAACAATTTCAGCAGGTTCTAAAATTTCCCTTATGGGAAGTAAAAGATATGCTACTACAGCAGTTCAAGAAGGTTCAACAGTTCGCAACATCCACCTAGAGATACAAATTCAAC